>JAFTOB010000016.1 GCA_017451545.1 Clostridia bacterium | reverse complement strand
GCGAAGGCCTTGATTTACGCCCTCACCGTGGCCGCCGTTCTCCTGATGGACAACGCGGACGATGCTCGGAAACTTTTTTGCGTACGCGTCGGCGATCTTTCCCGTGTTATCGGTGGAGCCGTCGTTGATTATAATGATCTCGGCGTCCTCGCCTGCGGTCAGCAGGGTATTCAAGCACTTTTTCATATATGCCGCGGAGTTATAGCAGGGCACGGCAAAAGTGATATACTTCATAAATTTCTCCTTAATTATGGGCGCGGAGATCAGATGAGGCGGTCGCAGAGCTCCAGAGCTCTTGCCACGATGGCGTCCATATTATAATATTTGTACTCGGCCAGGCGACCTACGAGGAAGAGGCTGGGGTACCGATCGGCGAGCTCCTTGTATTTGCCGTAGAGCTCGAGGTTTTCTTTGTTCAGAATGGCGTAGTAGGGGTTGTCGCCGCGAGTGCAGGCGCGGGAATACTCCTTCATTATTGTGGTGACACCCGCCTTTTTTTGACCCGTCAGCTTCTTGAACTCGGTAATGCGGGTGTAGGGCATATCCACGGTATAATTTACGGTTCCGTTGGGCTGGAAGCTATCCACCCCGTGAGTCTCAAAGCCGAAGTCGAGGGTTCGGTAGGGCAGGTCGCCGTAGCGGTAATCGAAGAGCTCGTCGAGTGCGCCGCTGAAGATGACGCGACCGTCGAAGGCTTCGCCGTCCAGGGTGATGACTCCGCCCTCAAAGCGCACGCGATCCCTCGCGTCGGTGCCGAGGCAGAACTCGATATTCCCGTGGTCGAGCATTCTTTCAAACATAGCGGTGTAGCCGTCCTTCGGCATACCCTGATAGGTATCCTGAAAATAGCGGTCGTCGCGCGAGAGAAATACGGGTACGCGGGCGAGAGTCTCGCGGGACACCTCGGTGATGGGCACGCCCCACTGCTTTTCGGTATAGTGTGCGAAGACGTTATTAAAGACGTAGTCGGCAAGCTCGGAAAGCTCGGGATCGTTTTGCTCGGTCAGCTCGAATATCGGTATTTTCGTGCCCTCGGGGTACTTATCGGTCAGCTTTTTGATAAGACCCGGGGCGCGGTCGCCGAATACGCGCTCGATGGAGTTGAAATTAAAGGGGACGGGCACAAAATTGCCGTGTATATTAGCCGTTACCGTGTGCATATAGTCCGAAAAATCGGTGAAGCGCGACAGGTAGCGGTAAACTCTTTCGTTATTGGTGTGAAAAATGTGGGGGCCGTACTTATGGATAAGTATGCCCGATCCGTCCTCGCAATCGTAGGCGTTACCGCCAACGTGGGGACGTCGCTCAAGCAGAAGCACGCGCTGTCCGCCGCGCTCTGCCAGCTCGCGGGCGCAGGTTGCTCCTGCAAGTCCGCAGCCTATTACAATTACGTCGTAGCTCATATGATCTCGGTCCCTCCGATTATGGACGATCGCAGGAGCTTGCCTGCCTCGTTTTTCTCGAAGGCTGTGCTGCGCAGGGCAAAGCGGACGATCCTCTTGTGCGATTCGGTCTGTGCGTTGACGCCTGCGATGACGTTTTCGATCTCGCGCGTGATCTGGGCGTGGGAGCAATCCTCGCCGTAAATGGCGCGGAGGTTATCCTGATCGGGATAGATGACGGCGACGATATCGTAGTCGCGTGTTGCGGCGTTTTCCACGCCGATAACGGCGGCCTCTCGGACGAAGGGATTGGCCTCAAGCAGAGCCTCCAGCTCCTCGGGGAAGACGGCGCGGCGGCGTGCGGTGAGGATGACGTTGCTTTTGCGACCCACGATGTGGAGGAAGCCGCGTCTGTCAAAATATCCCATATCGCCGGTGTAGAGCCAGCCGTCACGCAGGGTCTTGCGGGTCAGCTCGTCGTTTTTGTAGTAGCCGGGGGTAACGTTTACGCCACGGTAGCGGATCTCTCCGATACCGTCGCTCTGCATATTATAGATATCGACGGTGCCACCGCTGATGGGCATACCTGCCGATGCGTATTCGTGGAGCTCACGGGTATTGGCCGAAATGAGAGAGGCGGTCTCGGTCATACCGTAGCCCTGAAGGGCGCGGATGCCGAAATGGCGCAGACCCATAACCGTCTCGTGGTTTGCCATACCGCCACCGCTGACGATGAGCGAAAGGCGGCCGCCGAGGGAATCGTGGATCTCGGCAAAGATCTGCCGCCTCACTGCGGTGCGCAGGGGGCCTGCGGCCTCGGTGAGGGCGATGGCGCGGCGAACCTTCTCGCCGATGCCCTTCTTTTCGATGTTCGCCCAGATCTTGC
Organism: Clostridia bacterium; assembly: GCA_017451545.1. Classification (GTDB taxonomy): domain Bacteria; phylum Bacillota; class Clostridia; order Oscillospirales; family CAG-272; genus RGIG3994. The sequence continues at coordinate 18,587 of JAFTOB010000016.1, read as the reverse complement.
CGTGGATGCGGTCAAGGATCAGGGGGGCGGCCAGAAGGACGGTGGGGCGAGTTATGCGCATATTTGTGGAGAGATGGCGCAGACCCTCACCGTAGGCGACGCAGGCGCCCGAGGAGAGAGGGTAGAGCATACCGCAAACGCGCTCGTATATATGGGAAACGGGCAGGATGGAGTAGAGCTTATCCTCAACTCCGAGGGGGATGAGCCCGCTCATTTGCGAAACAGAGAAGCAGATGTTTTTGTGGGTCAGGATGACGGCCTTGGGGGTGTCACCCGTTTCTGCGGTGTAGGCCAGCTCGGCTGTGCCGTCGGGCTCGGGGACGTTTGTCTCGGCCTCGGCGTTTTCGGCGATCAGTCCGTCGAGCTCGGAGAAGGCGAAGGTAGGCAGGGTATTGCCCAGCGCCTCAGCTACCGACGAGCAGTTATCGGAATATATGACGGCCGCGACGTCGCAATCCCGTGCGGCGGACATAACGGTGCCGATCTCCCGCGAGCGCGAGATCGGGACGGCGGTGCCGCAGAAGGCTGCGGCGGCGAGGTAGGCGATATTCCAATAATATCCGTTTTCGCCGATTATCATAATATGTGCGCCGCGCAGACCGCGAGCGCAAAGGGCGCGGCCCAGCCTTTCGGCATCGTTTGCCACGCGTGAGTAGGTGTAAGGGATATATTCGCCGTTTTTCTTTTCCTCAAAGGCGATCTTTTTAGGGAAAAGCGCGGCGGAGGAGATCAAAAGCTCGCGAATGGTCGCGTGCATTGCCGAAGTTTTTGCAGGCATTAAATTCACCCCTTCTTATGTTTTAAAAGAGATAATCGTATACGCTTCTATTATATCACATTTGCGCCGAGATTTCAAGCCCCGAAATCAAAGCCCCAGCAGGGCGGCGAGGCCGGTATACTCGAATATCATTCCGAGACCTGCGCCCGAGGCGAAGAGAATGGCCAGGGTAATGAGATTGTCGCCGAGGCGGCGGTTTGCGCGGAAGAGCACCAAAAGCCCCACGCCCGCGCCGGTGAAGAGTCCTGCCAAGAGCTGACCTGCGCCGATGGCACCTCCGAGATAGAGCTCGGTTATGACCACCGAGGCGGCACAGTTGGGGATGAGGCCGATGAGGGCGGCTATGAGCTCGCCCACCACGGGCAGGCCGCGGAGGCAGTAAGCTATGCGATCCTCGCCTATGAAATGCATTGCGGTATTGAGCGCAAGAGTTGCCACGAGGACGAAGAATGCCACCTTCAGGGTGTGCTTCAGCGCCGAGCGCCAGATGCCGTCACGGCCGCAATTACAGCCCTCCTGCTCGCAGAGATCCATGATCTCGTCGCGGTCGCGGTGGGCGGGGATCAGCAGGTCGACGGCAAAGCCGACGAGCATACCGCAGATGATCTTGATGCCGATCACCGAGAGGAGCTGAATGATATTCGTGCTGCCCGTGGCGATGCCCGAGAGCATTATGGGAAGCATTTCGTCCGAGGTCGAGAGAAAGACGGCGATGAGTGTGCCGCGGGTGACGATACGTCCTGCGTAAAGTCCCGAGGCGGCGGCCGAAAAGCCGCATTGGGGGACGGCGCCGAAAAGTCCGCCGAGGATAGGGCCGAATCGGCCCGCGCGGCCGATGAGCCTTGCTGTGGCACCCGACGAGCGGTGCTCGAGAAACTCCATCAGAAGGTAGGTCAGGAACATAAAGAGGGCGATGGAGAGGGTCTCCCACAGCGAGTGCAGGATTATTTCAAGTATTGCCTCACCCGTACCCTCGCCGCCGTGGGCGTGAAGGGCGAAGGATGAGAGGTGTTCGGTTATATTAACCATTATTATCTCCGAGTTTATATTATCTATGAATATTTTAACACGCGTAAGCTTTTCTGTCAAGTCTTTTTTGCGGTCAGTGCTTCTTATTGGGGCGATATTTGTTCAAATAAGGGAAAAGATAAGCCCCGTGCGCTGTGCGCACGGGGCATTGTGTGTTCTTATCTGCGATAAGCTCGGAGATCAGCCAACCTTGTAGAAGGAGAGCTCGAACTGATCGTCGGGAGAAGAAGGAGTGTAGGAGCTCCAGTTGTTCTTGGAAGCATACCACTCAAGGTAATTTCCGCGAACGGTATTCTTGAGGTAGAAGATTCCCTCGGCGCCGGCCTTGGCAATGAGAATCCAGGACTTGTTAGCGCCGTCCTCGTTCAGAGAAGCGAAGCTATCAGCCATTGCGATGACCTTGCCGGTGAGAGAGGTGAAGGTGTAGGAGCCGTCAGCGTTGACGGTTACCTTGAACTTCTCTGCGTCTCCGAGTCCGTCAAAGCCGTTGGAAACATCCTTACCAACGTTGTAGTATCCGGTCTTCTCGGCAGAAAATGCCATGTTGTAAGCGGGAGCGGTGATGATAACGATATCGCCGTCCTTGAGCTCGGTGAGAGCCTTGAGCTCGGTATCTTCCTCGCCGCCCTCGGCTGCGGTACCCATGATAACATAGGTGATGGTCCAGGCATTCTTTACGGTTGCTGCGGTGGAGAAGGTGAAGGTCTCACCTGCGGCAAGAGTTACTTCGAAGGCATCACCCTCTGCGTTCGAGAAGTAATCAATGAACTGCTGGTCAGCATTGAAAATTCCAAGACCTGCGGGAACGGTGAATATGTACGTACCTGCTACTTCTGCTGTGAAGGTGTGTACGTCAAACTCGGGGTCGGCGTTGTAGGTGTCGGTGGTGTTGACATCAATGGAGCCGTTGCCGATCTCGACAAGCTCCTCATCCTCGTCGCCGCCCTCATCGCCGCCTTCGGTTGCGATGGTGTAGTTGGTTCCGTTGTTGATAGCCTCAACTACGTTTCCGTTGTTGTCAAGGCCGATGTATGCCATCATCGGCATTGTGATGGGGTTACCGCCAACGTAGAGGGTAACGTTGTTGTTCTCTACGGTGTAGGTGTACTCTGCGGTGTTGCCGCCGGGAAGGTTGAATGTCACCTTCTCTGCGTCGATGACGATGGTAATGGTGTTGCCCCAGTCATCGGTTGCGGTGTAAGTACCTGTAATATCGGTGGTCTCGGTCTCGCCGCCCTCACCCTTTGCGGTGATGACGTAGTCGGTACCGTTGGTTCCTGCTGCTACGATCTTGCCGTTCTCAACGGTTACGTAGCCAAGGAGTGCGAAGGTGACCTCTGCGCCGTTCTGATAGAGGGTGAAAACACCGTCTACGTAGGTGTACTGGAATACGGTGTCGCCTCTCATGGTCTTGAAGGTGATATTTTCGGAGTCAACGATGAAGTCGATAACGTTGCCCCAATCATCGGTAGCATTGTACTCGCCCTCAAGGCCGGTGGACTCGCCGCCCTCATCACCGCCTGCGACTGTGATGGCGTACTCGGTGCCGTTATCGGTAAGACCGGTGAGCACACCGTCGGTAACGGTAAGACCCATGCCGAGGATAGCTGCGCCCTGATCGTCAACGATGGTGGCAACGCCGTCGATAAAGGTGTAGGCGTAAGAGTTGGTCATCTCCATGCCTGTCATGGGATGGACAAAGGAAATAGTAACTTTGGTTGCGTCGATGACGACGTTCTTTACGTTACCCCAATCGTCGGTAGCAACGTAGGTACCGGTGATGTCTGTAGCCTCGTCGCCGCCCTCGGAAGAGCCTGCGGAGACCCAAGTGATGTTCCAAAGAGAAACGCGGTCCTTATTGCTGTCGGCATTTGTGGGAGAGTTGTTGATGATCTCAATTATGAAATCACCCTCAACGGCAGTATCGAGAGTCCAAGTGAAGGACTCGCCGACTTCCTTGGTTACGTCGGTGTCGATCAGATCGGTGGTAGCAACGATCTCACCTGCGGCGTTCTTGATGTTGATCTTAATAGAAACACCGTTGGTCTCGGAGAAAGCGTTACCGTAGCTAATGGAGAAGGACTTGATTCCGCCTGTGAGAACAGGGGAAATGAGAGTACCGAGAGCGGAGGTCTTACCGTTGAGAGTGATCTGGGGAGCGTCGCCGAAGCAAGCCTGCTCGTCGGAGCGGGCGCCGGTTGCCTTCCAGCCTGCATCTGTGGTGCGGTCGGTGTAGGAGGTATCGGTCTTGGTGGAATCAACGGGTGCCAGAGTCTCTAGGTCTGCCTTGTTGTTTGCGGGTGTATCGGGGGTCTCGGGGGTGTCGGGGGTGTCGGGCTCGTCCTTCTTGATGTCTACCGTGATGTTCTCACAGGCCTCATCGTAAGCGACTTCCTTCATACCCTCTGCGGGGGTGATGGTGGTGTTCTCAACGGTGAGGGAGGTCTTGCCGATCTCTGCGCTCTCGCCCTTGAGGAAGTTGGGGTTAGCGATGACGATAACGTCCTTTGCGCCGCCGGTAAGGGTGGAACCGTTAACGGTGATCTGTGCAGTAGAGCCTGCAGAAACCTTGATAGCGGTCTCCTTAGCGACGAGGGTGGAGTTATCGATGCTGATGACAGCGTTCATCCAGTGTGCCCAAGAGGGCTCGGTGGTGCTGGTAGCATCGTTACCGGTGGTAATGATAGCGTTGCCGCCCTGAGCGGCGGTGTGAGTGAGGGTGGAATCCTTGATGGTTACGGTCTGGTTAGAGCCGTCGGTAGCCATAAGGTTGATCATGCAATACTGATCGGCAGAGGTGATGTTACATCCCTCGATCACGATGCCGCCGCCAACGATCTGGAAGAGGCATCCCTTTGCGTACTCGTTGACGATGTCAACGTTCTTGAAGGTATGGGTCTTATCGCCGGTGAACTTGAACTTGTTGCTGTAGTCGCCGGTAGTGATAACGGGGTTCTTACCACCCGAGGTAATACCCTCGATGGTGATAGCTACGTTGGTGTTGCAGTGGTAGAGCTGGGAAAGGGTGACGTCCTTGCGGATCTTGATGACAACGTCATCGGTTGCGATTGCGGCGTAGGAGAGAGCCTCCTCAAAGGTGATGTACTCGGGTTCGCCGTCGCCCTCAATGTAAATGACCTCGCTATCGGGGATCTCGGGCTCGGGCTCCTTGGAAGAAGGAACGAGCTCAAGCGGGAACTGGGAAACGCCGGTGTTCTCGGCGGTGATGTAGGAGGTCTTGGATGCGCTGACGGTCTCGAAATTGCTATAAGTACCGAGGTACATATCGGTTCCGCCGAAGTTGGTCATCCAGATGTTGGTCTCTGCTACGTAGGTGTAAACGGTGTTACCGTTAGCATCGAAGCCGACGGAGGTCTTACCGTCGTTGTTGTTGTAAATAACGATGTACTGCTTCATACCGTCTACGAGGATGTAGAACTTGAAGCCGCCCTCTGCGGTCTCTGCGTAAACGTTGACAGCCTTGGTGACGTCGGTGGTCATTCCAAGGTATCTGCCGCTGACACTTCCGTCAATGTAGAGCTGCTTTGCGGTAGTGCCCTGATAGAGAGTGAACAGGTATGCGGTACCTGCAACGGGATTGGTTACGGTGTCTGCAGTGGGAGCCTTGACGGTGACCTTGAAGGTCTTGGTCTCGGTGACGCTGCCCGACTTGAGGGTTGCGGTGAGAGTGATCTCGGTATCCGCGGTGGGAGCACCGACGGTGATCTTACCGCCCTCGACGGTTGCGAGTGCGTTATCGGCGGTCCAGGTAATGGTTACGCCGCTGTAGGTGGTACCGAAGAGGGGCAGGTCGATGGAGGACTCAGCCTTCATATCGGTGGGAACGGTGAGAGCGTTCTTCTCGGCCGCTACCTTATCGGCATCGGAAACGGAAGATACGTCTACCATCGTTGCAAAGTGGCATACGAAGTTGGAGGTATCGAATGCGGATGCGTTATCACCGGTGACACGCCAGGTCTCGGAGAGGCTGAAGGTGGAGAAGGTGTTATAAGTACCGAGGTACCAGGTCTTCTCCTGACCGTCAACACTAACGGTGGTGACGAGAGTCTTGAGCTCTGCGTCATACTTATAGGTGTTGTCGGAAACGCGGCCGCTGTTGATGCCGACGTTGGCAACCTGCTTGCCGGTGGAGGTGTTGGTTGCCTCGTATACCTTGATGTAGTTCTTTACTGTTCCCTCAAGGTAGTAGAGGTAGAACTCGTCGGTCTTGCCGGCGACGGGCTCAAGGTAAACGTCAACTGCCTTGGAGGCGTCGGTGGTGGTCTCAAGGTAGAAGCCGTTCATGCCGCCTGCAAGGTAGAGGGTGGTCTTGTTGTTGAGCTGCTTGAGGTAGAACTTATAGGGCTTGTTTGCCTCGGGAACGTCAACGGTTGAGGGGATCTTGGTGGGAGCTGCGGCAACGGTGACCTCGAAGGTTGCGGTTGCGGTAGCATCGCCCGACTTAAGGGTTGCGGTAAGGGTGATCTTGGTCTCCTTCTCGGGGAGGGAAACGATGAGCTTGCCGCCCTCGATCTTGGCAAAGTCGCCACCGGAGACGGCCCAGGTAATGGTAACGTCCTTATAGGTGTTGCCTACTGCGGGGAGATCGTAAGAGCCTGCCTCGTTGTAGAGGGAGTCGATCTTGAGAAGATCCTTCTCAAACTTGACCTGCTCCTCGGGGGTACGCTCGACGACCTTGAGGTCGTGGAATGCGTTCTCGGTTACGGGAACGAGGTATACTGCGTTGTTGTAGATGGTTACGATACCTGTAACGTCTGCGGTCTTACCGATTCCGTCCTTAACGATGGACTCAAAGGTCTTGATAGCGGCAGAGTCGATCATGCTGGTGGAGGAGGAGATGCGGACGTAGGTGGTCTTTCCGTTAAGGGAGAAGTTGTAGTAGGTGTTGTTGCCTGCATCCTGACCGAGGATGGTTACGCCCTTGATGGTAACGAGCATGGACTGTTTTGCGTGAAGGGTTGCATCCTTGGTGTCCTTTGCGGCATTGAAGATATCGGTGATATCGGTGGGGGTTACTTCCTTGACGGTCTCGTCGATGATCTCAACGGAGGCATCAACGACCTGATGGACACCGTAGTAGGTGCCGCGGGTACCGGAGACCTTGACGGTCATACCGATCTGGATGCCCATCTCGGAGGGCTTCTTATCGAGGCTGTATACGAAGTAACCGCCGTCCTCGTCCTCAAGGTAAAGGTCATTTTCCTTGGAGGTCTCGACGATACCGGTTACAACACCCTGAATAACAACAGGGTCTCCGTCCTTAGCTGCGACGAAGTCGGCGTGGGTCAGCTCGCGGTATGCGGGGACTACGCGCTTGAGAGTTGCGGTGATGGACTTGCCGTCTGCACTCTTGATGGTAGCGGTGAGGTAGTACTCAACGTCCTCTGCGCTCTTTTCGTCAACGTCGACGGTGTAAGAGCCGTCGTCGTTCTTTACGATCTTGACAGCCTCAACGTCAACGGTCCATTCGACGGTGAATACCGTGCCCTGGAAGTCAAGAGAGCCGGACAGAGTGTAGTCTGCATTGGTGGGGTTTGCGTCCTTGCCGTAGTAGTTTACAAGGAAAGCTTTGGCACCCTCAAGCGAAGGAGCGGGAGTTGTTACGTCGCCGCCGGGCTTGGTGGTGTCTGCGGGATTGGAGTCATCTCCGCCGCAGCTTACCAGAAAAACACCAAGGCAAAGAACAGCGATCAGCAGGATTGCTAAAAGCTTCTTCATGGTTTTTTTCTCCTTTTATAAAAAATTTTTAGGATCAATTAGTGAATAACTACGTCATCCATTGAGAACAGCTTGATCTGGTAGGGGAAGCTTGCCGTTCTGTCGGTCTTATAGTAGTCGATGACGCCCTTGACGTCAATGGTCTTGCCAATAAAGGCCTCTTCGGTGATGAGCTCACCGTTTTCGTCGCGGAGAACGACGGTGCGGACAGAGATCTCAATGCCGTCTGCCTCACAGTAGAGGGTCATGGCTCCGATATCCGAGCTGCCCACGGTCTCCGTGGTGTACACGCCCTTTACGGTGAGGCCGTTCATGGCGATGGAGGAGTAGACCGCGAGGTCGGCGTAGCGATACTCGACGTTCTCCTCGTTGACCTCGAAGGTGACCCTACCGTTCTTGAAGGTATCGGGGGTGGTCAGGGGATATGCGGGATCGTGGTGTTCGTCGTCCAGCTTCTGGACGTTGTTAGGATCATCGGGCTTCATAACACGGTACTGAAGGCCGGACACCTGATAGGAGTCACCGGTCTCGTAGTAGCTGACGGTGCCGACGATGCGGACGTGGTTGCCTACCGAGATGATCTGGAGGCCGTCGCCGCTGAGGTTGAAGCCGTAATATACGTACATACCGTAGTACATAGCGGTCTCGTCGTCATAGCTTTCGACGTAGATGGCGTTGTCCTCGTTCTTGGTGACCACGCCCTCAAATGCAACCTTCTGGCCATCATATTCGGCCACGTTGCAGCGGAGCTCGCGAAGGTCCATGGAAATGGCCTCTGCGTAGCAGAAATCGGGGTCCTTTACGCCCGAGTGGACGTTAAGCTTTTCGGCCTTAGCCTGAGCGATGGCATCGAGGCAGGTCTGACCGTAGCGGTTCTGACCCGAGTTGGATGCGATTGCGAGGCCCTCCTGGAGGATCTCGATGTTCAGGTTTCTGTACTCGGCCGCGCCCTGGGGCTTATACCAGACCCAGACGAGGTGACGTCCGCCGGTGGAATCAAGATTCCACTGACCGTCATCCGATTCCACGTAGATGGACTCGGCGTCGATGAGCTTGGACTTGGTGAATTTTGATGCCTTTTTACCCCACTCCTCGATCTTACCCGTGGACTCGGGGGTATTGACGGCAAGGTATCTTGCCTTGAGGACTCCGGTTTCGGAGACGCTGGTGGGGACGTTGAAGTGAGTGGTGTCGCCGTCGATGTAAGCCTTGACGGTGACCTCAAGCTTCTTGGAAGCAGAGCTCATATCGAGCTTGACTGAGCCTGCGTAGTCGATATGCTCCGTGGGGGACGGGTTTTGTGTTCCGCTGTCGGTGGTGCTGTCCCCTGCGTCCTCGCCGCCGTTACAGGCGACGAGGATGGAAAGGGCCATGCAGAGGATCAGTAAGAGCGACAGCGATCTTACGAAAATTCTCTTCATATATTATTATATTAGGAAATCTGGTATTCGCACTCGCGGACAGCCTGCTCGAAGCGCTTCTTGATCATTTCGGTAACGTTGGTTTCGGTGGACTTGAAGCAGTCCTTCATAAGGAGACCGACCTGGTCACGTGCAACGGAGGAACCGTTGAATGCGGGGGAGGTGTAGTAGGAATCGACCTGCTCCATACATACCTTAGCGGAGAGAGCTGCGATCTTGGAGCCGCCGTCTGCGCTGTCGAGGAAGTTCTTGTAGGTGGGGTGCTCTGCAACGGACTTGATTACGGGAACGTAACCGGAAGCCATGGAGAACTCAGCCTGGAAATCAACGTTGGTGGTGAGGAACTTTACGAAGAGCCAGGATGCGATAACCTCCTGGGGATTGTCCTTCTTGAAGATGCAGAGGGAGGGACCCTGGGAGATAGCCTTGGGCTCCTCGGGATTTACCTGAGGAATGGGAGCGATGCCGACCTCGAAGGGGTACTTACCCGTGGTGTCGGCGGTAGGACGCTGGTGGGTTGCACCTGCGGAGGAACCGATGGACATATAGCTGCGGGTGCCGTCGATGGTGGTGAAGAGGGAAGAGGTGTAAGCACCGAGGATCTCCTGGGTGGTTACGTAGCCCTTCTGGTACCAATCACGGAACTTTGCAACGAAGTCGCGGTTGGTCTGGTTATCGAAGATGAAGTGGGGCTCGTTGGCGCTGGTGTAATCGGAGCCGAGCTGCTCGCACATGGTGATGAACCAGTTAGCCTCGGAGTCATATCCGAGAGGAATGCAGGTGGGATCAATGGCCTTGATCTGTGCGCAGAGAGCCTCGAGCTCGTCCCAGGTCTTGGGGACCTGAAGGTTGTGCTGATCGAAGAAGGTCTTATTGTAGTAGAAGACCTCGGTGGACTTGGAGAGAGGCATGGTGTACATCTTGCCGTCGCCGAACTGCTTACCTTCATTGTAGTAGCCCTCAATGAAGTCAGCCTTCTGCTCGTCGGTGAGACCCATGATCTCGACGGTTCCGTCGGCGCGCTCGACCTCAACGGTGCTGTTGATCAGATCGTCAAGGGTAACAACGGCCATAGCGGTGTTGTAAAGAGCAACGTGGTCGGGGTAGCAGTATGCCATATTGGGGTGATTCTTAGCCATCAGCTCGGTGCTGATCTGCTGACGAACGTCATCATATCCGCCAACCTGAGTGTGCTGGATAGTGATGTTGGGGTAGAGCTTATTGAACTCTACGATGTAGTAGTCCAGAACCTCGGAAAGGTTCGAGCCCATGGTGTGGTAGAAGGTGATGGTGACCGCGCTTCCGTCGTAACCCTCTTCGGGCATCTCGAACTCGGTCAGCTGCTGGGGTCCGCAGCTTGTCATCGTCATCATTGCGCAGAGCGAAACAAGCATTGCGAGAACCAGGAGAATAGCTGTAAACTGTCTTCTCATTTTTCTTTCATCCTTTACTTTTTATTTTTATTAAAAGCCAAAATTGGCGATTAACCCTTGATACCGCTTCTCGAAACGCCCTTCATGATGTATTTTCTCAGGAAGATAAATACGAGGAAGAGGGGAAGCGAGACCAGTGCAACGGCGGCCATCTGAACGGGGGTATCGGGAATATTTCCTTCCGCCGCCGTGAACGATGCGTTACGCAGACCGTTGGTGATAAGGTGATAGTCGGGATTGGTGTTAACGAGTCTCGGCCACATATAGGAGTTCCACGCGCCCATCATCTTCAGGATGGTGATGGAAATGATGGAGGGCAGGGCCAGCGGGATCATAACCTTGCAAAGGTATTTGAAGTCGCCGGTGCCGTCGACCTTAGCGGCCAGGTAAAGCTCGTTGGGTATCTGCATAAAGTTCTGTTTTAACAGATATATGTAGAAAACGCTTACGAGGAAGGGAACTATAAGGACCGTGTAGGTGTTCAGCCAACCGAAATAGTTGACGGTAACGTAGTTCGTGACCGTGAAGAGCTCGCCGGGGATCATCATTGTGGCAAGAAGTGCCGCAAAGAGAGCGTTCTTGCCCTTGAATTCAAGTCTTGCGAAGGCAAATGCCGAGAAGATCGTGATCACAAGGGAGAGAAGCGTGGAGACGATACCGACGATAACGGTGTTGGTGAACAGTCTGAGAATGTCGAAGTCGCGCACGGAGGTATCGAAGACCTCGGTGTAGTTGGCGGCGTCCATCATCTGGGGGAAGAGGGTGGGCACGACCGCGCGGAATTCTTCAGCGGTTTTAAGAGACGAGATGATCATCCAATAGAAGGGGAAGATCGTGATGATCGCCATAACGATAAGGAAGGTGTATATGGCTATCTTACCGAGTATTTTAAAGACCGATTGCTTTTGGGAGGTCTTTTGTACGTCGATCTCCTGCATAGTAGTGATAGTCGGCTTCCCGGGTGTCTCCTGAACGTCGGTGACGTTCAGCTCTGCGGAGGTCTCTTGTACGTCGGTTTCCGGCGTATTATTGATATCTGACATAGCTTTTTACCTCCTTTATCAATAATGGGTCTTTTTCTTGCTGACGTACAGGTTGATCATTGTTACGATGAATATGATGACGAAGAGAACGAGAGCCGCGGCACTTGCGTAGCCCTGCTTCTTTTCGATATTCGTGTAAATGTATCCAACCATTGTATTCAGTCGGCCGCCGTTCATATCCTCTCCGAAAACACCGACGATGCTGGAATATTCCTTGAAGCCGCCGATGAAGGAGGTTATGACGACGTAGGAGATCATGGGAGAGAGAAGCGGTACCGTGATCTTACGGAAGACACGGAATTTGGAGGTGCTGTCCACTCTTGCGGCCTCGTAATACTGCTTGTTGATGCCCTGAAGGCCTCCGAGCAGGACGAGGATCTTGAAGGGGAGCGCGTTCCAAACGATGTAAACGACCATAACCGTTATGTTTGCCCAATAGTCGCCGTCGGTGGAGCCCAGCCAATCGATGGAGTCGACTCCGAACACTTTGAGGAACTCGTTGATAAGTCCCCAAGAGATGGCTTCGCTGCCGTCGGGGGCCATACCGATAACCTGGAACATTGCTGCGAAAACCATTCCGATCGCGATGGAGTTGGTTACGTAGGGCAGGAAGAATATGGTCTGGAGCAGCTTTTGCAGGGGCTTGATGGAGTTCAGACAGACTGCGATGAGCAGAGCAAGAATGGTGGAGAGCGGAACCGTGATAACACAGAGGATGGCGGTGTTACCGAGGGCGCGGAAGAAGTCCGAGCCTACGGTGCCGACGCTCTTGACCAGAACGTGCTCAAAGTTACCGAAGCCGATGGTGAACTGCTTGCCTGTAAAAGCCTCCATCATGCTGTATTTCTCGGAGAACGCCATGTATACCGTGTTGATGATCGGCCAGACGGTGAAGATCAAAAGCAGGATAATGGCGGGGGAGAGATACAGCCAGGCTTTCCATTTATGCTTACTTTCAACCATAGCTTACACCTCGAAATATATTCTTTCCTCGGTTTCGCCGTCGAAAATAAACACCTTATGGCGCTTGAGCGAATAGTTGATGGTGGGGGAGGTAGGATCGATCTTGTTATCTGCATCGACGATGGAGCGGATGACGGGATTGATGGATGCTGCGTGACGGGAGACCACGCTGACGTCGCGTCCCATGACCTCAAGGCTGGAGAGGTCGCAGCTAAGGGGACCGTTGGGGTCGACAACGAAGCCCTCGGGACGGATGCCGACGTACACGTTCTCGCGATCCTCGAGCTCGGGAACGTCAAGCACTGCGCTGTCGCCGAGGAAGAGCTTGCCGCCCTTGATCGAGCCGTTAAAGACGTTGATGGGGGGAGTTCCGAGGAACTTTGCAACGAAAAGGTTCGTGGGGTTGTCATAGACCTCCTGGGGCTTGCCGGTCTGCTGTACCACGCCGAGCTTCATAACGACGATCATATCGGAGATGGACATTGCCTCCTCCTGGTCGTGGGTTACGAAAACTGTGGTGATGCCGGTCTCGCGCTGGATCCTGCGGATCTCCTCGCGGGTCTGGAGGCGGAGGCGTGCGTCAAGGTTGGAGAGAGGCTCGTCGAGGAGGAGCACACGGGGCATCTTGACCAGCGCACGCGCGATAGCAACTCTCTGCTGCTGACCGCCCGAAAGCTCGCCGGGCTTTCTGTCCATGAGCTCGTCGATCTGAACCAGACGTGCGACCTCGTAGGCGCGCTCAAGCATTTCCTGCTTGCTGAGCTTGTTCTCGCCCTTCAGGTTCTGAAGGGGGACGAGGATGTTCTGCTTGACCGTCAAGTGAGGGTACAGAGCGTAGTTCTGGAAAACGAGGCCGATGCCGCGGTTCTCTGTCGAGAGCTCAGTAACGTCGTCGTCTCCGAAGAAGATCTTTCCGCCTGTCGGCTTCTGGAGGCCGCTGATCATGTAGAGGGTGGTACTCTTTCCGCATCCGGAGGGACCCAGCAAGCCGATAAGCTTACCGTCGGGTATCTCGAAGGTGAAATCGTTGACCGCTACGACCTCGCCGCCTGCCTTCTTGTTTCGGCTGGGGAAAATTTTGGTCAAATTTTGCAAGACAACTTTCATAACTTGATTCCTTTTCCTTTTTTGTTTATTTTATTTTTTATTTTGTTTTCAATAGGATTGCTTTTCCGCTTCCTCGGCGTGAAGCTTCTTTTTGTATTCGAGCATAGCCTCGGGAGTGTCGAAGATCATCTGGCTCGGCAGGTCGATGACCACGGTGGCCGAGATGAGATCGTGGATCATGGAATTGGTCTTGGTTGCGATCATAACTCCAATCTCAAGGCCGAGCAGGAGCAGAAGGACGATCGTGCCGATAAAACCGATGGCACCGAACATAAGCATCATAAAGACGTAGACGGGAACCATTATTTCGATGGTGAATTTTCCGAGTACCGAGCGGACGAAAAGGGCAAAATTGCTGATCTTGACTCCGTCCACCCGCATAACGCCGAGGGCGAACATCTTTTTGCCGAGGGTCTGTCCGTTTTTGAGAAGCAGCGGCACGAGGAACTCGAGCAGCAGGCAGGCGAGAAGCAGGCCGACCGTGATGCAGACCAGCGTGAGCTGTATGTACATTGAGTAGACGTACTCGATATGGGGATCCTTTTCGGCCATTTCTTTGAAGGCTTTATCGAAGGCCTTTTGGTGGGCCTCCATTTCCTCTTCGGAAAGCTCTTTCTCTATCTCGGGGGTGAGCCCGACGGATGCCTTGTATTCGGTAACGGCGCGGTCCTCGATCCCCGCCCATTCGGCGGCGTAGCTTTCCTGTCCCGTGACGGGCAGGAGCAGCATGATTATCATAGACGCAACGGTGATCAAAAGGAGTATATCAAGAAGAAAAGCGGAGGCTCTTTTGAGCAGACCTGCTTTCTGCAGACCGTATATCATGGGGGTTCATCTCCTTGCACGCAAAATGTTTCATTATATTATATCATTTATATTACCCGATGTCCACATATTTTTCAAAAAAATTTTCAAAATTGGGCAGAAAAGCGGCGTTTTTTATCATTTTTTGAAATTTGCAAGGGTCAATTGTCAATTTATGTAAAGAATTGAGATTTTTTGGAAATCTCTCGTTCACAAAGATGTGGTACAATATAGAAAAAGGGGGTAAAATACTATGACCGTTTACAAGAGAAAAATAAATTATTACGAGACCGACCGCATGGGAGTGACGCATCATTCGAATTACGTTCGCTTTATGGAGGAGGCGCGGGTGGATTTTCTCGAGCGTCAGGGCTGCTCCTACGCCGCGCTGGAGGAGATGGGCGTTATCTCGCCCGTGCTTTCGGTGAGCTGTGAATACAAGGAGTCGACCACCTTCGGCGACGAGCTTGAGGTGGCGGTCTCGCTTGTTGAATACAACGGAGTAAAAATGAAGTTTGAGTACCGAATGACCAAGGAAAACGGCACGCGTCAGGTGGCTTTTGCCACCTCGGAGCACTGCTTCCTCAGCCGAGAGGGCAGGGTGCTTATGGTCAAGCGCGCCTATCCCGAGCTCCACGCCGCGTTGGGCGGTCTGCTTGAAGAGGCAAAGTCCGAATAAAATTGATCAAATAAATTGACAAGCCGGGATTTTTATTGTATAATAAAATGAATGAGTAAAATACGGTTTCGGAGGTCATTATGATTTCTAAATACACGATAGGTCTTGATTTCGGCACGCTTTCGGCACGCGCGGTGCTCGTGCGTTGCTCGGACGGATATATTGCCGCCGAGTCGGCCTTTGAATATCCCCACGCGGTGATGGATCACACTCTCGCCGCCACGGGCGAGGTCCTGCCCCCCGATTTTGCTCTGCAGGATCCGCAGGACTACTACGATGCGCTTTGCACCACCGTCCCCGCGGTCATCCGTGAGTCGGGAGTCGACCCCGAGGACATTATCGGCATCGGCGTGGATTTCACCTGCTGTACCATGCTCCCCGTGGATTCCGACGACCGTCCCCTCTGTTTTGATGAAAAATACAGCAAAAACCCCCACTCGTACGTCAAGCTCTGGAAGCATCACGCCGCCCAGCCCTATGCCGACCGCATAAACGAGCTGGCCGAGAAGCGCGGGGAAAAGTGGCTGCCCGATTACGGCAACAGGATCTCCAGCGAGTGGCTCTTTCCGAAGATCATGGAGGTGCTTGACCGCGCCCCCGAGATCTACGAGGCCGCCGATTCCATGATCGAGGCGGGTGACTGGATCACGCGTCTTCTGACCGGCCGCCGCGTGAAGGCTTACGTTTACGCCACGGCCAAGGCTATGTACGATTATTACGGCGGCTATCCGAAGAAGGACTTTTTCGCCGCTCTCGACCCGAGGCTTGAGAACGTGGTTGAGGAAAAGCTCAACGCCGAGATGGTTTTCAGCGGTCGGAGCGCGGGCAATATCTGCCCCGAGATGGCCAAAAAGTTAGGTCTTTCCGAAAAGACCGTGGTGGCCGCACCGAGCCCCGACGCACACGTGGCGACGGTGGCGCTCAATATGAACAGATCGGGCGATATGTGTGCCATTCTCGGCACGTCGGCCTGCTTTATGCTGCTCAGCGACAGCTATGCTCCCGTGCAGGGCATCAGCGGCGTTCACAAGGACAGTCTGACCCCCGGATTTTACGGCTACGAGGCCGGGCTTTGCTGCTTCGGCGACCATTTTGCCTGGGTGGCCGAAAACGTGGCGACTGCGGAATATATCAAGGAGGCCGAGGAGCGCGGTATCAGCGTTCTGCGCCTGCTTATTGAAAAGGCGTCGGTCAAAAAGCCGGGCGAGATCGGACTTATTGCCCTGAACTGGTGGAACGGCAACCGCTCGGTGCTTGTGGATTCCGCCCTTTCGGGAATGATCCTCGGTATGGATCTTCGCACCAAGCCCGAGGATATTATGCGCGCCATTATAGAGGCCAACGCCTTCGGCACACGCCTTATTGCCGAGACCTACGAGGAAGGCGGCGTTCCGGTCAAGCGGCTCGTTGCGGCGGGCGGTATCCCGCGCAAGGATCCCTTCACCATGCAGCTTTTCGCCGACGTGCTGAAAAAGGAGATAACCATAGCCTCGGCGTCCCAGATACCTGCCGTTGCCAGCGCGGTCTATGCGGCCGCCGCCGCGGGAATCGAGCTTTCGGTGGCTATGGAAAATATGGGCAAGGTGTCGGAGACCGTCTACCGCCCGAACCCCGAGGCCGGCGCGGTTTACGATAAGATATACGCCGAGTACCGTCGGCTTTACGATCACTTCGGTCGCGGCGGCAACAACGTAATGAAAACTCTCAAGGCCATCCGCGAGGAGGTCTGATCAAATCGGATTTTGGAGAAGAAAATGTCAAGCAACAGAGCCTTAAGAATAACGGGGCGCGTTATCAAATACCTGGTCATAGCGGCGATCTTTGCCGTTTGCATATTTATGATCTGGCGCGCGTTCTTCTCGGACATTCTGCCCGATTCAATGAATAATCTTGTGATCAACGACAGCAACCGTGCCGCCTTTGCGCAAAACGGCGGAGACTTGCGTATACTTTATCAGGAGCAGATCACCGTGTCGAGTGCCGACCACAACCGAGGATATTTCGGTATCGTCAAGGTGGATATTCTGCCCGAGGCCAATCAGATCCAGCTTGTCTTCCGATACAACAACAGTACCCTCAGTGCCGTGGCCAACGACAAGGGACTTTCGTCGGTGCCATCCCGTGACGCCGATATTTTCGACGTGTCCATTGTGCTCAGCGAGGATCTGACCCCCGAGGACAGCAGCGACAACGCCTTCAACGACGAGCAGCATCCCGATTCGGTAAAGCAGACCCGCTATTTTCCCACCGCAAGCTTTACTGTCAAAGAGCAGAAGAATATGTACAATTACAGAAAGCTGGTCTTCGACAACGTGCCCGTGGAGAATATTGACAAGGATAAGCTGATATTGGCGCTTTACGTTGATATTTATTACGACGGTGACGAGGATGGGGTCGTGGATTACAGCGAGTCCTCTTACGGAACCCTTTGTATCTGGGATTACAAGTCCCAGATCCGCACCCGCGAGCTGACGGGCGCGGACAAAAAAGCTCTTGCAAAGAAATAATTTTGGAGATTTTTTATGGATAAAGATTTTCGAACAGTCATAAATATGGGCCGCGATTGCCTCCGTGGGCTGGGATGCGGCATAAAAAAGGCGGGGCGGAAGGTCTGCTCGGTGAAAAACGCCATCATTGATGAGATCCGCGACGATATCGAGGCCGTCAAGCAGCGCGACCCTGCCGCAAAGAACAACGTTGAGATACTCCTGCTTTATTCGGGAGTTCACGCCATACTCGCCTACCGCGTGGCGCACAAGCTCTATGTGTCGAAGCATTATTTCTCGGCCCGCTTTGTCAGCCAGGCGGCACGCGCCCTGACGGGCATAGAGATCCATCCCGGTGCCACCATCGGTAAGAGCTTTTTCATTGACCACGGTATGGGTGTTGTCATCGGTGAGACCACCGAGATCGGCGACGGCTGTACCATTTATCAGGGCGTGACTTTAGGCGGTACGGGCAAGGATATCGGCAAGCGTCATCCCACTCTGCGCGACAACGTAATGGTTGGCGCGGGCGCGAAGGTGCTGGGCCCCGTGGTCATTGGCAGCAACACAAAGATCGCCGCGGGCGCTGTGGTCCTGCGCGAGATCCCCGAGGGCAGCACGGCGGTGGGTATTCCCGCCAAGGTGGTTCGCAGAAGCGGACAGAAGACCGACGATCTTGACCAGATCCACATTCCCGACCCCGTGGCCAAGGAGCTTTGCGGTATGACTCAGAAGATCGCCGAGCTCGAGCGACGCATCGACGAGCTGACGAATAAAGAATAAAAAAAGCTCCGCTTTCCACGTGGAAAGCGGAGCTTTTTTGATTGACGCGAGACCGATAAATCGGGCCGGGGCCGCCCGGCAGCGGAAAATCGGGGGACGTTAGGCTTTTGCCGATAATTATCACCTGATGGCGAAGAGAGCGATAAATCGGAATTTGAAGGTCTAAGCTGAACCCATTTTTGAAAGTTTTGATAAAACTTTTTCAAAAGTTTTTCGAGATCCAACGTCGAAACGTTGGTCGCGCTCCGCAGAGCGCGAAACACTCCTTTCGTTCCGAAGGGACGACGGCGGCCCTTGCTTCAGTGAAAAGGAAGCGAAAAAT
>JAFTOB010000158.1 GCA_017451545.1 Clostridia bacterium | reverse complement strand
CTGAAAATAGACGATTTTGTTAAAAATATATAGAAAAACAGCCTAAAACAAGTAAAAATGGCTTGTTTTCGGCTGTTTTTTGGTCGAAGTGACAGGACTCGAACCTGCGATCTCATCGTCCCGAACGATGCGCGATACCACCTTCGCTACACCTCGATGTGGTAAAAATATTTGATTTTTTTTGTAAGTGGTCAAACATGTGGTCAGACCGAGGAATTAATGATTTTTCGACATTCGGGAGAGCCGAAAAAGTCAGTGTTTTCAAGGGTTTTCGGCTCTTCTCGAAAATTATACGCCGAGTGTGGTGATTGAGTCCCGAACGTAGCGCTCTACCAAGCTGAGCCACACCTCGATTATTTAATTGTTTTTTTGAGGTTACTGCGTTCGGGTACGTCCCTCACGTAGCGCTCTTCCTGTTGCGGTGCCCGAAATTTGTTGCTCGCTGTTCGCTTCGCCAAATTTCGACCGCGGCCACTCCTCGCGCTCCCTTCATCCGCCGCAGGCGGCGGTCGCGCTCGTCCCCAAGCAGAGCCACACCTCGATAATATTATAAGCCACACCTCGGTGCGGTCTTTGACTAAAAGAGTATATCACAAATTCCATGCTTTGTCAAGTGTTTTTTTGTTTTTTCTTTGCCTCGCAAAATTCGAGCGGGTTCGAGGGTCGGAGAAATCTCCGACCCTCAATTCATTTTAAAGCACCCTCAATGCGATGAGCACCTGCAATGTGACGAACGCGGCGTAGATACCGAGGAGCGTCACGCCCTGCCAGCGGCGGAGCTTGCCCCCCACGAGGGTCGGCAGCACCATCAGCGCCATCACGCCCACCATCAGCGGGATCTCCACAAGCTGCGAGGTGTTCATTCCGAGGAGCTTACTGCCCTCGGGGATGACGAAGGGCGAGATGGTCACCGCCGTACCCGACACCAGCACCAGATTGAAGATATTTGCACCGATAATATTACCCAGCGACAGCGCGCCGTGACCCTTGACCAGTGCCGTCGCCGCCGTCACAAGCTCGGGAAGCGAGGTGCAAAGCGCAACGACCGTCACGCCCACGACCTCCGCGGGGATGCCCGCCATAGTCGCCAACGAAACCGACGAGCCCTCCAGCATATCCGCGCCCACGGCAATAATAGCCGCGCTGAGGACGAGCATAACGATATTCTTGACAAGAGAGCCGCCCTTATCGTCGCCGTCCTCCCCGGGCTCGGTCTGCTCGGGGTTCTTGAAGCCGCGATAGACGGTCAGCGCCATATACGCGCCGAAAACGACGAGCATCACGATGCCGAGCCATCTGTCAAAGCGACCGAACACGTAGGCCGCAACCATATAAATGGCCGCCGAGATGAAGAAGAATACGATCGGCGTCACGATGGCCTTCTTGTTCACGGGTGCGGGACGGATGGCTATGGTCAGCGCCGCGATAAGCGCGGTATTGCAGATGATCGAGCCGATGGCGTTGCCGTACGCGATGGCACCGTTGCTGTTGACAGCGGCCGTCACCGACACCATTACCTCGGGCAAGGTCGTGCCTATTGAAACCACGGTGGCACCTATGATTATCTCTGGCACGCCGAAGCGCTTGGCAACGCCCACCGCGCCGTCCACGAACCAGTCGCCGCCCTTTATCAGCAGAATAGCGCCGACGGCAAAAAGCGCCAACGAGCCCCAAAGCCCGTCGGTCAGCCCGTTATACCAGGCAAAAAATGCATTCATAAAATCTCCATAATACGGGCTGTCAGATTTCTATGCAGAAAATGCTGAACCTGACAGCCCATTTTTAATCAGTTTTTAAAATATTTAACCGCCGAAGCGAAGAGCTTCATATCGTAGAGGCCGTCCACGTTGCGGTAGAGGTTCTTGCCCACGCGCTCGCTGTGACCCATCTTACCGAGGACGCGGCCGTCGGGCGAGGTGATACCCTCGATGGCGTAGAGAGAGCCGTTGGGGTTATATGCGGTCTCAAGCGTGGGCTCGCCCGCAAGATCCACGTACTGTGTGGCGATCTGGCCGTTCTCGGCAAGCTGACGCACCAGCTCGTCGGAGGCGAGGAAGCGTCCCTCTC
The DNA here is from genome assembly GCA_017451545.1 of Clostridia bacterium. GTDB lineage: Bacteria > Bacillota > Clostridia > Oscillospirales > CAG-272 > RGIG3994. The sequence goes on along the minus strand of JAFTOB010000158.1, from coordinate 1,290 downwards.
CGTGGGAGATCGGAACGGTGTAGATCTCGCCCACCTCGGTGCCTGCAAGCCACGGGGACTTATTGGTGCATACGCGGGTGCGAACCAGCATGGACTGGTGGCGGCTGATAGTATTATATGTCAGCGTGGGGCAGGATGCATCGGTGTCGATGATCTTGCCGTAAGGCACGAGACCCAGCTTGATGAGAGCCTGGAAGCCGTTGCAGATACCGAGCATCAGACCGTCGCGCTCATCCAGCAGACGTCCCACCTGCTCCTTGACCGCAGGGTTGCGGAAGAAGGCGGTGATGAACTTAGCCGAGCCGTCGGGCTCGTCGCCGCCCGAAAATCCGCCGGGAATGAAGATCATCTGGCTTTCGGCGATCTTGCCTGCCACAGTCTCAACGCTGCGGGCAACGCCGTCGGCGGTCAGGTTGCGGATGACCACGATATCGGCCTCGGCGCCTGCGGCCTCCATGGCCTTTGCCGAGTCGTACTCGCAGTTTGTGCCGGGGAATACGGGGATCAGCACCTTGGGGCGCGCCACCTTAACGGCGGGGGCGGCGGTGCAGCCACGGGTGTATGCGAAGGTCTCAAGTCGGCTCTCGGCGGGTGCCTTTGTGGGATAAACGCTCTCGAGCACACCCTCGTTGATGGCGAGCAGCTCGTCCACAGCAGCGCGGTCACCCGCCAGGTCAATGACCGCCTCCTCGGTGGTCTCACCGAGACGGAAGGCGTATGTATTCTCAATCTCCTCGGCAAGCTCTGCCACGATGAAGCCGTACATATCGGCGGCGTGCCAATCGTCGCAAAGGGTGGACTTAAAGCCGATCTTATTACCGAAGGACATCTTCATAACGGCCTCGCCGATGCCGTTCTCAACGGCCCATGCGGCGCAGACCTTGCCCTCGCGGCAAAGTGCGTGGAAGGCATCCCACGCGGCCTTTTGCGACTCGGGGGTGTCCTCGTCGGGAGCGAAGAGGTAAACGGGGTGACCTGCCGCCTTGAACTCGGGGGAGATCACGTCGCTCGCCTTGATGGGAGCGATGGCGAAGGAAATAAGCGTGGGGGGAACGTCCTTGTCAAGGAAGGTTCCCGACATGGAGTCCTTGCCTCCGATGGCGGCGGCGTTCAGCTCAAGCTGTGCATCCATAGCACCCAGCAGAGCGGCAAAGGGCTTGCCCCAACGGGCGGGTTCGTTACGCAGCTTCTCAAAGAACTCCTGAAGGGTCAGGTATGCGTCCTTGTAGTCCGCGCCCGCGGCCACGATCTTGGCCATAGAATTGTAAACGGCGGAATGTGCGCCGGTGT
>JAFTOB010000157.1 GCA_017451545.1 Clostridia bacterium | reverse complement strand
GCGCCGAAACGCCGGTCGCGCTCCGCAGAGCGCGAAAAGCTCCACGCGGCCTTTTCGTATGTGAAAAAGAAGCGAAAAATTGGTTACAAAGTACCTAATTTTTGGCTTGTTTTTCAGGCCGCGCAAACAAACAGGATGGTCAAGGTAAAATCGCCGCCTACGGCGGGATCCCGCCCCTACCCCCACCGCGTACGCGGTTGCCCCCTCCCCCGAACCCGGAGGGGGCAGGGACGACACCCATAAAATAAACCTAAATCTATCGAACGGGCGTTCACCGATTTGGCGAAGCCAATATCGTGCGCCCTCTACGGGTAAACATTAGATCCTTCAAATTCCGATTTATCGCTCTCTTCACCGTCGGGTGATCGCGTGCGGCGCAAGGTCAATTCGCCCGATTTTTCGCTGCGGCCGTTGCCGCCAAACTCCGATTTATCGGCGCGTTTGATCCGACAAAAGCGGCAACCAAATGTGCCTCCGCTGCGCGGAGGCACATCAAATTTATCTCACTCTCTCGCCGAGGGGTGTTTCGGGGTCAAGGAAGACCACGCGGACGGTCTCCTCGCCCGACGCAAGGATCATTCCGTTGCTCTCCACGCCGCAAAGGGTGGCGGGCTTCAGGTTGACCACGACGATGATCTTCTTACCGATCAGATCCTCGGGCGCATAGAACTTGGCAATGCCCGAGACGACCTGACGTTTCTCGTAGCCCAGATCGATCTGCAGCTTTAAGAGCTTCTTTGCCTTAGGCAGCTTCTCGGCGGCGATGATCTTGGCGGTGCGGAGCTCTACGTTCATAAAGTCCTCGATACCGATAAGTGCGCAGCCCTCGGGCTTCTCCACGGGAGCGGCGGCCTTCTCTGCGGCGAGAGCGGCCTCCTCGCGCTTTTTGATGATCTCGTCGATGACCTTATCGTCAATTCTGGCAAAGAGCATCTCGGCCTCGCCGAGGGTCTTGCCCGCCTCCAGCTTTCCGAAGCCGTCGATAGTATCCCACGCGGTCAGCTCGGTGTTGATCTGCGCGAAGATCTTCTCGCAGGTTGAAGGGATCATAGGCGTCAGCAGAACTGCGGCGGTGCGGATGGCCTCAAGGAGGTTATAGAGCACGGTGCCGAGTCTCGCCTTTTGACTCTCGTCCTTGGCCAGAGCCCAAGGCATTGTCTCGTCGATATACTTATTGGCGCGGCGGAGCATGGAGAATACCACCTCTGCGGCGTCGGCAATATGATAGCTGTCCATATTTTTGGCAAACTCGGTGACGGCACTCGCTACGGTCGCCTTCAGGTCGGCGTCGGGACCCTCCTCGCCTGCGGGGGCGGGGATGACACCGTCAAAATACTTCTTGGTCATGGCGTGGGTGCGGCTGACCAGATTTCCGAGGTTATTTGCAAGGTCTGCGTTATAGCGCGCGTGGACGTTGGTGTAGCAGATGCGGCCGTCCTGATCGTAGGGCATCTCGGACAGCGCGAAGTAGCGCACGCCGTCAACACCGAAGGTCTCTGCCAGCTCGTCGGCATAGATCACGTTGCCGCGGGACTTGGACATCTTGACCTCGGCCCCGTCGCCGCCCTTCTTCTCCTCGGCGGTATTGAACCAGGGGTGACCGAAGACCTTCTTCGGCAGGGGGAGACCCAGCGCCATAAGGAAAATGGGCCAATAAATGGTGTGGAAGCGGAGGATATCCTTACCGATAATATGCACGTCGCAGGGCCAATACTTCTTGAAGTGCTCGGACTGCTCCTCGTAGGTCTTATCGGGGTCGTAGCCCAGCGCTGTGATATAGTTGGTCAGCGCGTCGAGCCATACGTAGGTCACGTGACGGGTGTCAAAATCCACGGGAATTCCCCACTTGAAGGAGGTACGGGACACGCAGAGGTCCTGCAGACCGCCCTCAACCTTGAGGAAGTTGTTGACCATTTCCTTTTTACGGGACTCGGGCTGAATGAAATCGGGGTTTGCCTCGATGTGAGCCATGAGCTTGTCCACGTAGTTGCTCATTTTAAAGAAGTAAGCCTCTTCCCTTGCCTGCTCTACGGGACGTCCGCAGTCGGGGCATTTGCCGTCCACCACCTGAGTTTCGGTGAAGAAGGACTCGCAGGGAGTGCAGTACCAGCCCTCGTAGTAGCCCTTGTAAATATCGCCCTGCTCATAGAACTTCTTGAAGATCTTCTGCACGGCGTTGACGTGATTCTCGTCGGTGGTGCGGATGAAATAATCGTAGGAAGAGCCCATTCTGTCCCAGATTCCGCGGATCTCGCCTGCCACACCGTCAACGTACTTCTGAGGGGTGATGCCCGCCTCGTTGGCCAGATTTTCGATCTTCTGACCGTGCTCGTCGGTACCTGTGCAGAAGAACACGTCGTATCCGCGTGCGCGCTTGTAGCGAGCGATGGCATCGGTCATAATGACCTCGTAGGTGTTGCCGAAATGGGGCTTACGCGATGCGTAGGCAATGGCTGTGGTTATATAAAATTTATCGTTCATCGAAAGTTACCTCCGTCATGCGGCCGTCCTCGGTATCCACGCCGAAGAGCTCCGCGTTATAATGAAAATATGAAATAAGCATATATGGTATCGTAAATATAAAAAGGATTATGCCGACGCTGACCAAGCCGAGCAGGATCACGGGAATGAAGCTCAGGCGGAACGTAAGGATCCGCCACGCCCTTTTCCTTGTGGCTCGGAAGGCGGCGGCTATGCAGGAAAACACCGAGTGTCCCTCTCCGCATACCACGGCGGCGATCACCGAGTAAAGTCGGCAATATGCAATGGCCAACAAAAATCCAAGCCCAAGCACAGCGAAGAATGAACCGAGCTCAGCCATCCACAGGTAATAAGCCGCGGTCGTAGTGTTGCCCGCCGAGCTAAAGAATAAGGGCAGCGCGGTATAGAGTGCTGTGACCGCCAGACTGTAAATATGCCACGGTGCCGCCACCAGCATATAGGCAACCACCGAGCGGAAATATCTTCGGGGGTGCAGATAATAGAGCAGATCCCGCAGGTCGGCCACGCCCCCGTGGACTATGCCCGCCGCGATCCGGTAAAGTCCGAAAAGGATGGGCGGTATTACGAAATATGAGACGACGTCGAACACGGCGCTCAGTATTCCCGTGAAGGCGACCGAATGCTCAAGGGTGCTGTCACCCGACACGAAGGAATAGTAGACCGCGCCCTCCGCAAGCTCAACGGCAAAGATGGCGATCAGCAGAGCGAAGGAGCCGAGCAATATGGAGAAGACCGCGCCCTTAACGTTCAAGGTCTGCTTTGCGCGGGACTTGATCCTCAAGCGCTCAAGCTTTGCATTTTCGGACAGATTCATAGTCATATCCTCGCTTTCGGCTCGAAAGCCCTCCTTTCCGTCGGTATGCCGTCAGTTTATATCGGCGGGAACGCCGCCGCAGATGATCTTTTCAAAGCAGAGCTTTTTGCCATTTATGCGAGCCATAATGATATCGGCGCGCTTGCCGGGCTCAAGAGAGCCGACCTCGCCGTCAATTCCCACGGCCTCGGCGGGAGTGAGTGTGGCGCAGCGAAGAGCGGACGAGAGCGGGATGCCCGCAAACTCGGCGAGATTCTCCACCGCACGCTTCATATCGAGGGTGCTGCCCGCCAGCGCACCGTTGCCGGTTCGCGCAATTCCGTCCACGACAGTGCAGGCCTCGCCGGCTATGGAATAGTCGCCGTCGGGCATTCCCGTGGCCGACATGGAGTCGGTAATAAGGACGAGTCGGTTAGAGCCCTTTGCGTTGTAGGTCAGGCGAACCACGTCGGGGGCGATGTGGATACCGTCGCAGATCAGCTCGCAATATGCGCCGGTGCAAAGTCCTGCGGTCACCGCGCCGCCGCCTCTGTGATGAAGGGGAGGCATGGCGTTCCAGGTGTGTGTAAAGTTGACACCGTATTTTTCGTAGCACTCAAGTGCCTGCGCGTACGTCGCGGCGGTGTGACCGAGACCGAGGGTCGCGCCTCTCTCCTTTGCGTGCTCGGCAAAGCCGCACTTATCGAGCTCGAGAGCCGCCGTAATGTGGCAGGGCAGACCCATATGATCCATCAGCACGTCAAGCTCCTCAATATTGGGCTCAGCCAGCATTTCGGGAGCGTGTGCGCCGCGCTTTTCGGGGTTCAGATATCTTCCCTCAAGGTGAACGCCGGCAAAATTTGCACCGCCGGTGTTCTTTTTAACCGAATTGATGATATCGGATGCGCCTGCCAGAGCCTCCACCGAGGGAGCGGATGCCAGAGTGGGCATCAGAGTGGTGGTGCCGTTCTTCAGATATCCCTGCGCCATGACCCGCATCGCGGTCTCGTCGGCGTCGGTGAAATCGTATCCGTCGCGGCCGTGGGTGTGAACGTCCACAAAGCCGGGCAGGAGAAATGCGCCCTCTGCGTCGAGAGTCAGATCGGCATCGGGCTCAAAACGGCCGACGGCAGAGATCCTGTCCCCGTCGATGAGCAGGTCGCCTGCGTGAAAGCACTCGCCGTAAGGATCGTATATGTAGGAATTTTTAATGAGAATCTTCATACGCTTCTCCTTAATTATGAAAATTACTTATTATATTATTATAACACATTTTCCCGTTTTTACAAGGGTATACGGTAAAATTAGGCAATAAATTTGTTATGCACGCTCAACGAGTATGCCGCGGACGGTCAGCTCCTCGCAAATGCGCTCGAAGGTCTTCTCGTCGGGCACCGCCACGGTGTGGGTGTGCAGACCGCTCGTCAGATCCGAAAGCTGACTTGCATCGGCCCTCTTGGCCTTCTCGATAAAATCGTCGGCATCGAATCTCGAAGCGATGTGAAGCTCAACGCTGATCGTGCCGTAGATAGCGTGATCCACGGTCACGTCAAGCACCTCGCCGCCGTTGTCGACAATGGCGTAAAATTCATCGCCGATCCCATCGCGTGTGTGACGGCAAACTATGCCGAAAAGCATACGTCCCCCGTGCTTTTTCTCAATAACGTAACCGCGGTGCTCGGCGCGGATGGGATATCCCTCAGCGCGAAGCAACGCCACGTCGGCAACTATTATCTGACGCGTAACTCCGTACTCCCCTGCCATACGGGTGGCATTTACGGGCTCGTCCGCGGCCATAAGCCGCTCTACTATTGCTTTTCTTCTCTCAATCGTATTCATCTGTAAACCTCTTTAGCAATATTGATTAATCCTCTCTATATTTTACCACAAAGTTTGTAAAAAATCAATATTGACTTTCGCTTTATTTTTTAGTATAATGTGTATATACACATCAATATACACTAAAAGGAGAAAAACCATGGAAAAGAAGTATGCCGTTCTTGTCGTTGATATGCTCAACGATTTCGTCACCGGTGCCCTCGCCTGCGAAAGAGGACAGGCCATCGTCCCCCAGACCGCCAAGCTGCTTGCCGGCTGCCGCGAGAAAAATATTCCCGTCATTTTCTGCAATGACGCACATCTTAAGGACATCGACCACGAGCTGAAGCTCTGGGGCGATCACGCCATCGTCGGCACTCCCGGCGCCGAGGTCATTCCCGAGCTCGCGCTTTGCGACAAGGACTACGTTGTTCCCAAGAGACGTTACAGCGGATTTTTCCACACCGACCTTGACATGCTTCTCAAGGAGCTGGGCGTAAACACCGTCATTATGACCGGCCTCCACGCCCATATGTGCGTGCGCCACACCTCGGCCGATGCTTATCAGCTTGGCTATGACGTGGTGGTCGCAAAGGACGCCACCGACTCCTTCACCGAGGAGGATTACAACATTGGCATCAAGTACCTGAAGGACACCTACGGCGCCGAGATCACCGACGTCGACACCCTTCTCGAGACCCTTTAAAGACAAAAAGCACGGATCTGATCCGTGCTTTTTGTTTGGAATAATAAATCGTATTCGCCCGATAATTTGGTGTCGGTCGGGCTCCACTCACTCGAATTCTTCACTTTTTCCCCTCTATCCCCGCAAAAACAGCGATTTTTTTAAGTTTTTTTAAAGAAAATGCGGTTTACCTCTTGCAATATTTGAAAAAATGGTGTACAATATGTTATAATTGTAATTTGAATTTATGGAGGTTACTATGGTAGTAGCAGGAGATTTCAAAAACGGTGTGACTTTTGAGGACGAGGGTAACGTCTATCAGGTCATCGAATTCCAGCACGTTAAGCCCGGCAAGGGCGCGGCTTTCGTCCGCACCAAGCTCAAGAACGTTATCAGCGGCTCGGTTGTTGAAAAGACCTTCAACCCCACCGATAAGTTCGAGAACGCCTATATCGAAAGAAAGGACATGCAGTATTCCTACAACGACGGCGATCTCTATTACTTCATGGACATGGAGTCCTTCGAGATGCTTCCTCTCAACAGCGACAAGCTTCCCGACAACTTCAAGTTCGTTAAGGAAGAGATGATGTGCAAGATCATTTCTTACAAGGGCAACGTCTTCGGCGTTGAGCCCCCCACATTCGTTGAGCTCGAGATCGCGGCTACCGAGCCCGGCTTCGCAGGCAACACCGCACAGAACACCCTCAAGCCCGCAACGCTTGAGACCGGCGCAACCATCAAGATCCCGCTCTTCATCAACGAGGGTGAGATCATCAAGATCGATACCCGCACCGGCGAGTATCTCGGCCGCGCCTAATTAAATTCCGAAAAGGAGAATTAATCATGACACTTACCGAAAAGGCTGCATACATCAAGGGGCTGGCTGAGGGTCTTAACCTCAACACCGAGTCTGCAGAGGGCAAGCTCATAAATGCTCTGATCGATATGGTCACCGAGCTCGCTGCCGCTCAGAACGACACCGATGAGGACCTTGAGTATCTGAACGATTACATCGAGGAGATCGATGAGGACCTCGGCGCTCTCGAGGAGGAAGTCTACGAGTGCGAGTGCGATTGCGACGACGAGTGCGATTGCGAGGACTGCGACTGTGATTGCGACGATTGCAACTGCGATTGCGATTGCTGCGACGACGGCTTCGAGATCACCTGTCCCGCCTGCGGCGAGACCATCGTTTTTGACGGTGAGATCGACCCCGAGGATCTTTCCTGCCCCGCTTGCCACGAGAAGCTGGTTTGCGAGTGCGACGAGGACGAGGACTGATTTCTGTTCCTTGAACAAAAACAGCGTGACCTGTGCGGTCACGCTGTTTTTGTTTTGCTTTGTGTCTTTTTCCGCGCGAGCTGCATAAAATGGTAGTGAAGCAAGAAAAAGGAGGGCATACGTGCCTATGTGCTCAAGGGATTTACGAAAGGTCATCGGTGCCTGTGCGCTCTCATTCGGCGCGGGGATCCTGCTGGCCTTCATTCTACCGTGGGTGTTCGTCGCCTTTATTGAGGCCGCGATCATCCTGCTGGCCGGTCTGATGCTCCTGCGCTGACCATATCAATTCCGAAAGGTAGTGCCGCTATGAAGATCGTTGTCGTCCGCTCCCCTGCGCTTCTGCGCCCCTTCCTCTCCCGTCTGTTTTCGAGGAGAGAGAAAAAATAGTTTATCCGAGCCCTCTTCACGAAAGAGGGCTCGGATAATTGTTATCAAAGCTCGGGTTGCTCGGGCAGGGTCGCGGCGAATTTTGCGATCTCCTCGTCGGTGGGTATGTAATCCGACATCTGCCCGTTATTGAAGCGCTCGTAGGCAAACATATCGAAGTATCCCGTGCCGGTAAGGCCGAAGACGATGGTCTTCTCTTCTCCCGTTTTCTTGCACTTCATTGCCTCGTCGATGGCCACGCGGATAGCGTGGGAGGACTCGGGTGCGGGGAGGATGCCCTCAACGCGGGCAAACTGCACGGCGGCGGCAAAGACCGAGGTCTGCTCCACCGATCTCGCCTCCATCAGTCCCTGATCGTAAAGCTCCGAAAGGGTGGAGCTCATGCCGTGGTAGCGCAGGCCGCCTGCGTGGCTGGAGGAGGGGATGAAGCCCGAGCCGAGAGTGTACATCTTGGCCATGGGGCAGATCTTGCCTGTGTCGCAGAAATCGTAAACGTACTTGCCCCGTGTCAGGCTGGGGCAGGAGGCAGGCTCGACGGCAATGATCCTATAATCCGCCTCGCCGCGAAGCATCTCGCCCACGAAGGGTGAGATAAGTCCGCCGAGGTTGGAGCCGCCGCCGGCACAGCCGATGATGATATCGGGCTTTACGCCGTATTTATCGAGGGCCGCCTTGGTCTCAAGGCCGATGATGGTCTGGTGCAGCAAGACCTGATTGAGCACGCTTCCGAGGACGTAGCGGTACTCGCCGCCCGACGTCATTGCCGCCTCGACGGCCTCGGAAATGGCGCAACCGAGGCTTCCGCCCGTTCCGGGATGCTCCTCAAAGATCTTTCTGCCCACCTCGGTTGTCATCGAGGGCGACGGGGTAACCGACGCGCCGTAGGTGCGCATAACCTCGCGACGGTGAGGCTTCTGCTCATAGCTGACCTTGACCATAAAGACCTTGCAGTCCAGCCCGAAGTATGAGCAGGCCATGGACAGGGCTGTTCCCCACTGTCCTGCTCCCGTCTCGGTGGTCACGCCCTTGAGGCCCTGCTGCTTTGCGTAGTAGGCCTGAGCGATGGCCGAATTGAGCTTGTGGCTGCCGCTTGTGTTGTTGCCCTCGAACTTATAATAGATCTTGGCGGGGGTGCCGAGCTCTTTTTCGAGGCAGTAGGCGCGAACAAGCGGCGCGGGACGGTACATTTTATAAAAATCGATAAGCTCCTCGGGGATGTCGATATAGGGTGTGGTGTCGTCCAGCTCCTGCTCGGCCAGCTCGCGGCAGAAGACCTGCGAGAGCTTATCGAGGGTTATGGGCTTCATTGTGTCGGGATCGACCAGCGGCGCGGGCTTTTTCTTCATATCCGCGCGGACGTTGTACCACTGTCTCGGGATCTCATCCTCCTTCAGGTATATCTTGTACGGGATCTTCTTTTCTTCCATGGTATGTTCCTTTCTCCCCTTAAATTTCCCTGGCCGCGCGGGGACTCGCGGCTCGGTAGCGGTGGGCGGGGGCATAAAAACAAAAAATCCCCTGTCCCACAAATGCCGGGACAAGAGACTGAAAAACTCCTGCGGTGCCACCCTGCTTGACGGAAAAACCGCCCGCTTTGCGCAACTTTAAATTGCCGATCTTTGGTAACGGAGGATCAAACTCCGACTTGCATACTCGAAAATCTTTCCGCTCGCCCTCAAAAGCCCATTCAACTGCGCGTCACACGCCGCGATCCCACCGCCCGCGGCTCTCTTTGGAGGACTGACACAGCCTACTCTTCTTTCTCATCGGTTTGATTTATAATACCACAATTTTTTTCTCTTGTCAAGGGGTATTTTTTGAAAAATTATGACGGATTGCGGTACACGGAGCGATAAATCGGGTCGGGACCGCCCGACATCGAAAAATCGGGTGGCTTTACCTTGTGCCGTACACGATCACCCGATGGTGAGGCGACCGATAAATCGGAGTTTGAAGTGATTTCAAACCATTTCACCCAAACCACAAAACAAACAATTAACGGTTGCTCCTCCAACCCCTCGGGGGGCGCGAGGGGTCGACCGCAACGCGGTCGGGGGAAGGGGTGGGGGGTTAG
>JAFTOB010000156.1 GCA_017451545.1 Clostridia bacterium | reverse complement strand
TCAAGATGCATATACGGCGACATTGCTTCAAGTATCTTTTCCTTTTGTTCGAGCGTCAGCATATATTTCAGCTCATACCGCTTGAACACCGTTTGAAACGCCATCCGAAATCCTCCTTTTCCCATTTTACGAGAGGATTATATCACAGCTCGCTAAAGATAGGCTAAAGATTTGAGGGAAGAAAGAAAAAAGGATAGGTTTTTCTCCTATCCTCATTCTGAATTATATGTCCGTATCTTTTTGCATCCGTTAAAGCGATGTAAAATTTGTGTTCTTATTCTTGTTCATTTTTATTGTTTTTCAAATACATCGCAAATGCCAACAAGCAAAGCGCCGGATAGTACGTTCCCATACAAGCGTGATCTGTCCAGCTCCAAAGCCCGATGAACCAATCGAATACCAGCATCAAGTCCGAGAAGAAAAACAGCACGCTCGCTACCGCGATCGTTCCGTTGACTGCATTTTTCTCTCGGACAAAGTTACCGATCGTTTTTCCAAGCATCGTAGAAATGATCAGAGCATAGACGATACACACAATGCGGAAAATCGGCACCTCAAAGGTGAGCAACGGGCAGAACAGAAGAAAGATCAAGCACCCAAGGAACAACACACCGCTGACAATATAATCAAGCTTCTGCATTTTTTGCATAAAGCAATACGCAACCACGAAGCAAACGTGACCAAGCGCAAAGGTTGCCGCACCGATGATAAAATCATATCCGATCAGATAATCTCCGAGAAATGCGAGGATCAATCCGGCAGACATTCCAATATAGAATTTCTTATTGTCCGCTTTCGTTGTGAGCGCACATATCAAATTGATCACACCGAGCAAAGCAAACAGACCGCTGCTTACACATTTCAGCGTAAAATCAAAACCGTTGCTTTGGTAAAAATAATTGAGCACGAGAATTGCCGAAACGATCAGAAGGTTTACAGCCAAAAGAATTTTTTGCGATTTTTTCATAACTCACCTCAAGAAAATGTGCAAGAGCTTTTCGTATAGCTTGCTCTTGAATGGCTGATAGCGCATGGGCAGGTCGAGCCAAGTCTTTTTGTCAACGATGGATTTGTAATGCGAGAAGGCGTCAAAGCCATCTTTGCCGTGATACGATCCCATTCCGCTTTCTCCAACACCTCCAAAGCCCATATTGCTTGTGGCAAGGTGAATGACAACGTCATTGATGCAACCGCCGCCGTAGGAAAGCTCGGTGGTCACACGCTTTATGTGCTTTTTGTTGCTTGTAAACAGATAGAGCGCAAGGGGCTTATCCTTCTGCTTCAGCTCATCCACAACAGCATCGAAATCGTCAAAGATAAGGATCGGCATAATGGGACCGAAGATCTCCTCGCCCATCACGGCATCGTCATAGGTTACGTTATCCATCACAGTAGGAGCAATTTGGCAAGTATCGGGGTTTGCGTTGCCTCCGACAACCACCTTATTTTCATTGATCAATCCGCAAAGACGGGCAAAATGCTTTTCGTTAATGATCTTGCCGTAATCTTTGTTTTTCAGGGGATCGTAGCCATACTGCTTCTTGATTTCAGCGATAACCGCCTTGACAAATTCGTCCTTGACCGAGCTTTCGCAGAGGATATAGTCGGGAGCAACGCAGGTCTGACCGCAGTTGAGATACTTGCCCCAAACGATTCGTTTTGCTGCAAGCTTTATATTTGCGCTCGCATCGACAATACAAGGGCTTTTTCCGCCAAGCTCCAATACCGCAGGTGTCAGATGCTCTGCCGCGCGGCGAAGCACCTCTTTGCCTACAGCTTGACTTCCCGTAAAGAAGATAAAATCGAATTTCTGATCAAGAAGCGCTTGATTTTCTGCTCTGCCACCCGTTACCACTGCTACATATTCGGGAGAGAAACATTCTTTGATGATTTTTTCAACGATCTTGCTTGTCGCAGGAGAGTACGCGCTCGGCTTCACGATTGCAGTATTACCTGCCGCTAACGCATCCGCAAGAGGATCAAGCGTCAAAAGGAATGGATAGTTCCAGGGGCTCATAATCAACGTATTTCCGTAAGGCACGGGCTGCTTGTAGCTATGAGAATGGAACTGTGCAAGAGGTGTTGCAACAGTTTTTCTTTTTGCAAATTTCTTCGTGTGCTTGATCATATAGGAGATCTCGGTCAGCACAAGTCCGGACTCACACATAAAGCCCTCGTAATAACTCTTGCCGAGATCGCTTTTCAGCGCATCATTGATCTCATTTTGGTATTTTTTTACCGAAGCATAGAGTTTTTTCAGCTGATCCACACGGAACTTTGCGGGAATCGTCGCTCCGCTTCTGTAATACGCCCGCTGTTTTTCAAGTAAGCTCTGTATTTCTTCGCTTGTCATTTCTTTTCACTCCAATCTGCAATTTGGTAATAAAATCCCTCAAGCTCTTTTCTTGCCATCAGCTTCGGCACGGGATAGAGAGGATTTGCCTCTTTCTCGGCGTGTCTTGCCATTTCGGGAATATCTTCCTGCTTGATTCCCGTAATTTTATTCGGGATATTCATTTTTGCGTTCAATTCCTTGATCGCCGCAATGAATTTCTTTGCCCCGGCCTCATATGTATCGTTTTCGTTGCATACGCCTGCGGCAATACCGAGACGGTGGAGTTTTTTATATGCACACTTGCCGTAAGACTCCAATACGTAAGGCATTATTACTGCATTTGCAAGTCCATGGGGCGTTCCGTATTGACCGCCGAGAGAGTGCGCCACGGCGTGAATATATCCAACGTAGGACTTGGAGAAAGCCACACCTGCTTTGTATGCAGCATGGAGCATATTTTCTCTTGCCTTGTGGTCATTGCCATTTACATACGCCTCCTCAACGTTTTCAAAAACAAGCTTTGTTGCCTCAAGAGCGAGCCTTCTTGTTTCCTTTGAAGTTGAGCGCCCGATATATGCTTCTACTGCGTGAGTCAGAGCATCCATGCCCGTAGTAGACGTCAGGTGAGGAGGCAACGAATAGGTCAGCTTGGCATCCAGCACCGCATAATGCGGAATTAAAGGAAAACTCATCAAAGCATATTTATGATGCGTTTTACTGTCTGTAATCACCGCCGCCAGCGTGGTTTCACTTCCTGTTCCGGCAGTCGTTGGAATGGCGATCAACGTAGGAAGTTTGCGGAGAACACGCAGAATACCGCCCATCTTACCAACCGCCTTTTTAGGATACACCACTCTCGCACCAACCGCTTTGGCACAATCCATGGCAGAACCGCCGCCAATGGCAATCAATGTATCACAGCTGTTCTTATTATAGATCTTCAACGCTTCTTCCACGTTGTCAACCGTCGGGTTTGGCTGTGTTTTATCGTAGATCGCATATTGGACCTTGTTTTTCTTTAATACATCCTCTACGGGAGCAACAAGTCCGTTTTTGACGATGCCCGCATCGGTTACGATCAGCACCGATGAAGTTTTCTTTTCTGAGAAAACCGCACCAAGAGCATCGCAGGATGGCACGATCTTCGGCTCTCTGTAAGGGAGGATCGGAAGCGCCGCGCGGAATGCGATTTGAAAAATGCGGCATCCGATTTTTTTGAGTATAAACATAATGACCTCGCTATTTTATAAAGCTTTTAACAATTACTGTTTGTGACTTTTTCAAGATTGTCACAAATAATCGTAAGGCATCGGTAAAACTCAGCTCTTTCCTCATCGGTCAAGCCTACGCCAACCTCATCAAGAACACTGTTGATCTTGCCACAGATCTCTTTACCGACTTTGCTTCCTTTTTCCGTAAGCATGATAGGGCTGTTATACCGTTTGGCTGCTTTGGATTCGCAAAAACAAAATCCGTTTTCCTCAAGATAATCAATGGCGCGGGAAATTGTCGCCTTATCTTCCTCGCAGCGCTCACACAGCTCTGTGGCTGTTAACGACTCATCCGCATACAGATAATACAGGCAAGATACGTGCGTTGCGCGAAGACCGTATTCTGCCATTTCCTGATTCTTGATCTTTCTGATATTTCGACTGATTTTATTGATCAAAACCGTAAATTTTTCAAAACGTTCTTTCATTTCCGACTCCTTTCGACTTGTTGAAGTTTCAACAAGCACCATAATATTATACTGCAAACTTGTTGAAATGTCAACAAGTTTCAAAACATTGACTCGTTTTTAATTTGTAAACTTTTTTCAGAACACAGATAAGAGGTCTGTCCTACATTTTGGGACAGACCTCCTTCGGTTTCAGCTTTTTTCGTTGGGCGTTTTCTTTGGTTACAGCGATGCAATTTTTGCGTGTTGAGAGAAGCTGCTCGGCGTTACAAAATTCACGGATATGTATCCTTGACATTTTCGTGGATTTATGGTACAATGTTTTCGTTAATAAGTATATCTCGCAGGAGTGACGGCAGAGATTTCCGCGGCGATGATTTGCAGATGGTTTGTGGTTGACCACAGTTTTTACCATCTACAGCTTCGGACTACGTGGAAACAGTGCTTGTAAGAGCACCCGAAAGCATCGTTTTTGGACTCAAAAGCCCCGAAAAGCCTTGTAAATCAAGGAAAAAATCGGTGCAGATTTGTTTAGGAGCAAGATGCTGCAGGTTCGAGTCCTGTCACTTCGACCAATGAAAATGAGATGCCCCCGCGGCATCTCATTTTCATTGCTTGGATCAAAATAAACTCCCACCATCACATATCGCCTCTTCCATTTTTTTCTTCTTTTTACCATAAACATCCAAATATCAACTTTTTGCACGAATTTGTACAATTTTCACATTAAAAAAGGGGTTTTTGTGAACTTTGTTTGTTTACCTTCCATATATAAAATGGTATAATAGACAGGTCTATTGAGAAAAATCAGAAAGGAAACAGACAAATGAAAAACATCAAGACACTGTTGCTGCTGATGCTGGCAATCACCGTCGTGCTCTTCGCTTTCGCATCCTGCGGATCCGAAGAAAACGGCAGCGAAACCACAACAACAGCCCCCAACAGCACAACCACTCTGCCCGACGGCACCACCACAGAGCCCGATGGAACTACCAAGATCCCCGGCGGTACAACCGTTAAGCCCGAGGAACCACCAAGCCCGAGGACGCCACCCACACCCACGTTTTCAAGGATGCAACCTGCACGTCTCCCAAGACCTGCGAGTGCGGCGGCACCTACACCGAGGAGGTTGAAAAGCTCGGTCATATCGACGAGAACCTTGACGTCTCCTGTGACCGCGAGGGATGCACTACAAAGATCGCTCCCACCGGCGACACCACTCTCTCGCTCTTTACCGCAAACAATCTGGCCTCCAAGCTGAGCACAAGCAACAAGTACTACGTTGAGGGCGCCGAATCTGCAGAATAATCACATACATAAATTGCCCACCCCCAACGGGGTGGGCGATCTTGTTTTGTCCCATCAACCACCAGCAGTGCTGGTGGTTGATGGGACAAAACAAAGGAGCCGAACGGATCGGATCCTTTGTTTTTAACTTATTTCTTGGGCTTTGCGCCGTCATCCAGATAGATAACGACCTTTCTGTTGCTCTCACTGCCGATGGAGTTGGTTCCAACACCCTCCATGTTCTGGATCTCGGAGTGGATAATGCGTCTCTCGTAGGGAGACATGGGCTCGAGCATTACGCTCTTCTTGTAACGGATGACCGCCTCGGCCTTGCGTCTTGCAAGAGCGCGGAGAGTCTCCTCGCGCTTTGCGCGGTAGCCCTCAATATCAACGGTGATCTTGACGTACTCTCTCTTGGTTCCCTCTTCCTTCTTGTTAGCGGCGAGGTTTGCAAGATACTGCAGAGAGTCAAGGGTATCGCCGTGGTGACCGATGAGGATGCTTGCTCCCTCACCTGCGATGTTGATGAGCTTGTCATCGTTGTTACCGTCACCGAGGGTCACGTCTGCGTTGATCTCCATGTCGGAGAGCAGCTTGTTGATGAAATCAAGAGCCTCGTACTCACCGCCGACGGTGTAGCTGGCCTCGATCTTTGCATTTACGGCACCAATGCCGAGGAAGCCCTTCTTGGGCTCTTCAACGACCGTATAAACGATCTTGTCGGCCGAGGGAGCGCCAAGCTCCTCTACGGCTTTAATGACAGCCTCTTCAACAGTCTTGGCTGTTACAGTAATCTCTTTCTTCACGATATACTCCAAATATTCTTATTTTCTGTCGGTTTCGTCATCCTTCAGAGGTGCCTGGGTTAGCTTATTGCCACCCTCGGGTATCTCTGCGGGCTTTTCCGCCTTTTCCTCGGCGGGCTTTGCTTCGTCCTTTGCGGACTTTTCATCGAGCTCGTCATAAACGCTCTTTTTCTTTACGAAGGTGGGGTAGGGCTCGTCGTCGTCCTCGTCAATTCTATGGAGCGAGCGAACGGGACCGTCGGACAGAGGTCTCTCCTCAAGTGCGGGGCCCTTGCCCTTCAGCTCACGCTCTGCGGCCTTGATGTCCTCCTCCGTAATCACGGGCAGGGGCATAGCCTTTGACAGAATAAACTGCTTAACGACACCGAGAATGCTCTTGTAGATCCAGTAAATACCGACGAGGGCGGGAACGCTGAAGGAAATGGGGATGGACATAATGGGCATCGCCCAATCCATAATGGTGTTGGAGCAAGCCATCTGTCTGTCATCCGCACCTGCGGTGTTTGCCTGATAGGTGAACTTTCTGGTGATCTTCGTAGAGAAGAAGTAAGCGAGGAAGGTGAGCACGGGAACGATAAGAAGCCAATAATTGCCCTGGAAGTTAGGGGTTCCGGCAAAGTTGACACCGAGCACGGAGGTGTTGGGTATGCTGCCGATAGCCTCGATCTCGGCGATCGTGGAGCTCTCAAGTATGGTGGTGGTAGATGTTGCCCCCTGCTGAAGCAGAGCCTGATGCTCGGCCATAATGCCGTCAAGCCCGATGCTTCCGATCTTGTCCATCAGTGAGATCTGAGAAGGCGCGATCTTATCCACGGTGTTGGTCAGATACTCGGTCAGGTTTGCAATAGCACCCGTGGACATACCTATAACGTGCTGAAGCGGGTTAATAACCACCTGATAAATGATAAGGAGGATGGGGAGCTGGATGAGCATAGTACCGCAACCCGCCATGGGGCTGAAGTTCTCCTGTCTGTAAAGCTCCTGGATCTCCTGCGCGATCTTCTGCTGTGTGACCTGGTCGTTTCTTCCCTTGTACTTGCGGCGAATCGCCATTTCCTTGGGGCGCATTCTTGCCGCGCGGATCGAGTTCTTTTGCTGCTTAATACCAAAGGGAAGAATAAGAAGCTCGACCAGAATGGTGAACAGGAAAAGTCCTACAAGGTAGTGGCCGGACCAGGAGCCGAGCCATCCGAGGAACCATCCTATTCCGCGAAAAATAAAATCCATTTTCAATTTTCATCCGCACCGTGTGCGGATTTCCTCTCGTTTTTTTCGCATTCGGTTTGCGATGTAGCCGTCATTGCTTTTTCTTCGTCTGTATTTTCGTCGTTTGATTCACCGCCCGTAAATTCACGGTATATCATGGGCTTGAGCCCACGCTCGGGTACGGGATCGTAGCCGCCCGCGCAAAACGGATTGCAGCGGAATATCCTGTACACAGTGAGGTACATACCTATGAAAAAGCCGCGTTTTTGAAACGCCTCAATGGCGTAGGCCGAGCAGGTCGGTGTGAACCTGCAGCACGAGCTTCGTTTTAATGGTGATAAAAATTTGCGGTAAAAACGGACGAGCCATATACAAATATATTTCATACTAAGCTTTATCGGCAACAAGACCTGTCTCGCGCACAGCGATCCGCAATTCTCTTGCAATATCGGTGCTCTTTGCCTTTGCCGCCGCGCTGCGCGCGGCAATAACAACGAGCTTGCCCGTTTGCAGAGTCAGCTCGCGGCTTACCTGACGGTACCCCTCTCTGATGATCCTTCTCGCGCGGCTTCGCACCACCGCACCGCCGATCTTTTTGGAGGTAGAGATACCTATTCTGTTGCAGGGCCGTCTCAAGGGATCTGCCTTTTGGAGCTTTTTTGCGGCAAAATCGGGCAGCACGTATACCGCCACGAGCCGTCCGCAAAACTTTTTACCCTTGGTATAGGCCTTGTGGTAAAGGTGATTTTCGGTTATAGCTTTGTATTTCATATTATTTCTTCGTCATTCAGATTTATTTCGCTTCCTTCGGGGATTCGTGGGATTCGCGTTTTTTCGGGAAATTTTGCCGTAGCATAAAAACCCCGATGCTCAAAAGCGGGAATCGCAGTTCAGGCATCGGCGGTTTTATATGGATTAATTAATAAGAAAGACGCTTTCTGCCTTTCGCGCGTCTTCTCTTGAGTACGTTTCTGCCGTCAGCAGTAGCCATTCTCTTTCTGAAGCCGTGCTCCTTCTGTCTCTGTCTCTTCTTGGGCTGGTATGTTCTGAGCATTTTCTGCACCTCCTTGATATTCGTTATTATTCCGCACCCCAAAGCGGAAGTAATGTCGGAAGCGTGACTGTTCCGTTTATGCCGCCCATGGCGACACTTTTCACAATGACATCCTATATTATACCCGAGACTTATTCATTTGTCAAGGGTTTTTTGAATTTTTCTTCATTTATTGCCCACATTATGAGCTTTTTTCGCTTACTTTTATAAAAAATTCGTAAATATCCGCCCCTCGGAAGTAGGTATCGTATCCGAGAAGGAGCTCTGCACCGACGGCAATCAGGCTTCGCGGAGCCGACACGGGCCCGTCAAGCGCGATCTCGTTTATAAAATCGCCGTCACACGAATATATCCGCACGGCGCGGAGATCCCCGTCGCTGACGCACAGATAGATAAAGCTTGAATCGGTATCGAAGCCGCAGCCTCCCGTTGCGTCGAAGGGCTCTCTGCTCTTCAACTTGAAGACCGGGCTCAGGCTAAGGAGAGCCGTTTTGTCCTCATTGAGTGCGAGGAAGGAATTGCTTTCCTTCAGATATGCAATTGCGGAAATATTCTCCCCCACGTCATATTCGGCAATGCGGGTCAGTGATTCGGGATCGATGACCGATACACCGCTTCTCCCCTTCGAATAATCCACCGCCACGATCTTGCTCCGTGAGGTGTCGTAGGTCATATCCACAGCCCGAAGTCCGGGGATCTCCTCGCCCGTCTGCAAAATTTCGCCGCTCTCAAGGTCGACCTTATATATAACGCAGTCGCCGTTCTCGTTCACCTCAAAGGCGCAGTAATAATACCGCCCGTCGGTGCAGGAGCCGCGCAGGATCCCGTTTTCGGCACGGCAGGGCACGTTGACCGTCCCCGTCTCCTCAAGGACGTACGTGTCCTCAGCGTTTACAAAATTTTCAGGAAGGTAGGAAGCCTCCGAGCTGACGTACTCGGTATCGCTTGCAATGCGCCAATACCCTTCCCCGATATTATTGAAATTCCTCTCAATGCAATTATCGATAAACCATTCCACGCCGAGAGCGGTCATTCGATCGTTGGAGCCGAGGATCACGATATTCGTGTCCGTGACCCGAACGCAGAAGGTCAGAAATTTCAGCTCGCCTATGGCGTTTTTCGAATCCTCCCGATCGGTACGACCGATGAGGATCTCCCGCCCGTCGCCCGCATCCTCGGCATCGCTTCTGACCACAAGCTCCTGCCCCGTCAGCACCGTAACGGTGTTCTTCAGGGATTCCACGGCATCGGTAAGCTCCTTCCCCGCACCCTCGGGATAGATAACACGATAATATTTCCTTCCGCTTTTGATAAGGTGAGTGAAGGTGCCGTCATCGGTGGTCTCGCGGGGCGGCTCGGTCTGCACCGTATCCTTCGCCTCTGTGTCGGGCAGCGGATAGGCCACCTTATCCCCGTCACCGCAGGATATAAGCGGCACCGCCAGCATAAAAACGGTGAGAAGCGCGCAAATTTGCTTTTTGAATCTCATTTTTTCCTTTCAAAAGGACGGCACACGAGCCAAAACTCTGCCGTCCTTTCATTTTTAAGTAGATATCGAAACTATGTCGGGATACTTATCAAGCATCTCCATCATTTTGTCGGGTGTCATGGTGCTTGTGGCCTTGACGGCAAGCTGCACCATTCTCCGTCCGTCATCCTCGCGGTATGCGTGGGTGGAAACAACGATGCCCCACTCGTGCTTCAGCTTGTTGTGAATGATATCACGCGATGCGGGCGTATCCACCATCACGATAATGATCTCGTTGGTGTTGTGAATATCGTTGCCCACGGGGAACTTGTGCAGAAGGATCTGCACGATCATAATAAACGCGGTGGTAAAGAGGCCGATTATATACATTCCGGCACCGAAGGCCATACCGATAGCCGCCGTAGCCCAGATGCCCGCCGCGGTGGTGATGCCGCGAACAACGTTGCCGTTTTTAAAGATAACGCCGGCACCGAGAAAACCGATACCGCTGACGATCTGCGCCGCCAGACGTGCGGGGTCTCCCATACCGAAATCGGCAAAGCCGTGCTTTGAGATGACCATAATGAGTGCGGATGCGATAGCGACCACGCAGTGGGTGCGCAGACCCGCCTCCTTCAGTCTCTTTGAGCGCTCAAAGCCGACGATCATACCGCAAATTCCTGCGGCAACTATGCGAAGGGCAAGCTCAAGATAGAGCTGCCACGATATTATTTCAAAATCGAATTCCCAAAAAAAGCTACCCAATTATACTACCTCCTTCTGAGTATTAATATATTCTATCATATATATACGCAAAATGCAACACTTTTGTGAAAAATTACAAAATTCCGACATCAAAAGCTGCAGATCAGCCGCTCGATGGGGATATATCCCGCCGAACTTGAGTTTTTGAGGGCGCGGTCAGTCTCTGCGCAGAGCTCAAGCAGAGCGCGCAGCTTATCGACCCCAAGCCCGCAGCCAAGCATCAGCTTGACCTTATACTCGTGCATATTGCCGAGCTTTTTGCCGATGTCGGCGGGTGAGAGCCCATCGTCGGCCAGCATACGTGCCGAAAGCATATTGCAGAAGGTGGCCGTGATCTCGCCCATAACCAGGGTGGGCTCGATCCTTCGCCTCTGCATCTCGGCGAGAATGTTCAGAGCCTCAGCACGGCGGCGCGCCGAAACGGCGTTGGCAAAGGCGAAGGTGTCGTATCCCGTGTCGGGAATGCATACTCGCCCAACGTCGGCCGATTCAAGCCGCGTGCGACCTGCGGAATGCAGATACCAGGAGAGCTTGTCTGTCTCGTTGGCTAAAATAAACATATCCTTGCCGCAGTAATCGATCAGAGCCGAGCAAAGTCCGGCATCGGCCTCGATTCCGTTGTGGGCAAAGTGCCGCGCAACCCACTTTGTAAGCATAGCAGGCGTGGAGCGCGGAAAATGCACGGGAGTCAGATATTTTCCGAAGGCGTTCAGCATCTTGGACGGGCGCTTTGGCAGGTAACCCTCGTCGATGCCACCCGAGATCGCGCTGATGACGATTATATTGAAATCGTAGTCGGTCGCCTCCTCAAGGATCTCGAAAAGCGCGTCCGCATCGGCCTTTTTGACCCCGGACATATCAAGCCCCGTGACCTCGATCAGCTTTTTATCGGCCATAACGGGCAGAGTCGGCAGGGCGTTTGCAAGGGCGGCGGGATCGAACTCGCTGCCGTCGATACGGATATCGTTGAATATTTCAAGCGACGGATCGGGGCAGACGGCCTCGCGCGCCGAGCGCAGCGCGTGAAGCTTTAGGTAGTCCTCGTCGCCGAAAAAGAGGAACCCGCCCGAAATATCGCCCTTGAGCGCACGCCTGAAATCGGCATCGGTAATTATCTGCATCTTCCATCACTTCCTTTCTTTTGTTATTATACCACGTTTTGCCCGTTTAGTCAAGCATTAGGGGATAGTTAAAGTCAAGATAGACGGGGCGCAGAAATCTGCGCCCCGATCATTTTATTTGCTTTTGCTTCCGTCGATGGTACCTATGATATTTTCGTTAACGGTAATGCCTTCATAAGCGTCATCAAACCAAGCTGTCCATTGATCGCTGACCCACGAGGTGATGGCATCGTCCACCCAGACGAGGCGACCGTCGCCGGCAAAATACATCACGTGCCAACCGTATTCGGTCTTCACGATGCTCGTGTCGCCCACACGGCGCGCGGGATCAAAGATCCAATCGTTGAATGCGTCGACCATGTCGCCGTCGCGAACGTTCTCATAAAACACGTTGCTGTCGTCGGTGTATTTTTCGCCGATCATCTCAAAGTCCTCTTTCGTCCTGTCGGTGGCAAGAAACTCGTCGAGATACCCCTCGGCGGCAGGCAGGGCTTCAGCGTACTTCTTCTCGTTCTCGGCTTCGATCCTCTCCCTTTCCTCGTCTGTAGTACCGGACGTGATCCACTCCGCATCGACCTTTATGAGGATATGTCCGACGTTCTTGGTCTCTGACATATCCATCTCTATAGAATTTTCGTTGGCGTATTCAAGGAGCGTCGCCTCATCGTTCTCCACGGAGGCGGTGAGATCCTCGGTCTTTTTCTCCTGATATTTGGAAGCAATGGCGGTGAGCACCATTACATGACGAACGTCATCCGAAGTAACGCCGATGTTTCCGAAATATTCCGAAATATTGGTCCCCTGTTCTCTCAAGTTGTCTACAAGCTCTCTTAAATTTTTATCAATCGTCTCAACTTCTTCCGCACTCAAAGTAACACCTTCGTTATTCGCGCCCTCACAGAGAGCAAGTATCTGCTGAGCCTGCGTTCTCGCATTGTTCTGGATATATCCGAGCAACGAGGTTATAGAGTCGCCAAAATAGCTGTAATAGTTATTGTAAATGTTATAGAAAATGTACGCGTACATTTTATCGGTTATAGTATAATTTTCCGTACGCATAGCCGCAGGCTCGTCTTTGTTGAGAACGTCCAAAACCGTAACACAACCAGCAAAGCAAGGCAAAAGCATTGAGACGGCGAGTATAGGTATCAAGAATCTTTTCATAGTGTCCTCCTTATAACATATCTTTTATTATATATTACCATAGGTTTTAACAAATTTCAAGGAAATTTTAAAAAATCCTTGACAAAACCGACTTTCGGTGATAATATATATCGGTGCGCGAAAAATACGCAAATATATATTATATAAGAAGGAAAAAATAATGAACGAAATTTCTCATATTCTGTTCTGTCTGGGCGGCGCCTTGGCGGCGGGACTCATCCTCTCGAGACTTGCCAAGCTCATCGACCTTCCCGCAGTTACGGCATACCTTATCGCCGGTGTGCTGATCGGCCCCTTCTGCCTCGGTCAGCTGGGCGTGCCCGGCCTCGGCTTCAACTCTGTCGCAGAGGTGGATAGCTTCAAGGTTCTCTCCGAGATCGCCCTCGGCTTCATCGCCTTTACAATGGGCAACGAATTCCGCATCCCCAAGCTCCGCGAGATCGGAAAGCAGGCGACCTTCGTCGCCGTGTTCCAGGCCATCTGCGCCACTATTTTCGTTGACGCGGCACTGATCGCCCTCCACTTTGCCTTCCCCCACGTCATCACTGTCCCCGCCGCGCTGGTGCTGGGCGCCATTGCAACCGCAACCGCTCCTGCCGCAACGCTGATGGTCATCAACCAGTATAAGGCCAAGGGTAAGGTCACAGACATTCTGATGCCCGTCGTCGCCCTCGACGACGCCGTCGGTCTCATCGTCTTCTCCATCTCCTTCGGCATTGCCAAGGGAATGATGTCGGGCAAGACCGATATCATCTCCATCGCAGTCAATCCCGTAATTGAGATCGTGCTTTCGCTGACCCTCGGCTTTATCGTCGGCCTGCTCTTCACCTGGCTCGAGCGCTTCTTCAAATCCCGCAGCAAGCGCCTCGCTATGTCGGTCACCTTCGTGCTTCTCACCGTCGCCGTCTCGCTTCTCAAATTCGAGCAGCTTCCCTACGGTTTATATATCGGCTTCTCCCCTCTTCTCTCCTGCATGATGCTGGGAACCGTGTTCTGCAACATCTGCGACTTCTCGGAGGAGCTTATGGACAGACTCGACCGTTGGACCGCTCCCCTTTTCGTCCTCTTCTTCGTCATCAGCGGTGCTGAACTCAAGCTCACCGTCTTCACCGAGATCATGTACGTCGTGGTCGGCGTGGTCTATATCCTCTTCCGCTCGGCGGGTAAATACCTCGGCGCGCGTTGGAGCTCGGGCATTATGCACTGTGGCCCCCAGATCCGTAAATACCTCGGTATCACCCTCCTGCCCCAGGCGGGCGTTGCCCTCGGTATGGCCAACACCGTCAAGGGAATGGAAGGTATGGATCTGGTCTTCAACGTCGCCCTCTTCGCCGTTCTCGTCTATGAGATCGTCGGTCCCTCGTTCACCAAATGGGCTCTGACCAGCGCCGGCGAGATCACTCCCCAAGGCAAGACCGACGCCCGCGCACACGTCAAGCGCGCAAGCAAGCTCCACCATCACTTCGGTATCGGAAAGAAACACGAATAAAAGACATCACCCCGCGCCACGGCGCGGGGTGCATTTTTGTTTGATCAATATTCCATTATCCCCTTGTATTCAAGAAGCTTGATGAAGAGTCCGCCCTGAACGGTGCGGTTGCGGAAGCTCTTGTCGAGAGTTCCGAGGGTCATTCCGTCGGCCTTGTCGCTGAGGTAGGTTCTCGATGCGTAGAGCTTGTGCTCGCCCGTGTGAGTCCAGTACCAGTCGGTCATGGGCACGCGGGAGGGCGAGTAGTTGAAGGCATCCCACATGGGCGCGATAAACTCCTCAAAGGTGTCGCGATCCTCGGCCAGAGTTGCCGTCCAGGTCAGCCAGTCGCTCTTGGTGTAGGGCTTGCGGCTGTCAAGGGGCATACCGTATGGCATAAAATGCTTCTTGTAGGAAGCGACCTCACTGCGCAGAACCTCACGGGGCATCAGATTCGTGCCGAAGAGCTTGTCCCAAACGATATTGTACTTCATAGAGAAGGTGCCGGGCGCATCAAAGGCCAGACGGTAGGAGCCGTCGCCGTTGGAGGCGCGGACTGTCCAATCCTTGGCGTAATCGGCGGCGATGGCGAGATACTTCTCGCTCTCTGCCTTGTTGCCAAGCATATCGTAGATCAGACCGAGGGATGCAATACCCATAATGGCCTTCAGGGACAGGTTGCAGTTGTGTGCAAGATGACCCGCAAAGTCATCGGTGCAGAGCTGATTTTCGGGATCGCGGCCGTTGTCGATAAGATACTTGACCCAGCCCTCAAGCACGTCAAGATGCTCGGCGGCAAAGGATGCGTCGCGGTCGGCAATGGCGGTTGCGGCCTCCATGACCAGCATATTTCCGCACTCCTCAACGGGCATCTGCTTTTCGTAGGTCAGAACGCCGTCCTTGAGGCCGTAGACCTGACCGTTGAGCAGAGGATAACGACCCGCATCGTGGGGCGCGAAATCGTATTTGTGCTGAACACGCCACTCGTCGGAGGTGGCGTACTTGTAGATGGGTCTCATCATTCCGCGCACCAGCTCGGGGTTGTAGAGCAGGAAGAGGGGAATGGAAGGATAAGACACGTCCACGGTGGCGGCGCAGCCGTTGGAGAAGCACTCCTTGGAGATCCAGAGGATCTTGCCCTCGGTGTCCACGGCCAGCTTGTGCGCGCCCATTACCTGACGGTATGCAAGCTCAAGCAGCTCGGCATATTTCTCGCCGCCGGCGCGGGTGGCGTCGGTGAACATCTTGTCCGAGAAATCGCGGCAAACGTTGAAGAGATCACAATATTCGTCCTGCGCCTTCCTGATCTCGTCAAGAATATCGGCGCCGTCCTTATTCCACCAGGAGGTCAGTCTGTCGCCGAAATACTCGACGGACTTTACGTCATCGTAAGCGAAGGTGACAAGAGCCGTGTCGTCAATATCGAGCTCGGCGCTGACCCAGGTCATGCCCTCGTCGTTATAGGCCTTCATTGCGGCACCCTCAGCCGAGAGGTAGAAATAACCCCAATCGGTGTTGTAGTAGTCGCCGTGTCTTGTGAGCATCCTCTGGGTCTTGGTTCCCATCTTGGCGTGAGAAAGGCCGTCGCGCTCAAAGGTCTCGGTGACGATCTCGTCCTCGCCCACCACGTCGATGCAGATCTGCTCGGACACGGCGATGCGGATAGCGGTATCGTGATCCTCTCCGTCGGTGCTTCTGACGGCCAGCTCAAGATAGCTGACGGGACGGGAGATGTAATAAAAATCGTATGGCAGCGCGGGGGTGGTGAAGAGAGCGGTCAGCTCAATGCCCGCGCCCTCAAAAACGTATGTGGTGGTCAGAGCATCCATATCGAAGGCAACCTGAGTGAGAGCGGGCTCACCATCGGCGCGAGGCGCGCCGATAAAGCGGTAATCAACGCCGTCCACGTTGATATAGCCGCGGATGCACATGGGCTTGGTAGTCCAATGTACGGTATCTTTTTCGTTGAGCTTATCGGCATCCGACCAGACAGAGAAGTTGGGGTCGACGGTGATAAGCGGTATTGCAGGGGGTCTGAGACGCATAGTTGATCTCCTTTACTTATGTAATTTTTAAATTTCGGTATTATTTTCCGACCGTGACGGTTTCGCCGGGTCGGATCTCGTAGAGCACCTTATCCACGTCGATCCAGATGGTGAACAGGGAGGGATTGTAGACCCTGTGCCCGTCGGCGCTGTAGACCAAGCGGCGGTAGCCCTCAACGTAATCGTAGATCTCCATATTGGTGGCGCACCAAAGCTCGTCGTTGTCGGCGAAGCGGCGGCAGATCTCCTCCATATGCTCCCAGTTATCGTTGCGGTCAAGCTCGAAGCTGTGACCCCAGATATAAAAGAGTCTCGGCATACGGTGGGCGTGGTAGGCCTTGGGTGAAAGGTCGAGAGCCAAAAACTTGTCAATATACTCCATAATTTTCGGGTTATCGTGGTGGGCCGTGGGCATCCACGCGTGGAAATCCGCGGGGAGCATAAAGGAATCGTTGTCCCCGCCGAGGGTGCGTGCGTAGGCGATATCAAGCTCGGTCAGATAAGCCTTGACCTGCTCATAGGTGCCGAAATTGCCCATAAGAGTAATGCCCGAATCGGGGTATGCCATACCGCGGATGATGCGGCCGCATCTCTTTTCAAGCGCGAGGCGGCAGTCAAGCACGTCGCGGATGCCCTCGATGGGGCGCAGATTGCCGTTGGGTCTGTGATTTGCGCCGTGAACGGCGATCTCGTGACCCTTCGACAGAAACACCTCCTGCAGCTCTTCGTCCGTGTAATTTGAGGTGCGGCTGCTGTTCAGATTGAACGTGCATTTCAGACCGTACTTGTCAAAAAGCGCGGCCAGGCGGCGGTCTCCGACGCAACCGTCATCATAGCTGAAGGTGACGGCCTTGGCGCGTCCGCCGGGGTATCTCATAAAAACTGATCTCATAGGGGTCTCCTATTTATAATTTGCGTAGTTTTTCGATTATTTTCAGATTTTCTTCGGGCAGGGGCGCTTCAAACTCCATCCGCTCACCGCTGCGGGGATGGGTCAGCACGAGCTTGCCCGCGTGGAGGCATTGACCGACCAGCAGCTTCGCGTTTTCCTTCTCGAATCGGGTGTGACCGCCGCCGTAAAGCGTGTCGCCTACCAGCGGATGGCCGATGTGCGCCATATGCACACGGATCTGATGCGTTCTGCCCGTCTCGAGACGGCAACGGATAAGGGTGAATCCCGGGTAACGCTCCAGCACCTCGTAATTGGTCACGGCCTCGCGGGCCTTCTTTTCGGGGTCGCGGATGACCGCCATTTTTTTGCGGTCAACGGGATGGCGGCCGATGGGCGCATCCACCCGACCCGAATCGTCGCGAAAGCCGCCGACGGCCACCGCCGTATAAATGCGGTGCATACTGTGATCGGCAAGCTGTGCGGCCAACCTCACGTGGGCGGCGTCATTCTTGGCCACGGCCAAAAGGCCGCTTGTGTCCTTGTCAATGCGGTGGACGATGCCCGGACGCTCCACGCCGCCGATTCCCGAAAGCTGACCCTTGCAATGGGCAAGCAGGGCGTTGACCAGCGTGCCGTCGGGGTTGCCTGCGGCAGGGTGTACCACCATGCCCACGGGCTTGTTTATGACGATAATGTCCTCGTCCTCGTAAATGATATCGAGGGGAATATCCTGGGGCTGTGCCTCGTCGGGAACGGGGGGCGGCAGCTCGATCTCTACCGTATCTCCCTCGCAGAGCTTGTACTTTTTCTCGCACACGGTGCGACCGTTGACGGTCACAGAACCGTTTTCGGCAAGCCTCACGGCCGCCGAACGGGTCAGCTCGCTTTTTGCGGCGATGAAAGCGTCAAGCCGAGTGTCGACGTCGCCTGCCTCGGCGGCAGGCAGGACAAGCTTACTGCTCTCCATCGCCATCACCCTTCTCTTCGGCTTCCTTCTTTTCGGCCTCTGCCTGCTCCTTCTTCAGCTTGTCAGCCCGCATTTCGCGTACCGTGTCAAGCACAAGGTAGAGGATGAGCATTCCCGCGCCGATGCAAACGAAGCAGTCGGCTCCGTTGAAAACCGGGAAATCCATAAAGGTGAAGTCGAGGAAATCAACGACGTAGCCCGCAAACACGCGATCTATCATATTGCCGATTCCTCCCGCCACGATCAGCGACAGCGAGGCGTTGAGCAGACGGCTCTTGGGCTTTTTTACAAACATAAAAATGAGCACGCCAACAATGGCAACAGTGGAAAAGGTCATAAAGACCCACCGCTGATCGCTGAACATTCCCCAAGCCGCGCCGCGGTTTTCAATGTATCGGAATTGAATGAACAGATCGACCACCGGCCACCTGATCACCTCGCCGCCCTGCAAAAAAATGACGGCAAGCCATTTTGTGATCTGGTCGACGAACACAGCCGCGACCATAACGCAGATCCAGATAAACATCTGTAAATTTCCTTTCGGATGGATTTTAATAAGTTAATACGTGACAAGTTGAAATTTTAAGGCTTAAGCTAAACCCATTTTTGAAAGTTTTGATAAAACTTTTTCAAAAGTTTTTTGCGATCCAACGGCAACCCGTTACGGTCGCCGCAGATCCGCAGGTCTGCCCGCAGAGCGCGAAATTCCCCTTTTTAAGCGTCAAGCAAAAAAGCAAATAGGATGGGCAAGGCAAAGCCGCTGTGGCCTTTAATATTTTACAGTGGCAATATTAGGTTAAACCGTTCGTTTGCGCGGCCTGAAAAACAAGCCAAATTTTAGGTATTTCATACCCAAAATTTCGCTTCTTTTTCACATACGCAAGGGCCGCGCAGGGGGGTATTTCGCGCGTTGCGACGCGCGACCGGCGTTTCGGCGCCGGCTCCCGAAAAACTTTTGAAAAAGTTTTATCAAAACTTTCATAGAAGGGCTCGGCTTAAACTTCAAGCTTCATTTTATCGAACTGAAAACATCCGCCCAACGCCAAAAGGGGGCTTGCGCCCCCTTTTTTTATTAGCCGACGATAGCTTTGCAGCGCGGGCAGAGGTGACCCTCTCCGTCCTCGACGCACTCGGTGGAGTGCATCCAGCAACGGTCGCAGCGCTCGCCCTCGGCGACGGTAACCTTAACGGCAATACCCGACTCGGTCTCGTTGAAGGCATCGGCGGGGGCATCCTCGCAGACGACCTCGGCGGCCGAAACGATATAGACGGTGGGCAGCTCGGTCTTGAAGGAATCGAGCAGAGCGAAGATCTCCTCGTTCTTGGTGTAGACCGTGACCTTTGCATCCAGCGACTTACCGATGAGCTTCTCGGCTCTTGCGATCTCAAGTGCCTTCATAACGTCATCGCGCAGGTCAAGGAGCTTGTCCCACTTGGCCTCGATCTCGGCGAAATCCCACTCGGCGTTCTTCTCGGGCATAAGGTTGAGGAAAACGCTCTTTGCGTTGTCCGACTCGAGGTGAGCCATGGACTGCCAGATCTCCTCTGCGGTGAAGGAGATGATGGGGGCGCAAAGTCTGGTGAGAGCCGAAAGGATGAGCCACATAGCACTCTGTGCCGAGCGACGGAGGCGGCTGTCGGTCTTTTCTGTATACATTCTGTCCTTCGTGATGTCAACGTAGAGCTTGGACATCTCGGTGGTGCAGAAATTGTTGATTGCGTGGTAGACCATATGGAACTCGTAGCCGTCGTAAGCCTTGCGGCAGGCCTCGATCAGCGCGTTGGTTCTTGCCAGAGCCCACTTGTCGATCTCGCAGAGCTCGGATACGGGCACCATATCGGTGTTGGGATCAAACTCGCCGAGGTTTGCAAGCAGGATTCGGGCGGTATTTCTGATCTTTCTGTATGTCTCGGAGAGCTGCTTGAAGATCTCCTTGGAGCAACGCACGTCTGCGTGATAGTCGGAGGAAGCGGCCCAGAGGCGAACGATATCGGCGCCGAAATCCTTGATCAGGTCGGCGGGATCGACACCGTTTCCGAGGGACTTGTGCATAGCTCTGCCCTGACCGTCAACGACCCAGCCGTGAGTGAGGACCTGACGGAAGGGCGCGCCCTTGTCAAGTGCTCCGACCGAGGTCAGAAGCGAGGACTGGAACCAACCGCGGTACTGGTCGGCGCCCTCAAGATAGACGTCGGCAGGCCACAGCTCGGGAGTGCGGTACATCAGGGATGCGAAGTGAGTGGAGCCCGAATCGAACCAGCAGTCGAGAGTATCCTTCTCCTTTGTGAACTCCTTGCCGCCGCAGTGGGGGCAGGTGAAGTTCTCGGGAACGAGCTCCATAGCTTCCTTCTCAAACCATACGTTGGAGCCCTGCTCGTCGAAGAGCTTCGAGATCTTCTCAATGGACTCGGGAGTGGACACGGGCTTGCCGCAGTCCTTGCAGTAGAATACGGGAATGGGCAGACCCCAACGGCGCTGACGGGAAATGCACCAATCGGAGCGCTCGCGGATCATGCTGGTCATACGCTCGCCGCCCCAAGCGGGGAACCACTGAACGTTCTCGATGGCCTCAATAGCCTGGTCCTTGAAGGACTCGACCGAGCAGAACCACTGGGGGGTGGCGCGGAAGATGACAGGCTTCTTGCAACGGTCGTGGTGAGGATAGGAGTGAACGATCTCCTCGGAGGCGAAGAGCATACCGCTCTCCTTCATATCGGCAAGGATAACGGGGTTGGACTCCTCGGTCTTCATACCCGCGTACTTGCCCGCGTAATCGGTGTGGCGGCCGTTATCGTCAACGGGGACGACAAGATCCATACCGTATCTCATGCAGGTCTGGTAGTCATCGGCACCGAAGCCGGGGGCGGTGTGAACGCAGCCCGTACCCGAATCCATAGTGACGTACTCGGCGTAAACAAGGCGGGAGGTCTTGTCGAGGAAGGGATGCTGAGCCAGCATATTCTCGAAGAACGCGCCGGGATAGGTGGCAAGGACCTCGTAGTTCTCAAAGCCGCCCATCTTCATGGTCTTCTCCATCAGAGCCTCGGCCATAATGTAGGTCTCACCGTTGTCGGCACGGACGAGCACGTAGCTGTCACGGGGATGCAGACAGATTGCCATATTTCCGGGCAGAGTCCAGATGGTGGTGGTCCAGATGACGAAATATGTCTTTGTCAGGTCGAATCCGGCCAGCTTGCCGAGATCGTCCTTGACGGGGAACTTAACGTAAACCGAGGTGCAATTATCGTCCTTGTACTCGATATCTGCCTCAGCCACGGCGGTAGCGCAGAAGGGGCACCAAGTAACGGGCTTGAGGGCCTTATAGATGTAGCCCTTGTCGAACATACGTCCGAATACCTTGACCTCCTGAGCCTCGAAGTGCTTGTCCATAGTGCGGTAGGGGTGATCCCAATCGCCGACGACGCCAAGTCTCTTGAAGCCTGCCATCTGCTTCTGGATAAAGTCCTCTGCAAAATCCTCGCAAGCTTTGCGGAACTCGGGAACCGTCATATCCTTGTTCAGCTTCTTTTTGGAGTTCTCAATAGCGCGCTCGATGGGCAGACCGTGGTTGTCCCAGCCGGGCACGTAGGGAGTATAGTATCCCATCATTGCGTGAGAGCGAACGATGAAATCCTTCAGGGTCTTGTTCAGCGCGTGACCCATATGAATGAATCCGTTAGAGAAGGGAGGGCCGTCGTGCAGAACGAAGCTGGGTCTGCCCTTCGCGTTTTCGAGCATACTGCCGTAAAGGTCGATCTTATCCCAATACTCGAGCATCTGGGGCTCGCGCTGGGGCAGGCTTGCCCTCATGGGGAAATCCGTCTTCGGCAGGTTAAGTGTGCTTGTGTAATCCTTTGACATTTAATCTATGTCTCCTTAATAATGTTTTTCAAAGCGAAACGGCGCCGCGTTTGCGGCGCGACCGACGGGCTGACGCCTTTGGGCGTCAGCCGGCCGAAATATTGATCGTCGGATTATTCCTCGGATGCTTTCTCTTCCTCATCGTCGAAGCCCGAAACGCCAACGTTACCGGGAGCGAAAACGAGAGTGGTGCGGGTGACCTTCTTGGTGCTGCCGCCGAGAATGTGGATAGCACCGAGCAGGAAGTCGATCAGGCGGCGGGTGGATGCCTTGTCGAGTCCCTCGATGTTGAGCAGAACGGTGCTTCCGTTTGCGATGTAATCGGCGATCTCGGGGCCGTCCTCATAACCCTTGGGGTTGACCAGCTTGAGAGCCACGGGAGCTGTACCGCCCGCGAAGGAAACGCCGGCAGAGGGTCTTGCAACAGGCTCCTCGGCTACGGGAGCAACGGGCTCCTCCTCGTTGAACGAACCCGTGTTTTCGGGAACGTCATTGTAATATGTGTCGTCGTAGAAATCGCCGTAATCGTCGTTAAAATCGTCCTTGCGCTTTTTAATAAAATTAAGTCCCATTTTGTCCTCCGTATATTTATATTCTTTAATCTTTTACTGTTCAAAAAATCCCCGACCGACACGCACGACGTTGGCGCCCTCGAGGATGGCCTCCTCAAAGCTGCCGCTCATGCCCATGGAAATTATCGGTCTCTCTATATTATGTAATGTTTTTTGTCGGATGTCAAGTGAAAGTTGATAAGTTTCTGAAAAATATTTTCGATAATCCTCTTTTTTCTCGCAAACGGGAGCCATTGTCATCACTCCGCGCAGAGAAATTGAGGAAAATTGCGAAAGCTGCCGGCAAAACTCAAGAGCATCCTCGGGCATTACGCCGCTTTTGTTTTCCTCGCGGCCGCTGTTTATCTCGCAAAGCACGTCGATTACCCTGCCCTGCTTTTTGGCCTGCTTGTCGATCTCGGCCGCCAGCTTTAAGCTGTCCACCGACTCGATCATATCCACCCGATCGGCAATATACTTGACCTTGTTGGTCTGAAGCGTGCCGATAAAGTGAAGTCTGCGACCCTCCACCGGCGTGAGCGCATCCATATGCTCAAGAAGCTGCTGAACGCGGTTCTCACCAATATGCAGTATGCCGCACTCCCGACAGAGATAATCTATCTCCTCGGGTCTTGCGTATTTGACCGCCGCAAGAACTGTTATATCCTCGGCGCGCCGACCTGCGGCCTGTGCCGCTCGCTCCACGCGCTCAAGTATCCTTTCGGTATTGCGTTTGATATATGAAAGATCCATTAATAGTACACCGTCTTTCCGTCGTAAAGATCCTGCCCCTCAACGATTATGGCGTCGTTTTGCTGAAGCCACTCGCGGGAATCATCCTCGGAGGGAGCGATCCTTGCAAGAACGTAAATATCCTTTTCGCTGTCATCGATGACCTCTATATGCCGCCAAAGCACCTTGCCGCCCTTGAGCACGTACACGCCGCTCTCACCGTTCCCGTCGGTCCTCACGGCCTCGGTGGGCACTCTGTAGCCCGTCAGCTCCTCGGATGCGATGCGCACGCGGCGCGCGCGACCGCCCTCAAAGCCCACGTTCATAACGCCCGAGGAAAAGAGCAGTATTGCTCGGCTGTCATCGGGGGACTGAACGACTCTCTCAAGGGTCATCTCAATATCCTGCCATCCGCCGTCGTAAAATCCAACCGTGAATTTGCTTATTATGGGCTCGCCCTCATCGTCAATATAGAGCGACGCCACCGACATATCCACAGGAAGCGCGGCATACCAGCGGTAATCGTAGACCATCCGTCCCACGGCACCCTCGACCGCACTCGGCTTGCCCGAAAGCGCATCAATGGCCTCAAAGAACTCAGACAGAGGCTTGTCCCCGATCCCGTCGGTTGAAAAAGCGGCCTCGTAGCCGTCCACGCCCGAATAATAATATCCTGTTCTGCCGGCGCGAAGGCTTTCGTAATCCGAGCCGAAGGAAGCCACAAGCTCATCCCGCTCAGCCTTCAGCTCTGCGACAGCCGCGTTGACCTCGGCAAGATTTTCCTTGACCGCCGCACTGCCACCCGTGTTGATCCGAAGCGACTCGTAAGCCTCTACAAGATCGACCGTGTGGCCCATAGCCTTGAGTATCTCACCCGCAGACAGAGCATCGGCAATGCTCATATGTCCCTCTCCGAGGGTGTCCTTCGCCGAAAGTATTCCGCTGGAGGTCAGGGTCACGGCACAGCGCTCAAGGAGCGCGATGGACTCGTCGAGCTCTCGGAGCTTCCGATCGGCAGCATCGCTCTGCCCATCTGTATAGACCCGAGCGTACTCGGTCCCGATGCCCGCCATCTCGCCGTCGGCAAGAATATCGTATCTGTACCCCGTGTTTCCCGAGGTTATGACGTTTTCGTCACGAAATATATATGCATCGTAAAGCTCGTAATTTACCGAGGCCGTCACAGTTGCGGCAACCGTTTCCATCCTGCCGCCGAAGCCGCCGAACAGACCGGTGAACAGATGGGCAATTATGTACCCGCCGCCGAGAACGATAAGCAAAACGCGGCAGACAAGCATGATCCTCTGCTGCGTTTTTGCCTCCTTGGCTTTCGCCGCACGTACACGTTTTTCGCCTTCCACGCGGCGTTCACCTCCCGAAATGCATATATATATTATATTATAACATAAAATTACGCTTTATGGAAGACTTCCAACGCATTTTTTAAAATTTTTTTGTAGGTTTTTTCGTCTTCTATGCCGTCGCATTCAAGCCAATTGACGTAAGGCTTGGCCGAAAACCAGGTCATCTGCCGCTTGGCGTATTGACGCGTGGCGATCTTCAGCCGCTCGACAGCCTCGTCAAGGGCGCACTCGCCGTGAATGTAGGGCAATATCTCCTTGTATCCGATAGCCTGCGCCGCCGTTTGGTTGGCGGCAAAAACGCCCTCGTTCTCAAGCCTTCGGGTCTCATCGATAAGCCCCGCCTCAAGCATTTTGTCCACGCGGCGGTCAATGCGATCCACAAGATGCGCGCGGTCGGCATAACGCAGACCGATAACGCAGGCGTCGTATTTCACACCCTTCTCGCGCACGCGGCGATCGTGCTCGGTCTTGCTTCCGCACTCACGGCAGATCTCAAGAGCGCGGATCACGCGCCGCACGTTGTTGGGATGGATGGCCAGCGCCGCCTCGGGGTCGATCGCCGCCAGCATTCCGTGCAAAGCCATCGCCCCTTCCCTCTCGGCCATAGCTTCAAGTGAGGCGCGGTACTCGGGATCGGGCTTGGCCTCGTCACCGCCCACCCCAAAAAGCAGGGCGTCAAGATAAAGCCCCGTGCCGCCGCAAAAAACCGGCAGCGCACCGCGCGCCGTTATTCTGTTTATCTGCCGTGCCGCCGAGGAGACGAAATCCGAGCAGGAGAAAGCCACTCTTGGGTCACGGTAGCCGAAAAGCCTGTGCTTCACCGCCGCCTTTTCCTCGGGTGTGGGCGCGGCGGTTCCGATAACCATTGAGCGATAGACCTGCATGGAATCACAGCAGACCACCTCGCCACCCAGCTCGCGGGCAAGATCCACAGCCAGCGCGCTTTTTCCGCTCGCCGTCGGCCCCACCACAGCCAGAAGCTTCTTTTTGTTTTTTATCATATCAAAAATCCTTGTTTTTAGTTAATTTAATTGTACCACAAAATCGGTCTTATGTCAATCACGCCTTTCGGACAAAAAGAAAAAGGGGCCGCAACGCGGCCCCTGAAAAAGCAAATTATGCCTTCTTGTTTCCTGCAAGGTAGGAAACAAGAGAGAGAACGAAGAGAAGAACAGAAAGTCCGATAACACCCCAGCCTGCAATGAGGAGCACGAGAGTGAAGATGTCACTCATAGCGCCGAAGATTGCGGGCAGGAAAGCGATGATAAGAACGCCGATAAGTATACGGACCCACTCCTTCTTGATCTGATCCTTCCAAGCGGATTTCGCAAGAATAATGCGGATAACGGGGAAGATGATCAGGTAGACGGCGAGGATGATGGGCAGGATCTGACCGAGAACGGTGCCCTGCATAAAGATCAGCATAATGCCGAGGATAATTCCGAGAGCGGCGAAAACAACGTCAAGAATTCCCTGAGCAGTCTTGATGTTCATGATTCCGTTGATCAGAGGAGCAACGTTACTGATAATGGTGATGATGCCAACGATAACAAGACCCCAGTAGAGCAGATCACCGAAGGAAAGCCAGCTTGCGAGAACTATGAGGACGGCACCGAGGATAATACCGATGATGAGCGAAACGATAATGTTCGCCAGAACATTTTTCTTGGTAGGCATAATATACCCCTTTCAAAAATCGTATTTGGGGCATAATATCCCCACGGTATAATATTAATACCATAATGTTGCTCATAGGTTAACAATTTATTAAATTTATGTGAATTGTCGCGCAGGATATCAAAAAAACGCCGTCATCTGTGTGACGGCGTTTTTTCGGTTGTTTTGTCAAATGTTGCCTGCAACGACGTACATTACAACAACGAGAATAGCAAAGATAATTGCAACAACGAAAGTGGCCTTAGAAAGGACCCTATCCATTGTCTTTGCCTTCGACTTGCCGAAGAAATTATCAGATCCGCCTGTAATGGAGCCGGAAAGACCGCTCTCCTTGCCGGACTGAAGAAGTACAGCAACAACAAGGAACACTGCCATAACGAGCAGCGCGATGCCAAGTGCGTACACAGTAGTCATTTTTTGTCCCTCCAATTTTATAAAAGATAAATTAAATACGGTTTGAAGCGCATAATCACGCTTATACAACAATGCTTAGGTTATTATATCACAACTTTTTTCAAAAATCAATAGTATTTTCAAAAAAACTTGGAAAAATCACGACCAATTCTCAAAAAGCACCCCAAAAATGCGACTTTGGGGTCGCACCGCAGTCTTGCGGCTCGTTTTTTGTATCCTTCCCGAGGATTTTTTGCACAATATCCTTGACAATACGGGAACTGTGTGGTAAAATAAGTAGGTTGCAAACCTATAGCACGGAGAGTTATTTCGCCTTCGGCGAAGATACCCACACCTCCCCACTTTCTGTGGGCGGGGTATTCGAAGCGGTCATAACGGGTGAACGAGCAAAAAACAGCACACGTGCTGTTTTTGCGAAGTGTGCCGCCCAAAGCAAG
>JAFTOB010000155.1 GCA_017451545.1 Clostridia bacterium | reverse complement strand
TTTTGTTACCTTGCCTGCGTCAAAGGTACAGTCGGCGGTTTCGGTTTCTCCGCAAGCACACTCTCTGTAATGCTTTTCCGCATTGACCTCATCGGGAGTCCACTTGCCGAAGCTGTGTCCTGCCGTTTTTTCGATCGGCTCATCCTTCGTTCTGCCGCATTCGGTGCAGGTGTAGGTCTTTACACCCTCTTCAAGGTGAGTGGGTTCTTTTGTCACAACTCCATCATCGTACACACAGGCACCTTCTTCGCAATTTCCGCCTGATGCAGGAACAAGTCGGATGGTCTTTTCTACTGTGTTAAAGTAAATATCGTATGTTCCGGCAATCTTAACTATTGCAAGTATGCCGTAGGATTGTGCAATGGATGCATCGGTATCGGCAAGCGCGCCATACGTATTAGATGCACTACCGTCCTTTGCTATTTCCATAACGCTGATAAAGTAGCTTGCGGATATGTTCGCGCCCTTGTAGCAAACCTCGTTGGAATTGTCCGGATTTGCTCCCATCGACAGCGTTTGATTGTCGCTGTTGCCGTTTGTGATCAACAGCGAGTACAAGTAGTTGTCTGTTGGGTTTTCTCCCGATCCGGTTTCGCCAACGCACTCGAGGTACAAAATGTTTGTATGTACGTTGTAGCGTAGGTTGTAGATGCCCTCCTTCGTGGGATAAGCAGAATAGTACTCGCCGCTGACGGAGAGATCAACAAGCGTCTTTTCCATAGACTCATCAAGAATTATGGGCAGGGGCGAGTACCTTGCATCGTCAATTGCAATGAGTTGGTAGGTCTTCGACTCGAAGCCCTCGTAGAATATGTCACCATTCTCGTCGGGAATAAGGGTGACCGACTCTCCGCCCGCATAGAGATTAATCTCCGCCAAAGGATCGCTGGTGTCGCACTCGATTGTAAAGGAGTTGAACGCCGGCAAGTAAATGATGTAGAAACTACCACTTTTTTGCACGGAAACAAGGTCGCCTTCACGAGTGACGGCTGTGATGTCTCCTGTGATATCTATCAAGTGATCTGCGCCGATCAGTTCGCCTGTTGTAAAGTTTTTGAGGCTAAACTTTTCGCCCGCTTCCATGTCGATCATTGTGTAGTAGAACCAAAGTCCCTTTTGGCCGATGTAGTCCACGATGTCTGTGTTGTTCATGGTTGTGCAATGGGTAAGAGTCCACATGAACTCGTTGTCGACACCACCGTCAGTAGGCAGTTCCATGCCGGCAAGCATTTCGTCTTCTCGATTGGAGCTATCAAATACCACACCAAAGGATTCGCCATCGTATGGACAAAATGCTTTGGATATGTAGATTTTCTTGTTCCCGTTATGGTCGAACTCAATTCCGTAGCGTGTAGCGAAATCAATCACGAATTCGCCGTTTTCACCGCGGTGGAAATCCCAAGTATCCCAGAGAAACGCTTCATCAAGGTCGTCATAATCGTAAACAGTGCCGCTTACGTTATCAACGATAACGAACTCATCACCCACGGCAAACTCCACGTAGCCGTAAATATAGCTCGTCGTTTCGCCGTCGGGATAGGTTACAAAGTTCATCGGATACTGTACGCCATTAATTTCAATAACAATTCCTTCGTACTTATATCCGGATATTGAAAGCATAAGTCCGTTAGGCGTTGCTTCAAGAATTACGCTCGCCGCTGCCGCCGTTGTAAGTATCTTTCCGTCGGTACCAACGTTGCCGCCTGCAAAATAATTATGGATGATTCCTGCGTTATCGGTTTGGCAAATGGTGATCACGTCGCCCTTCGTTACCGAAAGACCTTCGAGAGACCAACTGATAAAGTTTTCGTGTTGTTCTCCAAGCACGAGCGCCGTCGGCGTTCCGTTTACGCAAATGGAAAGATTGGTTGAGTATTTGGGAATTACAACGGTTTCAACCTCGTTATATTCCTCATCAAAGTATTTTCCGCAAGGCTCGCAGTGATAGTATGCAATGTTACCGTCCTCCCAAAAGTTAGGAGAACGCTCATAATACATATCCCCATATGAATGTTCATTTGTTTTATCAATAGTTTCATCCTTGGTTCTGCCACACTCCGTGCAGGTGTAGGTTTTCACACCCTCTTCAAGGTGAGAGGGCTCCTTCGTTATCTTGCCCTCGTCAAAGGTACAATCGCCGGTTTCCTTCTCGCCGCAGTTGCAGACTCTTTCGTGCTTATCCTCGCTTTCGGCCGAAGGATACCATCCGCCGAAGGAATGGTTGTCGTTCTTTTCGATCGACTCTTCTTTAGTTCTGCCGCATTCTGTGCAGGTGTAGGTTTTTATGCCTTCCTCAAAATGAGAGGGCTCCTTCGTTACCTTGCCCGCGTCAAAGGTACAGTCGCCCGTTTCCTTCTCGCCGCAGTTGCAAGCTCTTTCGTGTTTGTCTTCGCTTTCAGCCGAAGGATACCATCCGCCGAAGGAATGGTTGTGGGGTTTGTCGGGCTCGGTGGTATTGTCGGGAGCTGTGGTGACGTCGGGCTCTTTTGTAGTGCTGTCGGGAGCCGTGGTGACGTCGGGTTGCTTTGTTGTGCTGTCCGGGACGGTGGTGTCATCGGGCAGCTTTGTGGTGCTGTCGGGTACGACCGTGCTTTCGGGCGGTGTCACGGTTCCCACAGTTGTGCTGTCGGGCCCGGTGGTATTGTCGGGAACCGTCGTGTTGTCGGGAGCCGTCGTGATCTCGGTTTGCTTGGTGGTTTCGACCTTTGGCCTGTCTTTTTTCGTTGGTTTGCAGGAAGCAAACAGCACGATACTGCACACAAGCAACAGCACAAGCAAAATGCTTAAACTTATTTTCCGTTTCATTTTAAAGTCATACCTCCTTGATAGCTTTTGTAGTATTGCTTTTAAGATTATTCAATTCCCTTTTTCTTTTTGATGAAAATAACTGCCGTGGCCGCGCCCGCTACGAGCACAACGCTGACGACGGAGATTACGATCGGGACGGTCGGGAACTCCTCCACGGGCTCGCCGTTTTCATCAGAGGCGGGCTTGGTGGTGCCCGGCGTGGGTGTCGTGGTTCCGGGTGTGGGCTCGGTGGTGCTCTGCGTGGGCTCACTTGTGCCGGGGATGGGTGCCGTTGTGCCCGGATCGGGCTCGGACGTGCCGGGGATGGGTGCCGTTGTGCCCGGGTCGGGCTCGGATGTGACGGGAGGTATTACCACCTTCTCCCATTTTGCCGTGATAGTGACATCCTCGGCGGGCATAGTCTCGGGGATAGCCTTATCCCAGCCGGCGAAGGTGTAGCCTGTCTTGGTGGGATCAGCGGGAGCTGTGACAGCCGCGCCGTAGTCGAGAGTGATGGGATCTATGGCGTTGCCGCCGTCGGTGTTGAAGGTTATGGTGTACTTATTTACAGTCCACTTAGCCGTGATAGTGACATCCTCGGCAGGCATAGTTGCGGGGATAGCCTTATCCCAGCCCGCGAAGGTGTGACCGACCTTTGCGGGATCAGCGGGATCGGTGATGCTTGCGCCGTAGTCGAGAGTGATGGGATCGATGGTGCTACCGCCGTCGGTATTGAAGGTTATGGTGTACTTATTTACAGTCCACTTAGCCGTGACGGTGACATCCTCTGCAGGCATAGTCTCGGGGATAGCTTTATCCCAGCCCGCGAAGGTGTGACCGACCTTTGCGGGATCAGCGGGAGCGGTGACAGCCGCGCCGTAGTCGAGAGTGATGGGATCTATGGCGTTGCCGCCGTCGGTGTTGAAGGTTATGGTGTACTTATTGACCGTCCAGACCGGCTTGACGGTGACGTCGGAGTCAAGGGTGATCTCGTCTCCTACGGCCTTCTCTGTGCCGTTTACGCTCCAGCATTTGAATTCGTGTCCAACGGGCGCGGTAAAGCCGCACTCGGGGAGCACGTAGGTACCGACTGCATCGTTCAGGCCTGCCATCTCGCCGCCTCCGCCGTTTGCGTCGAAGGAGACGTCATAGGGTACGGGAACGACGTAATGGAGATGGATATATCCGGTTCCCGTTATCTCCACTTTCGTGTACGGGAGATTTGAGGTGACGGATACGGAGAAAGAATAGGGATTATTCTGGTGAGGTGCGAGCATATAGCCCTCCTCTACCTTGAGCTTGAGATTCAGATAATACTCTTCTCCGGCTATAAAGGCTGTGGAGGGTGACACAGCGGTAGAGCTGGATGCTTTTGACCACTGCAGTACGTTTATACTTACGCCCGCTGTGTTCAGAGTAATACCGTCATACGTAGGGTACGCACCAGCAACGGGAACAGTTACGCCCGTCAGGTCGATAGTGTCGATGACTGTGCATTTTTCCCAGACGGCGAAGACTCTGACGTCCTCGGTGACGTTGATGGTTTCGCTCGGTTTCTTCCGCTCGCCATCGGGACTTCCGATGGCCCAGGCCACGAAATAATAGCCCTTCGAGGGGGTGAAGCCGCAGCTCGGAAGAGTATATCCGTCGCGGATATTTGATACGGGATCCATATTACCCGAGCCGCCGTTTGCGTTGAAGGTCAAAGTATAAGTGGGCTTTTCGGTTACCTCGCCTATATTTATCGTGACCGTCTTCTCCGTGCCTTCCGCATCCGTTACGGTGACCGTTGCGGTCGTTGCAGCCTGAGCGGTGCTCGGGCGGACCGCAGTTATTTCGCCGTTTTCGTCAATAGTTATCCACGCAGGACCGCTTATGGCGTAAGTGTAAGGCTTTTTGCCTCCGCTGACGCCCGTGCTTACGTCGCTTTTCGACGTGCTTCCGACCTCGCCCGCGGGAATATCGAAGCTGTCCTTGTCCGTGAAGGTGAGCTCGGCGTAAGATACGTTGATCACGGCGTACTTACTTGCGAATCTCGAATTGGTCGAATAGTATCTGACGTGGTATTCACCGACGGGAAGAGAAGATATCGCGGAGAAATATATACGGGTCCAATTAGCATCACCCGCTTTTCTGTATTCCATGGACGTGTCGACTCCCTTTATTTCACCGTCAGTTGCGGCGAAATCGCTTGCGCCTGTTATCTCAAAGCCCGAGGGAGCCGCCGAACGTGCGGGGATTGCAACGACCTGGGGCAGGCTGTTGCAATTTTCGTCGGTACCGTTGACGAGAACGATATTTACGGTCTTGCCCATCCATTCGTCGGGAATGTCGTAATATCTTCCGTCGGCGACAAACTCAACGGTTTCAATACCGTCGCCGCTTATTCTGTACTTGTAGCCTTCGTTAAGAGATGCAAAGCGCTCGTAGTAGTAATCGAAGGTGGCGGAGGGAGTTGCTTCTCTTACGTAAACCGTAACGGTTTTCGTAAGACCGAGCTCTGCGGTCTTTACCGTGAGGATATATTTACCTGCAGCATAATTTGACTGAAGGTTGATAACGCTGACTCCGTTGACGGGCTCGCCTACGTACATGCTTACGCCTCCGCCGGTGATGCTTCCCGTTACGTAAGGATAGGCTGCATCGGAGGGCGTAACGGTTGCCTTGATCTCGCCGCTGTCGTAATTGTCGAGAATTATGCTGTTTTTGTCGACCTCAAGTCCCGTTACGGGATTGTTCGTGGTAAATGCTCCGTAAGGAACCTCAAAGATGACGGATCTGTCGTCGGACGTGTCGCCGGAGGTTCCCGCAAGGTCGGTTGCCTTGATCTTTACTTTTCCTGCGAGGGTGGGAGTCGTTACGTGGCCGTCGGCTTTTCCGTTATAGGAGGAGTATGCAAAAAGTCCCGCGGGGAAGGAGCCCTCGATGACCTCGAATCTCCAATCTGAGCCAGAGGCATTCATATTGTTGCTTCCTCTCAAGCCCAACCACAGGTTTATTCCGATGTAATTGCCGACGGCGCCGCCATTAAGAGACAGGAGGCCGTCGCCAACCCATTTAAGCTCGGCCTGCTCTGCTGAATATTCAAAAACAGTATGTCTGAGGGGATCGCCCGAAAGATCGCAAAGAACGAGATCCTCGTAGTAATAGTGATCGTTCAGATCCTTCCAGAAATAATCGTTGTTTGCGGGTGTTGAGGACACCGTGTGCGAGCTTTGTCCAGAGG
This sequence comes from Clostridia bacterium, assembly GCA_017451545.1. Taxonomy (GTDB): domain Bacteria; phylum Bacillota; class Clostridia; order Oscillospirales; family CAG-272; genus RGIG3994. The sequence goes on along the minus strand of JAFTOB010000155.1, from coordinate 16,986 downwards.
GGAGGCTTGACGTATGTACTGTTCCCGTAAGATCAAGCCTTCCGCCGTCCCTCAGGATCATTGACTGTATGCCGTTAACAGCATAGCAATTGTAGCTTCCGCCGTTATTATCGGCAACCGCCGTGATCTTCGCGTTGGTTTCCACGACCGAGAGGGAATTGAGAGCCGTGATCTCTGAGTATTCTCCGCCCTTGATGTCAACGTTTACCGTTACGTTGTTTCTCTTGTAAATATTTATGCCGCCGTTATAGTTTCCGTGAAGTCTTACTTTGGTCGCTCCGATAACGGCGGGATCGCCGTTGTTTCTTATTTTTACGTTCCATACGGCAGGTGCGGTTTCACCCTCCACGAATCCGAGATAACCCTGGAGTCCTATACCCGCGAAAGAGTAATCCCCTGTGAAATCGGAGGCCAGATCCATATTTAACGTTCCGCCGTGGAAGTAGATCGCGGCGTAAATGCCGTAGAAGTGCTTTGTATAATTGTTCGGAGTTTTGATATTGAGGACACCGTCGTCCTCGGCTGTTATATCTATCCTTCCTGACGAATAAGACGAATTGATACCGATATTGTTCTCGTCAGTCAGGGTTATCGTGTTTTCTCCGTCAAGATGGATATTAAGTTCGTTATCGGTGGAGATAGGGCCGCCGTTATAGCCGCTGAGCGTCAGCGTTTTCGTTGAGCCGTCGTAGCTCCAGCCCGAGCCCGTCGCGTTGGTCTTCATTTCTACGGGCTCCGCGCTACCGACGGTCAGGAATCTGTCCTTATCGGAGATCTCACCGTAAGAAATCGTAATATCGACGTATTTGTCGTCGCTTGTGTCGTAAGGCGTATCATTGTTGTATGTCATGCGAATTGTGGCGTTGTCCGCCGCCTTCGGGGACTTGAACTGACCGTTAAGCAGTCCTCCATTATAAGCGAGGTAAATGCCCTCGGGAAGAGATCCGTCGATTACCGTGCCTTTCCACAAGGAAGCGTAATACTTGTCGGCTCCTCTGATTCCCGCGAACAGGTTCATAGATACGTAATCGTCAACCTTGCCTGCGGGAATATTGAAGTCATCGCCTCCGACCCACTTAAGAGTCGCGGGTGTGTCCGAGTACTCAAAAACCGTTTTCTCGCAGGGGGTGCCGTCAAGATTCGACAGCACGTAATTGCCTGAGTACATAGGTTGATTATCATACTCTTTCCAGAAGTAGTTGTTGTCTGCGGGAGTCGTCGTTACCGTGTTTGCGTTGGTTCCGTATTCGATACCGCTCTTTTTGACGATTCCATTAAATTCAAGATAGGCACCGTCGGTCAGCGACATGGTCTGCGAGTTGTCAACGGCACGTCTCAGCATATAGTAGCCGCCGTTGTTGTCGAGATCAACGACTATTCTGGGAGCGGCGTTTTCGATATAGATGTCGCTGAATCCGTATAAGGTATCGTTTTCGGAGCCGACGAGATCAACGTTTATCTCGATATCGTTTCTGTCGTAGATATACGCGCCGTTGTAGAAGCCGTATATGAATTTATTTGCCGAAGACGTACGGGTGATATCCACGTTTATTTCGGCTTTACCCGAAACGTTTCTGTCAAAGTTAACGCTTCGTCCAAACGCGTAAAGGGTTCCCGTCGAGGAGGACGAAACGTCTATGTTGACGGTTCCCGTTTTCACGGTTGTGTATCCGAGCACCCCATAGAAAAGGGTCTTGAGGTTATCGCCCTTGATGTTCAGCGTTCCGCCCTCGTCGGCGCTTATATACACGGTTCCCGTGCTGTTAGGCGTTTCGAGATTGATGCCGTAAACGGTGAGCTGCGTTTCCTCATTGTCAAGTGTCAGCGTGTTGTTGCCGACGAGATGGAGATTGATGTCTCCGTTGGCCGTTATCGACCTCCCGCTGTATCCGTTAAGCGTCAGCGTCGCGGTCTCGGCGACCCAAGTATATGTCGCCTCCGTTCTGTCGGCGTCGCTTGTCAGCACTGTCGGCGTACCGTCGGTCGATATCAGATTGACGGCGGTTGCGTATATCATTTCCGTCGCGTCCGTGTCAACAGCAAAAAGGCGAACGCAAGCAATGCCCGCGCCGATGAAAAGAATCAGCGCAAAGCAGATGCATATAACTTTTGTTGCAGACGTCCTTTTGATGATGTTTTCGTTCTTCATTTTTCCTTGCCACCCTTTCTCGGTAGATTGAAGCTCGGCGTCACGTCCGTGACGTCGCTCCGCGTGTCTTAATTATAACATATATATATACATTGAGTATACACCCATAACGGGTGTTTTTAGGGTGTTTTAGGGTGTATTTGAGGGCGGAAACAAAAACGCGGCAACCGAAATGTTGCCGCGCTTTATCAACGGGATTTCATAAGCGCGTGAATTTCGTCTCGGCTTGAAACGTCTAAAAGTCTGTAAAGTGATGAGGTGTGCATCTTTACAGTGTTCTCGGAGAGGTGAAGATCTGCCGCGATCTCCTTTCGGCTCTTGCCGTCGATGATACCCTCCAGAACCTCGGTCTGCCTTGCCGAGAGGGTCGTGCCCTCGGGCAGGTGGGAGAGTATGGCTTGTATCTTTTCCGCCCTTTCCATCGTATCGACTACGATCACGGGAGCTTTTTCCTCAACCACCACGGGCGGAGGGACGTCCTTGAGCTGAATATAGTCCTGCATCATCCAATAGAGCCCGAGAAGAACGAGCTCGCTGAATAGGTAGGAGACCGAGAGAAATTCGAAATTCCAGGGTATGAATTTTTCCACGAGCCAAACGGCAATGTTGCCGAAAACGATGGCCGCCAGCAGCGACGCGTGGCGCTGGGACGCGATCATTTTCTTGCGTATGGATTGGATAATACAGGCGACCATAGCCGCAAAATAAGCAAGCAGATAAACGAGATATGTGGGATGCAGCACGCCGTAGACCTTTTTGAGCTTGGACGCGCCGTCCACGGTCACGATGGTGACCTCTTTGTAATAGATCGGCAGAAATCCGGACGTGGCAATGATTGCGAACATAAGGGCGGCCGCAACCGTCAGCGTGATGACGAGCTTTCTTTTGACCTCAAAGCCGCAGAGCTTGACGATGGTAAGCAGCATGGACATGGAGAGAAACACGCTGCCGAGATAGGCAACGTCGTTGGCAAATATCGCAAAGCTCACGCTTTTCGAGATCGCGATCAGGAAATAGCCAACGTTTACGATGGCCACGCAAACGTACAAAAGGAGCAGCCCGGGCTCTTTTTTGCGAACGAGCGTAATATATCCGATAAGCAAAACCGTGGCCATAATAGCCATGATAGCATAGGTAATAACCAAAGCCGCACCTCCCAAATAAATTTTTGCCCATATATTATATCACAAAATACCGAATAAATCAAGTGCAGAGCCGAAATATTCCGAATTTATAGCCGTGAGGTTGAAGAAATTGCCGGACACCTGCGCGTGGGTGATCCCGATGCCGACGCCAAAACACTCTTCAAATTTAACGAAAAACGCAAAAACACGGCACCCGTGTGTCGTAATTCGCACTTTTGCAAACGTAAAAACCGCGCCGACCCGCCCGCCGAGACCCAGCTCAACGTGCTTGAGCGGCTCTACAAGCAGGCCTTCGCGCAGGGAGTTATACAGGATGCTGTCGAGAATCCCCGCGTGGGTGACCCGGGTGCTGTGAGCGACGGCAAGGGCGTAACGCGCATAAATGAAGAAAAGACGCAGGTTAGCTCCGAATCCGAAAAAGAAAAAACTCCCGAGAGGCAGCCAGCCGAAGAAAAATCCGAAGTCGGAGAAGATGATTCTATTGACAACGGCCAAAAAACAAACTATAATTTATATACTACGACCGACGACTTTATTAACCAAGTACCTTATGGGTTGCGAAACGCTTTTGCAAGAAGTCTTGCAAACAAGACTTCGGGAATGGCCGAGGGCGAAATAAGGACAGTTTATGTTAGCGGATATATTTTCGAGGCTGATAAGTATATGCATGGCCGTATACTCGCGCCTTATAATTCAAAAACCAAAAAGCTTTTGGAAGAAAGAAGGGTTGGATATGAAAGAATTGACGAAGACCGAAAGATTGCTACTGTATGGGTTGAAACAGTTCAAGATGCCGAGCGAGGAAGCGGCGGCGATATCGGTGTATCTCGAAGAGGAAGAGGATCAATTACTGATGATAGCTTACTTGGTGAATCATCCGAACGCCACTCATCAGGAGATAATGAACGAGTTCGGCAGACTCTTGAAACAAAGGCAGAGCGAGACGAAATAGTTAAAAATCTTCGCAAGATGATGGGGCTGGAAAAAGCCGACGTTGCCGCGTAGAATGCACAAGAGGCTGTATTTGGCAGTGAGAAGGCCGAGGAGATAGGCAGACCGCTGACACCCAAAAACCAACTAAAAACGCAAAAACACGGCACCCGTGTGTCGTAATTCGCGCTTTTCGAAAACAAAAACCGCGCCGACAAGCCCCCAAAAGGCCCGTCGACGCGGAATTTTTGCTTTTAAATTAATTGTCAAAACAGCCAAAACTGTCAGGAAACAAATCGCGCTTCCCTGCCCTGCCGCACAGCGGCAATCACGGCGCAGCCGTGCATGGCATCAGCCCGAAGGGCTGCATGCAATTCGCACTCCGCGCGGTATGTAATCGCCGCTCTGCGGCGTATGGCATCAAGCCGCAGGCTTGAATAAAAAGTTCCGCGCTTTTACCCTATAGTATAATAACCGTCCCGCAAATTATATTTAGATGGGTCAACAATTTTTTTGGCCATGGGATTCGAATAATAATTGTAAATATAGTGCCCCGTCTCATTAAGAACCCGATCAAAGCCCGAATTGTAGTAAACATATCCGTTAACAATCGCAACGCCGAAATTGACGTTTAACTCCATCATGTCAAAACATATCGGGACGGGCACACCGTCTTGTCCGCGGAACTTCAAACTGCTTTCATCGCGCCCGTATGCCATAAAGTACGTTCCGCCCGCGACGTTGGATTCGCACACGAACACAGCACAACCGTCACCGATTATCTTACTTTCCCCTGCCGAATTCATAACGTATGTACCGGAGGGTGTGGACTGAGTATAATACATTCGGTTGTTAACTATGCGAAAATCAATATATGCTTCTTCCATAGGAGTGTGCTCCCCGTTGCCAAGTACAATTTCGCAGGTGCCGTCGGTCATAGAATAAACGTATATGGTGTCGGTTCTCTCGGCGTGGTCTATAAAATAGATATCATCCCCAACTACCTGCAAGGTCTCCACCGTCGTGTCTTTTAACTCTTTCACAGACTTCGTCGCGATATCATAGTAAAAAAGCGAATGAGTATTTAAAAAGAATACCTTCCCGTCGGCAACCGTATAATCGTAAATTTGACACATATATTTGTCGTCTTGCTTGAATACCGTCTCAACAGCCTTTGAATCGACGTCTATTCTGTAAAGTATCTCGTCATCTACAACGTAATACAAAAAATTCTCGCATACCACCAAGCTGTTTATGCCCTTGCCTTCAAGGAGTAGGACTGTATTTTTCGTATCCTTGCTGTATTTGTGCAAGCCGTCGTTGTCAGCCCAAAAAACGTGATCCGCATCCTCGGTTATCGTCGCCGCATATCTGTCGGCTCGGAAATAATCGAGATCCACGTGGAATCCGTCGGATGACGGAGCGTTGCTTTTCGTCACTTCGTTTTGTGTCGCTCCCCCCTGAAGCTCTTCTGTTTGATCCACGTCACTATCGTTTACTTTCTGACCGCATCCCCAAAGCGGCGCAATGGCGAAGATCATCGTCAAAGTAAGCGCTATAAGCTTTTTCATTTTTCCCTCCGATTATGATTTTCGTTTTACCTTTTACCTAATTATATCATATTTTGGAGCGACAGTCAAGCAAAAAGTAGCTTGCATTTTACTAATTTGTTTTGCAAAACTGTCAAGCAATGCTTGCGAAAAGCCATTTTGGCGCTCGAAAGCTTGATTTTTCGCAAAACTCGGACGCATACGTGACTTTATATCTCCCCCTCCTCGATTCACAGGATGGGCGGGGCGGTGTGTTCCGTTTAAGGCGCAAAACAAACGGTACGTGACCGGTGAAAAACGCAAAAACACGGCACCCGTGTGTCGTAATTCGCACTTTTGCGAAAACAAAAACCGCGCCGATAAGCCCCAAAAGGCCCACCGACGCGGAATTTGTGTTTTTAAATTAATTGTCAAAACAGCCGAAACTGTCAGGAAACAAATCGCGCTTCCCTGCCCTGCCGCACAGCGGCAATCACGGCGAAGCCGTGCATGGCATCAGCCCGAAGGGCTGCATGCAATCCGCACTCCGCGCGGTATATCATCAACGCACAGCGTTGCATATCATCAGCCCGAAGGGCTGCATCTCATCAAGCCGCAGGCTTGTATCTCTTACTCGCCCTTCTTGATAACGTCCACGCCGAGATACTTGCGAAGGACCTCGGGCACGGTCACGCTGCCGTCCGCATTCTGGTTCTGCTCGACCAGCGCGGGGAAAATTCTCGAGGTCGCAAGACCCGAGCCGTTGAGGGTGTGGAGGAACTCGGTCTTTCCGGTGGACTCGCGGCGGAACTTGATGTTTCCGCGTCTTGCCTGGTAATCACGGGCATTGGAGACCGAGGAGACCTCCTTGTAGCCGTCCATGGACGGGATCAGGATCTCGATATCGTAGGTGCGCGCCATGGAAGCCGAGCAGTCGCCTGCCGCCAACTTTACGGTGCGGAAGTGGAAGCCCAGACCCTTGACCAGGTTCTCTGCCTTGGTCACGAGCTCCTCAAATGCGGCGTCTGAGTCCTCGGGCTTGCAGAACTGGAACATCTCGACCTTGTTGAACTGGTGTCCGCGAACCATTCCGCGCTCGTCGGCGCGGTGGGAGCCGGCCTCACGGCGGAAGCAAGGAGTGTATGCAAACAGCTTCTTGGGCAGCTCGGCCTCGGTGAGGATCTCATCGCGGTAAATGCTGCAGAGAGCAGCTTCGGCCGTGGGAAGCATATAGTGGGTGCGGTCGTCGGTGGGGTTTGCGATCTTATATACCTCGTCGGCAAACTTGGGGAACTGACCCGCAGTCTCGCCGCACATATACTCAAGCATATGGGGAGGAAGGATGAAATCGTAGCCGTCGGCCGTGTGGGTGTCGATAAAATAGTTGAGCAGAGCCCACTCAAGACGTGCGCCCATGCCGGTGTACATCCAGTTGCCTGCGCCTGCAAGCTTTACGCCGCGCTCGTAGTCGATAAGACCGAGATCGGTGCAAAGGTCAACGTGGTGCTTGGGCTCGAAATCAAAGGAGGGCTTTTCGCCGATGTAGCGAAGGGGCTCGTTGTTCTCCTTGCCGCCGGGCAGAAGATCTGCGTCGGGCAGGTTGGGCAGGCTGAGCATAGCTACGCGGAACTCCGCGTTCAGATCCTTGAGAGCTACGGCCTCATCTGCAATGGACGCGTCAAGAGCCACGGACTCAGCCTTGTTAGCCTCGATCTGTGCGTCGATCTCTGCGGTGTCCTTTCCCTGCTTCTCCAGACCCTTCTTCATGCCGAAAAGCTTGCCGTTTTCCTTGGCGATCTTGTTCTTTTGGGCGGTTTTGGACTCGGTGGAGGTCTTCAGACCGCGAATTTTAACGTCAAGATCAATGATCTTATCGACGATCGCGTCGCAATCCACCTCTTTTGCCTTCAGTCCGGCCTTAACGGCGTCGGGATTTTCTTTAATATATTTGATGTCTAACATTTCCAAAAATTTCCTTTCTTATCAAATATTGTCAAAAATGTCCTCTCCGCAAAGGGTCTTGAGCATATTTTCAAGATCTTCGTTGGTCTCGTAAGTGATTTCGATGGCCTTTTTGCGGGGTGTGTGGGTGATTCTGACCCGTTTTCCGAGCGCGGACATGGATCTGCGCTCGATTTCTTTAATATAGAGCTTGAGACGTCCGGCCTCACTGTTAAGCTCGGTATACTCCTCTTCTGCGGGAGCCTCGGCAGCGGCATTCATGCGTTTGACGAGCTGCTCTGTCTCACGAACCGAAAGGTCGCGCTCAACGATCTTGTCTGCGGTAGGAATGATGGAATCCTCGTTAATGAGTCCGAGAAGCGCGCGTGCGTGACCTGCAGACAGCGAACCGTCCTCAAGATATTCGATGACCTCCTGCGGAAGCGACAGCAGACGCAGAGCGTTTGCAACTGCGGCGCGGCTCTTGCCCACCTGCTTTGCCACCTGCTCCTGAGTCAGATCAAAACGGTCGATCAGCGCGCCGTATGCCATAGCCTCTTCAACGGGATTCAGATCCTCGCGCTGAATGTTCTCAATAAGAGCAACCTGAGCTGTCTTGAGATCGTCTCCGTCGAGAATTACTGCGGGAATTTCGTTAAGACCCGCCATTTTTGCGGCTCTCCAACGTCTTTCACCGGCAATTATCTCGTAAAGTCCGGGCATAGAGGCGTTTTCTCGCACAATAATTGGCTGAAGAACACCGTAAACGCCGATGGATTCGGCAAGCGCGTCGAGCGCTTCCCTGTCAAAATTCTTTCTCGGCTGATCTTTTCTCGGCTCAATATCCGAAATTCTGATCATTTCCGAGGTGCTTTGCTTATCATTTATAAGATTATCGTCAAGGATAGCAAAAAAATCACGACCAAGTCCGCTTGATTTTTTTGACATTTCTTACACCTTCTTTCGTAAATAATTCATCGGTAGATTTTCTGTAATATTCGTATTCGTCACCGTCGGTTCGCTTGACGATCGACGGTTTTTGGCTTATATCGGGCGCATTATCGTCAAGAAGCGAGTCAAGACCGCGCCCGAGACCAATATTTTTGCTCTTTTTCTCCGCCATTATCAGATCCTCTGGCTGAGTTCCTTGGCAACCGCGATGTATTCGAGAGTCGCCTTGGCGCGCTTATCGTGATAATATACGGGTTTTCCGAAGCTGGGGGCCTCGGAGAGCTTAACGTTTCTCGAAATTTGGGTGGAAAGAAGCTTGTCCCCATAGTGCTTTTCAAGCTCGCTGATGACCTGAGCGGACAGCAGCAGGCGCTTATTATACATCGTAATAAGGATTCCGCAGACTCCAACCTTGGGATTATAGAGCTTATTTATGCGTTTTATGGTGATCAGAAGCTGGGAAAGTCCCTCAAGAGCGTAAAATTCGCACTGCATAGGCACAACAACGCCGTCGCTGGCGGCCATTGCGTTGACGGTGAGCATTCCAAGCGAGGGGGGACAGTCGATTATAACGTAATCGTAGTCATCCTGTACCTTATCAAGGAACTTTTTGAGCTGATATTGGTTGTCATCAAAGTCAAAAAGGTCAAATTCGGCTCCTGCAAGCGAAATATTACACGGAATCACCGAAAGATTATCAAAATTGGTCTTAATTATGGCCTGCTCGGGCTCTGCCTGGCCTAAAAGAACCTCTTTTGTGGTGAATTTGAGCGCTTTTTTGGACACTCCGACGCCGCTGGTGGTGTTTCCCTGAGGGTCAAGGTCGACCATCAGAACGCGAAAACCGAGCACTCCCAGCGAAGCCGCAACGTTAACGGCGGACGTGGTCTTGCCAACGCCGCCTTTCTGGTTGGCGAACGATATAATTTTTGCCATGTTACCTCCATTTTATGTAGAAAATCCGTAAAATCGGCATATTTTAGCCCCTATATTATAGCATACATCGCCCAAAAATGCAATACATATATTGAAAATCTTGAAGATTTTTTGTTTCACGTGAAACATTTTACGTCAAAAGTTCGGTTTTTGCGCCAAAAATCGAAGATTTATGCACATTTGCACGTGTGGAAGGCGCTTCTCCTGTACCGAACAATGTTTCACGTGAAACAATCGCGAACATATGTTCTACAACAAATGTTTCACGTGAAACGTTTTAAAAATAGAGGGCTCTTAGGACGGCGGCAGGCGGTTGATGTAGGTAGGGCGTTAATTGCGAAGCGTGCTTAACTGCGGGTGATTGTTTGGACTACTGCTTGCTGCACGTGCCGCAATGTTTCACGTGAAACATCTCGTTTTGCACTTTGGGCTGACCGGGCTTGCCTGACAGGCGGGGTTTTGTGATGATTTTTAATTTTGTGTAACTTTGTACATCTGGCTACTTGATTTTTTGAATTTTACACTTTACAGGATGCCGATTGGCATAATAAAAGCCCCACGCATATGATTGCGTGGGGCTTGATGCCGATTGGCGAACTTTTAAAGCGGTTTCTTCTTGATCTGATTGTATCTTCGCGGATATTTTGCCGGTGTGGCTAATCTCTTTGAGGTTACAAAGAACAGCTTGTCACTTTCGAGGTCTACCGTGTAGGGCTTGATTATCTCGCATTTTTGCACGCAACCGAGCAAATAGAGGGCATTTTCGGATTCTTTTGCCTCGTGAAGGGCCTTTTCTGCCTTCATTGCGATGAATTTGCCACCAACCTTGAGGAAGGGAACGCAAAGCTCGGAAAGTGTGGCCATTGATGCCACGGAGCGGGCTATTACTACGTCGAAGCTCTCACGGTAGGGGTTTTGCTTGGCTATGGCCGTTAATTCTGAGTGCTTGATGCGTTCTGCGGGCTTTTCAACGGCGGTGAGCTCTTCTGCGCGTCCGCAAATGACCGATACGTTGTTAAGTCCGAGAATTTCGGCGGTGGATTTGATGTATTCGGTCTTTTTCTCGGTGCTGTCAAGGGCGGTGATCTTGAGATCGGGTCTGACGGTGGCGAGGGGCAGGGAAGGGAAGCCTCCGCCGCTTCCGACGTCAAGAACGTGTGCTCCCTCGGGGATGAGCGATGCGGGGAGAATAGAGTCAAAAATGTGGTGCTCGATAACTCCCTCGGGGGTTCTGACGGCTGTAAGATTGTATTTTTCGTTTTCTTCAAGTAATCTGTTGGTCATTTTATGAAATATATCGAACATACGTTCCGATAATTCGCACTTGACCTTATATTTTTCAAATGTAGCCCGAAGCAGGGTATCGTGATCCTGTCTGTTTATAAATTCCATATTCTGTGCAGTTTCCGTTCAAAGTATTTGCAGCGATTACTGTCGCCGGACATATTAAGTATATCAAAAATCGGGCAATTTGTCAAGCGCAGAGCCGATTTTTGGGTGGGCGGAGGCCAACATTATCGAGGAAGGCGCAATTTACGGGCAAAATAAGAACAAATGTTCTTTTTGGGGGCGGCGGGGTATACGGAGCGGCCGTCTTGGTGGCGGGGGTGAACTCTTGACATAACGTCGGAAATACTGTATAATACAGGTAGCGGCGGTCGTTTGAAAGAAATTTTGAAGGACACAGAGAACCGTTCCCTGTGTTTAGGTGAAGAAAAATGGCAGATTATTCCCTTAACTTTATTTTGGTGTTGAGCGACCTGATAGTATTTTCTTCATGGAGAAGATTTCTGCAAGATTTTTTAATAGGAAACAAAAGCAGAAAAAGCGCGAGAAAGATATATGTCCAACAAACAATAAAAGGAAAAATTTTATTAGATTATATTGAGCCGTTGCTTGAATTCAATCAAGATATATTTAAAGTTTATTACCGTATATACGTATGTATGGTGGTCACGGTAATTCCGCAATATATAATTTCTTTAGCGTTAATTTTGCTTTTTAAAGAGTTTGCCGGGTATTTTTTAGGAATAATGTCTTTTTTTAAGATCGTTTTGTTCTTGGTCGTGCGTGTTCAATGCGATGCATTGCGTAGATCTAAATATGCTTTTAAGAACAGTCGTAGAAAAAAAGAATATAAACTTAAGAAAGAACATACCAAGGACAGTTCCAAGTGTTTGAAAAAGAAGAAAAAATAACATGGACACAGAGAACGCCGCATAGCTTTTTGTCGCACGCAACGAATGAAGATCAAGCGACATTCGCGCCGACTGTCCACTATGTCACCGTTTAATAATGTTCGGAGGTACTAATATGGCCAAAAAATCAATAGCTTTATTATTTTTGATCCTTATAGCATTGCCCACGATGTTTTCATGTGCCTCTTGCTCTGACGTTCCGTATGCAGAGGTCGAGGTGTCGGGCAACGAGGTGGAAAACTCGGTAAATAATTATCTGGCCGGCGGAAGCCTTGTTCGTATTGGTGATAGTTTGTATTACGGATATGAAAAGAATGCGTTATCGCACGGAATCATTAAAATTTCATCATTCGGTTCGGAACGGATATACTATGGCGGAGACTATACTTTACAGCCCGGTCAGCACTCGACCCCAAACCTTATGGATTATAATTCAAAATTGGTTGCAGGGATGAACAAATGGCGCGAATGGAGATATTATTCTTTCGACAGTGCTAAATTTGAAAAATATGAGTCTTTACCTGAAACAGAGATATTTATCAATTCAGTATTCCAACCCATAAAAGATAATATTGCTTTTCCATATTACGATCTTGGAGAATTTGATGATGAAAATGGTGTTTTCAACTCTGAAAGCAAAATAATCCTGATGGGAGCGGACGGAGAGGAGATCGACGTTATTTCGGATAACAGCAGAATCTTTTATGTTGCGGGCGAGTTAGCATTCTATTCGGAGTATAACGCAGATGACGGCTCGTATTCAATAATAAAATATAATGTAAATGACAAGAGTGAGGTTGAAGTTGTTCGGGTTGATAATTACTCTGTCGACAAGATTTACGTCGAGGGCAATCATTTAATATTGTTCGGATATGCTGAAAATTCGGTTCTGCTGGTTGATCTTGTATCCGAAAATCCCGAGTTGACGACTGCTGTTTCGTGCAGTGATATTGAGGCTGATCCGACTGAATTCTATGATATTAATGTGTATGGCGGAAAGATTTACGCAGCTTGGGAATCGAACGGCCTTTATACGTATAATATTGGTGACGGAAAACTTTCGAAATTATGCGACACATATGCCAAGGAGTGCTATATTGTCGATGACTATTGGATTTATTTCGTCGGAGAGGAATCCTCGCTTTGGCGTGTGGCACAAGACGGCTCTGTGGTAGAGCGGGTTTATGGGTAAAAATATGGGCGGCGTTCGACCGAAAATTAAAAAATAATTAAATTTCTCCGCGCTTGGCGTGGGTCGTCAAGGCTGCTCGGTCGTGCGCGGAGCTTTTGAGTTCTTGACAGAACGTTGTAAATACTGTATAATACAGGTAGCGCGGTCGTTTGAAAGAAATTTTGAAGGACACAGAGAACCGTCCCCTGTGTTTCTGATATTGCGCCAGGCTCTTTTTGTGAATGGATTTCTGATAGATTGATTACTGGAAGTATAGATTGTTTTGTGGAGTGGTAAGCACATGCAATGTTTAATAATCTGAATCGGAAAGGAGGAATATAAAAATGAACTCTATAATGCCAATTACGATCGCTATTATTATTCCTTCCAGTGTTGTTCTTCTTTTGTCATTTATGCAATATTTTTCCCACAAAGAAAGCCTGAAGATGACAAAAGGATGCTTTTGCGTTGGTTTACATAAGGGATATATTTTTCTCGCAGTTGCCGAAATTGCAATGATGACGGTAATATGGGTTGGAACTTATCTTCAGAAAAATATTGTTACAGATAATATGTGGGGAAGATTATTGATGGATGTTGCCATGGCAGCGTTAGTGTTTCTTGGAATAGGGGGGACTATCCACATATTGTTCCACAAAATAAAAGTGGAGGGGAACAGAATAACAGTATTTCGTCCTCTCAGAAAAACTTTTTCTTGTTCTTTTTCTGATATTGAATCTGTGAAGAAGAGAAATCCTAAGAATCGATACAATATTTCAAAAATTACAGTCAAAACATACTCCGGCAAGAAATTCTCGTTTGACAGTACGGAAATTGCATATGATAGGTTTGAAAAATCGCTTTGCAATAAGGTCATCAGAAGCAAATTGATTGGTTTTGATGAAGATAGCAATTTTAATCATTAGCGAAAAAAGAAAAAATAATAAAATTCTCCGCGCTTGGCGTGGGTCGTCAAGGCGGCTCGGTCGGGCGCGGAGCTTTTTATGCAAGCCTGCGGCTTGATGAGATACAGCCCTTTGGGCTGATGATATACGAGGCTATGCCTCGATGATATGCAACGCTGTGCGTTGATGCTATGCCGCGCGGAGCGCGGATGAGATGCACGGCTTTGCCGTGATTGTTGCCGCTTTGCGGCGGCAAGCGGCAATAAGATGGACACCACCCCCGACCCCTCCTCGTGAACCGAGGAGGGGAGGAGAGAGATTGAGACTTTCAGCAAACCGAGGAGGGGAGAGAAGGGTTTGAGACCTTCATCAAACCGAGGAGGGGAGGAGAGAGGCTGAGGTTTTCGGTGAACCGGGGAGAGAGAAGGAAAGTTGGTGTTCCAAGCGAACCGGGGCGCGGGGAGGCCGGCGGCGGAGTGAACCGAGGCAGATAAAGCGGGCAAACGCCACAAACGCATCAAAAAAGAGTTGGTCGGGTGAGGAGTTTTTGAGTTCTTGACAGAACGTCTGAAATACTGTATAATATAGGTAGAGACGGTCATTTAAAAAATATTTTTGAGAGGAACCGTCGTCTGAGTTCCTGCGAAAGTTGTTTTTGAAAAAGAAAGGGGCTTCAATGTACAAAAAATTCAGGCTGTCGCCGTTAGGAAAGTCCTTAAAAGGAACAACGCTTTTCCTGTTTGGAATGACTGTCATTCTGTCGAGTATTATAGCTATTGCAAGCCTGCCGAATACCGATATTTTTTTGAAAATTTTATATGCTTTTTTGATATTTGTATTTGCGTGTGTTTTTGTGGGAGCTGTTTTTTGGCTTGCATCTTTTTTGACCATCCCGCGCAAGATTGAGGTTACAGAAAGTAAAATACGTTATCGCGCAACGCCATTCGTTAGAACCGGGAAAAAGGTTTTCGGCCGTGGCGGAGTTCAGGTCTATCTTGGTGGCAATATGCGAAACCCCGAACGTTCAGAGGAGGGATCGGCAAGCAGTGAAAAGAAGATAAAAGTTACATATGTGGTCAGTGATTTGAGGTTTTTTGAAATCCGTCAAAACGCGTTGGAGCGTTTGACGAATACTGCGCACATCTCGTTTCGCGGAAAAACCGAGGTGGTATTGAAAGAAAAAGATGAAAAATACGTTCGTTCGGTGAATCCGCCGGCTGTTCACGTTGTCGGAGGGGTTATCTTATCAAAAGAATTTATCGAGTACGCGAAGATGTGGACGAATAAATGCAGCGAACGGTTTGATGAGGACTTATAAGTTTTTTGCGTTGAGAAAGGCAAAATAATAATGATTGCTTTGCACATATTTTTCATTGTCTTGCTTTATAATGCGGTTTTGCTTTTATCATTCTTCTACACAAGAATGAAAATGTGGAAGTTTTTTTCGGATATGTTGAGTAACAGCAACAGGCGCAAAAGAGTAAAAAACCAATCGCTCAAAGAGTGGTTTTTGTACAAGAATTTTTGGGATATAATGCCGATGTATAAAAAAATTTTATACTTTTCAATATTTGGTCTATATTTCGTTTTTATGATTTCCAATATTTTGTGCGAGGTGTTTTGTAGCTCTGTTGATATGGAAAAAGCATTGGTGCCGCTTTATGCCGTAATTAACGTAATAATAGTATTGATTATTTGATATGTTGATAAACACGGAGAGTCGTCTTTTGTGTTTTTCCTGTGCTTAAACGACATCAAACCCGAAAAGACAGATAATGGTCACTTGCTAATGCTTGGAGGTGTTGATATGGCAAAAAAATTAGTAGCTATATTATTTTTGATCCTTATAACATTACCCACAATGTTTTCCTGTGCCTCGTGTTTCGGTGTTCCGTATGCCGAGGTTGAGGTGTCCGGTAATGAGGTTGAAAACTCGGTAAATAACTATTTAGCCGGAGGAAATCTTGCTCGTATCGGTGATAAACTTTTCTTTAATTACGCAAAAAATTCCGGCAGTTACGGACTTATTGAGATATCGTCAAGCGGAAGCAAAGTAATACGCGGTAATGAACCGAAATTGAAATCATATGGTTTGAGGTGCGCTCTTTTTGAGCATAATAATCTGCTTTTATCGAGAATTCCCAAATCTTTAAATGATGATGGTGCCGTCGGCGTACATTATTATTCGGAGCAGGAGGAAAAATTTAAGCAATACGACGGATTCTCTTTCCTCGGAGATAATGGTCTTGGTGATAGAGGAGACTTATATCCACAGTTTGCCGAGAATGGCGCTATGATATATGGGTGCGGCAAAGAGCAAACGGGAAATGTTATTAATCTCACCGTATACCATTTAGCTTTCCTTGACAGTGCGACTGAAAAATTTATTGTTAATGCCGAGGTTTCAGAGTTTTTTGTATCCGGCAACAAAGTTTACTACTTGACATATGTTAAGGATGATGAATCCGGGAAAATAATAGACCTTTTGCGTGTATATGATCTTGATTCCCAGACCGATATTTTGTTATACGAGTTTGAAAAAGACAATAATGTATCTCACCTTTTTGTCTGCGATAATCACTTGGTTTGTCGTGTTTATGATCCCGGCATAATCGGTGAGCGAGTGTTGATTTCCGATCTTAACTCTGACAGGATAAATTTTAAAGAGGTTATTTCAGACGAGAATATTACGTCCACTGCCTCGTATTCTCCGTATTCATTCAGATATGACGGTATTGCCGGAATGAATTGCTACGGACACAATGTCTATATTGCCACAGCAGGCGGTGTATATGCCTACAATGTTGCAAGCGGCAAGCTTTCGAAGCTATGCAATGTCTATGCCGAGGAGTGCTATATTGTCGATGACTATTGGGTGTATTTCGTCGGCGAGGAATCCTCGCTTTGGCGTGTGGCACAAGACGGCTCCAACGTAGAACGAATCTACGGCTAATCGGAAAAACTAAAAAACAACCAAATTTCTCCGCGCTTGGCGTGGGTCGTCAAGGCGGCTCGGTCAAGCGCGGAGCTTTTTATGCAAGCCTGCGGCTTGATGAGATACAGCCCTTTGGGCTGATGATATACGAGGCTATGCCTCGATGATATGCAACGCTGCGCGTTGATGATATACC
>JAFTOB010000154.1 GCA_017451545.1 Clostridia bacterium | reverse complement strand
TAAAATCTGTTTCGAGCTTTGTCTTTGCTCTTTTACTTTTGTTTGAGTAGTATTCTCTCAGAAATTAACGAGATAAATCTTCACACAATTTTTTGCTTTGTACTTATCTCTTGTTGTTCAATTTTCAATGACCGTTTGCTGCTTGCGAGGTTATCTCGCGCGACAGCTTGACTATTATATCACATCACCTCACTCTTGTCAACACTTTTTTTGAAGTTTTTTTCAAAAATTTTCGATTCGTGCAAATTATCCAAAAAACGGTACGACGCGGAGGTCTGTTTTTGATCTCCGCGTCATATAATTATGGTCTTATTTTATAAATTCCTCGGGAATGGAGTCTGCCATGCATCGAGAGCCCGCCATACTCGGGTGCAATTTATCTCCGCTGTCGTAGGCTTTAAAAAGACGTGAAGGATTCTCCGGGTCACGGAGTGCGGCATCAAAATCGATAACCCCATCGCAGTCGGCTTCCCTTCTTATCCACTCATTGACCTGCTGACGCTTCGTTTCCTTATCACCCTCGACCGTAAGGAAGGGCTCGTGGGGCATGATCGTTCCGAGATATATCTTTATACCGTGTCTGTGAGCAATATCTATATAAGTCTGCAAACCCGCGATAAGCTCCTCGGCCGCGGGCAGCTCGTCCATTCCGCATCTTCTGTATCCTTCGCGGGGATGGAGCAGGTCGTTTATTCCCTGCAGTACGAAGACTCTGTCGACCCCTGCGGCGGTGACGTCACGCTCGAAGCGCTTGATGCCTGCGACACCGTATCCGTTCATATCTCTTTGAGAGTACTCGCGCAGGACTCGGTTGCCGCCGATTCCTCTGCGAATGACGGTGCGATTACGTATGCCCGCCTCGTAAATTCTTCTCGCCAGACAATCGGGCCACGGCATTGCGGTGATGGAGTCGCCAAAGGCAATTATTGCCGAGACGTCCTCGCTTGTCAAAAAGTCCACGGTGTTCAGGAAAACATAGGTCTGACCCGCGACGACTACGTCATCGGGGATCTCGGGAGCGGCGGAATAATCTCCCCTTGCGTAATACTGCCTGATATACCCTCCCGTGTTGGAGTGACCGGTTCTTATCTGCGTATAGTCGGCAAAATACATAGTTATCGCGATCTCAGCGCCTGCCGTGACGCGAAAATCGATCTCATCGCTGATATAATCCTCACCCGGTTGCATTATGAGCGACTCGGACCCACCGAAGGTTATGGTCTTGACCGTATCGGCATCTACCGAAGCCTTCTCCGTACATACGGCAACGGTGGCTTTAGTAAGCTCGCAGCTTTCGGTGCCGAATCTGTTTGAAAGATGTATTCTTATTCCCTCGGCATCAACCGTCGAAAATATGGGATATCTGAAGGTCATATCCTTAACATAATCAAACTGTCTGTTAGATGTATAGTTTTCTGCGGCACCCCAGCCCGCGACCCATTTATTTGACATAATAGTGTCCTTCCTTATTATATTATTGCAATGCAGAATCCTCATTCCGAGCTTTCCGATTCTCAAGGATTCCAAGGGTAACGTCCGCGCTGATAACTCCGACTACTGCGGCGATGGCCAGCCAGACGAAAAGATTACCTATATATACGTAGAGCGTGTTTTGCGGGATGAAGCCCACTTCTCCTGCTACGTATCCCGTTTTCAGCGGGCCAAGCTCACTGAGCACCTCGCCCTTGGGGGAAATTATAGCGGACACGCCCGTGTTTGCGGCGCGGACAACGTATTTGCCCGTCTCAATGGCGCGCATTTTGGCCTGACCCTCGTGCATCCAAAGGGCGGCCGAATCGTAAAACCAAGAATCGTTGGTCTCGATGGCGATAAGCTCGGCGCCCGAGCCCGCGCTGTCGAGAGCGGTGGGTTCATATATTGAGTCGAAGCAGATCATAGATCCGATGGTTCCGTACTCGGTATCAAGCACGTTTGCCGAGTCTCCGGGAGTCAGGTCGCCCGAAAGCATTCCGATCTCGGTGAGCCACGGAAGAATCGCCACGATAATTCCGCGCATAGGCACGAACTCGCCAAAGGGGACAAGATATCTCTTTGAATAGATATCCTCGGACATTTCACCGTCGGGTCCGAAGGCGACCACGGAATTACGTCTGCCGAAATCAGAGAAGCAACCGACAAGCAACGTCACGTTCTGATCATTGGCAAGGTCGGAAAGCCACTCGAACACATCCTTGTTTTCAACAGGGACTCTTACAACGGTTTCGGGCCAGATCACTATCTCCGCGCCCTCGGCCACGGCCTCTGCAGTCAGCGCGCCGTATCTTTCCTTGGTAAGATCCCACCAATTCCCTGCCCACTTTTCGGTGGAGGAAATGTTACCCTGAACAGCGGCGACCTTTGCGGTCTCGCGCTCTGTGGGGCGCAAGGACATAAGCACAACTCCGGTAAACGCATTGACCGCAAAAACTGCGGCACAGCTTACGGCGCAGACCCGTCGCAGATCGGCACGGTAGAGAGCGTACGCCAGCAGGGCGTTAACGAGAACAATAATAAACGTTACAAAATACGATCCGAAGAGCGACGCCGTTTGCAAAGTAAAGAGCACGCCCGTCTGCCCCAGGGGAAGTCTGCCCCACGGAACACCGAACCAGAAGAGGGTCTGGGTCCACTCAAAGATCGCCCAAAGAACGGCGAAAGCAATGGGAGCGAGAATCGGAAAACGGGATACCACGCGTCCGCGCTTGATCTTGGCAAAAAGCACGAAAACGAATGCGAAGGTGGAGGCTTGGACGAGCGGCAGGCCGAGAACCGCCGCAACAACCACGGCAAGGGCGGTCATTTTGTCCATTCCCGTAAATTCCAGCGGATACATAACGGCAAACCAATGCCAGACCGCCATAAAATACGTCATATAGAAGAACAGACCGTAGCAGTACGCACTGCGAAGGCGGTTCTTTTCGTCATCCGCCACCGAAAACGCCACAAGCGCGGCGGGGATGATGGATATCCACTGCAGTATTCCGAGCTGGGTATAGCAGGTGGTGAGGCCGCTGAGAAAGCCCGAAACCGCAAGGAACAGAAAGCGGAAGCTCCGCTTTTTCAAAAAATCAAATTTTAGCATTAAATTCACCTACAAACCAGATTTCGTCTTTCGGGACAGAGAAGCTCTTGCCCGAAAGATATCCGAGAAGACCGCTGTCGTCTTTCATATTGAAGCACAGGCGGTATGCGTAAAGTGCCTGATATTTATATCCCTTTGCGCGATCGTCGCGGTTGATGCCGTACTTGCCGTCGCCGATGAGCGGGTGGCCGATGTGTGACATATGGGCGCGGATCTGATGGGTGCGACCCGTGACCAGATTGACCTCAAGCAAAGAGCTGTCCTTCTTCTCACCCACCACTCGGTATGCGGTTATGATCTCCTTTGAGCCCTTTTGCTTTTCGTCGGTGACGTAGACCTTATTGGTCTTGCTGTCCTTGAAAAGCCAGCCCTTCAAGGTGGCGCTCTTTTTCTCAAGTCGGCCGTGGACGGCACACATATAGAACTTGCCGATGTCCCCCTGCTTGATGTGCTCGTTCATCTCGCGCAGGGCGGCGGCATTTTTGGCGGCAATGACGATTCCGCCCGTGTTGCGGTCGATGCGGTTGCAAAGGGAGGGTGCGAAGCTCTGCTCGTCCTCGGGATCATACTCGCCCTTCTGAACGAGATACGCCTTGACGTGCATAATGAGCGTGTTTTCGTTGCCCGCCGTGTCCTCGTGAACCAGCACACCCGGACGCTTGTTGAGAAGCATTATGTTTTCGTCCTCGTAGACGATATTCAGCTTGGGCTCGATACGCGAGAGCGCCGAATCGTCGGCACTCGGCGAATCGAAAAACTCCTCGCGGATAAAAAGCTGAACGGTATCGCCCTCGCAGAGGACCATTCCCTGCTCCGCGCGCTTGCGGTTGACCTTTATCTTTTTGGTGCGGATGCTTTTATACATCATTGATACGGGCATACCCTTGACGGCCTTTGAAAGGAACTTGTCGAGGCGCTGACCCGCATCGTTTTTGCCTATTTTAAGCTCGCGCATTACTTGGTTCCGAAGATTCTGTCGCCGGCATCGCCGAGGCCGGGAACGATATATGCGTGCTCGTTGAGGCGCTCGTCGAGGGCGGCGGCGTAAATATCAACGTCGGGGCACTCCGCCTGCATTTTTGCGACGCCCTCGGGGGCGGCGACGAGGCACATCATTCGAATGTTCTTGCAGCCGTATTCCTTGAGCTTACGGACGGCGTCGCAGGCCGAGCCGCCTGTGGCCAGCATCGGGTCGACGAGAATGACGATCCTGTCCTCAATGTCCTCGGGCAGCTTGCAGTAGTATTCCACGGGGAGATGAGTCTCGGGATCGCGGTACATACCGATGTGTCCCACCTTGGCAACGGGAACGAGGCGGAGCAGACCGTCGGTCATGCCGAGTCCCGCACGGAGAATGGGAACGACGGCCAGCTTTTTGCCGGCGATCATCTTTGCGGTCATTTTGGTCACGGGGGTCTCGATGACCACGTCCTTGAGGGGCAGATCGCGGGTGATCTCATAGCCCATAAGCAGGCCGATCTCCTCAAGAAGCTCGCGGAAATCCTTGGAGCCCGTCTTTTTATTTCTCATTATGGAGAGTTTATGTGTGATCAGGGGGTGATCCATTACGTGAAGTTCGCTCATTTTGTTTCTCCTTTTATTTTAACTTTTAACTGCAAAAATATTATACTGCAATTTCTCGCATTTTTCAAGAGCTTTGGAGCATTTTATACAAAATCGGATAAAGATGCGCGGGTTTTCGATGCTTTGGCGCGCCGAACGCGCAAAACTTACACCAAACAAAAAAACGTCCGCAAAGTATTGACAGCCAAAGCAAAATCTGCTATAATAAATTTGAAGAGGACATCAGAGCCACCGACGACCGTAAAATCGCGCCGCCGTGCGCGGTGTCCTCTTTATGTTTAATTTTAAAAAGGAGGTCGATGACCGTGAACATTGAAAAACAGTTAGACAAAGCCGCCACGACGGTTGTCGGCATCGCGCGGTGAGCCCTATCCCTGCCGAAATTTAAAATTTAATTAGGAGATTAATATGAAAACGACGAGAACAAGATTCAGAGCTATAGCTCTTGTCCTCGCCATGGCAACGGTGTTTCTGACAAGCTCTTTCACCGTTATAGCAGAGGATACGACAGTAAACCAAACCGAATCCGTTACATCATCCCCGACCTCTGACGAGACAACTTCAAGTGGCACAAGTGAAACTCTATCATGGACGAATGAGTCTATCTATCATTACGCCATCAATGAGATCCCCGACCGCCGAGAGGAAAACGTAAATATTCCTGTAGGATTTAATGTTTTTTCTCACGAAGAAGACGGAAAGATATATACGTTAACAGCGGAATTGAGATGGTACAGCGAAGACCCTTTTGATTATACAGATGTTATGTCGGAAATTAATGCAGGGCGTCCCTTTTTGTTAGGATTTGGCGCAAACGCCTTTTATGGTGGGGGACATATGACAGTATGTGTTGGATATGAATTCTCCAATGGCAAGTTTTATGTTTACGTCAGTGATGCATGGCATGGTGACACATATCGAAAACTCGAATTCTTGCCGGGGCCGAGAATGAATGATTTTATTGCTACTGTGGTAGTAACAGAGGAGGAATAACTATGAAAAAAATAATATGTCTTTTGTGCTTTGTGTTGCTTTTTATGGCATCCTGCACTACACCAAATGACAATAATGCAATAGACAATTCGAGTTCAACTTCAACTACCGAATCACAGGTTCCTGACAATTCTAACTCACCATCAACTACCGAATCACAGGTTCCTGACAATTCCGACTCACCATCAACAGAACCGATTATTCCTCCCAATCGCAAATACGTTAATTATGATACACGCATGGAACGATTTTATATTGATCGCCCTGTGGAAACCAATCTTTCTGCGCAAATTGATGATTATGCGAGGGGGGGAACGGCTAGCGAAGAATTTATAAGTTTATATAATCAGGCCGACAGTACGCGAATAATACCCATTTACGGAAGATATCTTGAATATTCATCTCTTGTTTGTTGCGCTTTTTTAAAGGAGAATAAAATAATAGGATCAAGATGCTTGGTCGTTTGTTATGAAAATGGTGGCATAAATGTCAAAGAGATACATCAAGTCCTTACACAATACAACGATAAGAAAACTTATCCTGAATCAAATTTCTCTTATTTAAGGGAATTGGATAGTGCGGATTTGGTGAATTTTAATATTATCGGAATCCAATATACGGTTCCGGGAGCAGCTCATAGCGATTTGATAAATACTCTCATAGGAACACACGGAGACGATGCGAATCTTAAATATTTACATGGCCTTTTCATATCTCCTTTTCCCAATGTTGAACCGTTTAAAACCATAGAAGAAGGACAGGCTTTATTTGAGGAGTATTTAAAAAATATTAACAGCTGAAAATTTGTTAAATCAAATTGATTTATTTCCCCGACCGAGCTCCGCTCGGTCGGGGATTTTTTGCACTGCTTTCATTTTCTGCAAAATAATTTGTTATTTTTCGGACAATTTTGCAAAAATCTTTGACATACGGTGTTTTTTGTGCTATAATGTTAGTTGATACTGATTTTCGACAGGAGAACGGATATGGCACACAACATTGATTACTACATAAGCTGTCTCGCAGACTACGGCGTAAGACGCGGGCTGGTCCACCCCGACGACCGCATTTTCGTCATCAACAGAATTCTTGACCGCCTCGGTCTTCACTCCTTCACCGAGCCTGCAAAGGCCACCGAGGAGCTTGAGCTTGAGGTCATTCTCAAGAACCTGCTGGATTTTGCCGCCGAGGAGGGGGTCATTCAGGATTCTATTACCTTCCGCGACCTCTTTGACACCGAGCTTATGGGGATCATGACTCCCCTGCCCTCCGTTGTTAATAAAAAATTTGCCGAGGACTACGAAGTGTCCCCCAAGACCGCGACCGACAACTTCTACCGTATGTGCGTTGACTGCGACTACGTTCGCGGCTACCGCATCATCAAGGATCTGAAGTGGGTCACTCCCTCGGTCTACGGCGATATTGACATCACCATCAATCTCTCCAAGCCCGAAAAGGATCCCAAGGCCATTGCGGCGCTGAAGAAGCAGAAGCAGTCTGGCTATCCTCTCTGCAATCTCTGCCACGAGAACGTGGGCTATGCGGGCAGCGCATCCCAGCCCGCGCGTCAGAACCTGCGACAGATCCCCATGGAGCTTGCAGGCACTCGCTGGTATCTGCAGTATTCCCCCTATTCTTACTATAACGAGCACTGCATCGCCCTCTCGGGTGACCACGTGCCTATGAAGATCAACCGCGCCCTTATGGAAAAGGCTCTTGATTTCGTTGATCTTTTCCCCCACTACTTCATCGGCTCCAATGCCGACCTGCCCATCGTCGGCGGCTCTATTCTGACCCACGATCATATGCAGGGCGGAAGCCACGATTTCGCCATGGCTCGCGCCAAGATCGAGCGAAAGCTGGTATTTGAGGGCTTCGAGGACGTCACCGCAGGCATCGTTCGTTGGCCGCTTTCGGTCATCCGTCTGACCTGCGCCGACAAGGTGCGTCTGGCCGAGCTCGGTGAGAAGATCCTTGCCGCCTGGAGAGCCTACACCGACAAGGCCGCATTCATCTTTGCCGAGACCGACGGTGAGCCCCACAACACCATCACGCCCATTGCACGCCGCCGCGGCGATCTTTTCGAGCTTGACTTGGTGCTTCGCAACAACATTACCACCGAGGAGCATCCGCTTGGAGTTTACCATCCCCACGCCGAGCTCCACAACATAAAGAAGGAGAACATCGGACTCATTGAGGTTATGGGTCTGGCGGTTCTCCCCTCCCGACTCAAGGCCGAAATGGCCGAGCTTGCCGAGATCGCACTGGGCAAAAAGAGCTTTGCAAAGAACTCGCCCGTTGCCGTTCATAAGGCTTGGTTCGAGGGCTTCTGCGATAAGTACACCTTCACCGAAAACAACGTGATGGGTATTCTGCAAAAGGAGATCGGCGCCACCTTCGTCAAGGTGCTTGAGGATGCCGGAGTTTATAAATGCACCGATGAGGGCCGCGCGGCATTCCTGCGCTTCACCGCCTCCGTCGGAGCTAAAGAGATCTGAAAACAAAGAAACGCTCGGCGGTGATACCGCCGAGCGTTATTAGAATCATTATTTTTCACTGACAAAGAGCTCGGACTGCAAAAGGCAGGTCAGGAGCATCTTGGTCTCGCTTCTTATCTGCGCTATATCGCAATTCTCTGCGTTGCAGGCGTTGATATACGCCCAAAGTCCGTTGCAGATAAATGCGGTGAACTTCTTCGCGCCGAATCTGGGATAGAGGCTGCGCTTACCGTTTCCGAGGATCAGCTCAACCTTGCGGAAAAGGTGATTGTAGAAGGAATGGTAAAGATACGGGTTGCGGCGTTGGGACATCTGGCGCAGGAAGACCGTGTGATTTTCGTAAAGATTTATAATGCTGTCCAGCATATTGCAATAGGACTTCAGCGGGTCACCCTGCTCGTTATCACTCTGCTGGAGCGCGCGGAAATCCTCGGAGGACTCGTGCATCATCTCCTGAAAGAGGCTCTCGACCAGCTCGTATTTATCGGCGTAGTGAGTGTAGAAGGTTATGCGGCTGAGGCCGGCCTTTTCGCAAAGCTCCGTAACGGTAAGCTCGTCAAAGGGCTTCTCCGATAAGATCTCAACGAATGCGCTTCTGATATTTTTTTTGGTTCTTACAACTCTTGCGTCAGCCATGCTTTTCTCCATTCCGCCACCCGGTCGGCAAAATATTTGATTTTATCCGGATTTTTCGACGTTTGGGGAGCTTTTTCCCCTTTTCTGTACTTATTATAACACATGTATAACTATCTGTCAACAGCTAATTCAATGTAAGTTATTTTTTTCGGAGATTTTTATGAAACTTGAGCTTTCTCCCCGTGATCTGGCGTCCTTCGACCGCCTGATGCACATGGCCGCGCTGAACAACGTGGCCATTGAGCTTTACAGCTCGTATCTGAATTTTACGCCCCGATTCGTAACACGGGAGCTGATGGACGATATCTCTTCGGGTGGCGACCGCGAGTCGATGCAATATGCATACGCTGCTCTTCTTGCCGCCGCAATGGGGCTTGATACCGAGAAAAAGGCAATGGATCGGACGTTTTTCCGCAATTACGTGATCCCGTCGGTAACTCTGCTTGATCCTGCGGCATACACGAACGATCCCTATTATAAAAACGTGAAGCTGCCCCGTGTAAAATTCAAGGATTGGGAGCTGACACGCCGAAGCTACGAGCCCTTTGAGGCCTTCGTGTGGCGCAGTGCCGTCTGTGAAAGTGACGGCCGCGAGATCCCACAGCTCGGATTTTTCAAGGATGAGTTCACCTTTCCCGCCGTTCTGCAGGGTGGGCGCGAGTGGATGACGGTGACACCGAACGAGATCGAGACTATGCGCACGCCCATTGCCGCCGCCCGCGGTCGGGTGGTGACCTTCGGCCTCGGGCTCGGATATTTTGCCTATATGGCGGCGCGGAAGGATGGGGTCGAGAGTGTCACGGTGGTTGAGCGCGACCGCGACGTGATCGCGCTTTTCAGAGATTACATTTTGCCTCAGCTTGAATGCCGCGAAAAGATAAACGTAGTTTGCGTCGACGCCTTTGATTTTGCCGAAAATACTCTCCCAAGCGAAAATTTTGACTTCGCCTTTACCGACATCTGGCACGATGCGGGCGACGGGCTTGAGCTCTACGCGAGGATGCGCCGTCTTGAGGAGCTCTCTCCGCAGACAGAATTTGCATATTGGATCGAGGATTCCCTGCTATGTCAGCTTCGCCGCATCATAAGTGCCGAGCTTGACAGCGGCGAGGGCGCGACACTGTCAAGCTACGCCGAGATCGCCAAGCTTTTGACCGATACGTCGCTCCGCTCTCTTGTAAAAAGCCTTAAGAAGACCTAATCATTTTTCTTGCAAACAAGGCGAAAATATGATATAATAAACCGATAAACTTAAAGGAGGCCTGCATATGACAGACCAGCGCACCATGGCGTACATCAATCTGCACGCCGTACTCGGTACGATCCCCTATCTTTGCGAGCTTGATGACAATGCAAAAGACCTTATAAAGAATGAAAATCTCTCCGTCGGATTTGCGGTCAAGGGTGGCCCTTGCGGCACTCTTGTATTTGAAGATGGAAAATGCCGCTTTATTCGCGGATGTGAGAGCTGTAAAATCAAGCTCCCCTTCTCTTCTCCCGAAAAATTCAACGGCATGATCGACGGAACGGTCACGCCCATCCCGTCGCGCGGCTTTACCAAAATCGGCTTTCTGCTCAAAAAATTCATGCCGCTGACCGACATACTCTCCTCCTATCTTCGCGCCGACGAGGAAGCCTTGAAGGATCCCGTTTTCTTTGAAAAAAGCACCAAACTGATGCTTCATCTCATCGCCTCCGCCGTAGCGCAGATAGGAAACGTGGATCGCGTCGGCCGTGCCAGCGCGTCCTATATTTCGGACGGAACGGTGAAGCTCGAGATCGGCGACGATATCGCCATCGGTCTCGTTGCCAAGAACCACAAGCTGGCGGCTCTCCACCGTGCGCCAAAGAGCTTTACGTCCTATATGAGATTTGAGGATATCCGTCTGGCTCGCGCGCTTTTCGACGGCAAGGTCAACGCCGTTGCCTGCGTGGGCGAGGGCAAGATCCGAGTGGGCGGTATGATCTCTCAGGTCGACAACGTGAACCGCATACTTGACCGTGTGGCACTCTATCTTGCTTAAAGGGGGAAAGATTATGCGAAAGATAAACACTTACGATAAGAGCCGCGAGGCATTTGCCCGCGCTATGAAGGTCATTCCCTCGGGAATTTACGGCCATCAAGGGCCTGCCGAGGGCTGTTACACTCCCGTTGAGGCCTTCCCCTTCTTTTCCTCAAGGGCACAGGGTACATATCTTTGGGATCTTGACGGCAACCGCTTTATAGACTATATGTGCGCCTACGGCCCCAATATTCTCGGCTATCACGATCCCGACGTGGATGCGGCGGCAGCCGAGCAGCGCGCCATTGCCGACTGCACTACCCTGCCCTCTACCAAAATGATCGAATTCGCCGAGCTTTTGGTGGACACGGTGGCCTGCGCCGATTGGGCGTTTTTCGCCAAAAACGGCAACGACGTGACCACTCTCGCAGTCATGGCCGCCCGCGCCTACACCCATAGAAAAAAGATCGTTTTCTTCCGCGGATACTACCACGGCGTCGCGCCTTGGACGCAGAAGATCGACTATCCCGGAGTTATCGAAGAGGACGTAATGCACAATATTTACGTCAACTGGAACGATATTGAGGCTCTGAAGCAGGTATTTCACGAAAACAGGGGGCAGATCGCGGCGGTCATCGGTCAGCCCTATATGCACGGCAATTTTATGGACAACGAGCTCCCTGCCAAGGGCTTTTGGCAGGCGGTGCGCAAGCTGTGCACCGACAACGGCACGGTCCTCGTTATCGATGACGTGCGCGCGGGCTTCCGCCTTGATCTTGCGGGCTCGGATCATTATTTCGGCTTTGAGGCCGACCTGATCTGCTTCTGTAAAGCTCTCGCCAACGGTTACAACGTTTCGGCCCTTTGCGGCAAGGAATTTCTCAAGAACACGGTGTCGGGAATGTCCTACACGGGCAGCTATTGGCTCTCGGCTGTTCCCTTTGCCGCAGGTATCGCTTGCATAAACAAAATGAGGGCTATGGATCTGCCGAAGCTTCTGATCGAAAAAGGTACGAGGCTGAAGGACGGGCTTGTCGCCGCCGCCGAAAAATACGGCTTTGACCTGCGCGTCACCGGCGTTCCCTCACTCTTTTACCTGAGAATTGCCGACGATCCCACGCTGATGCTTCATCAGGAATGGGTTGCCGAGTGCGTTAAGCGCGGAGTGTTCTTCACCAACCACCACAACCACTTTATAAACGCCGCGCTGACCGATGAAGACATCAAGGAGACCGTCGAGATCGCCGACGAGGCCTTCTCCGTGGTGCGCGACCGCCGTTCGTGAAGGACTAACCTGCAAGCTTTGCTTTTCGCATGGCAAGGTCTATGGGTGCTAAAAATGATATCTCAAATAAAAATTCCGCCGAGGATATCCTCGGCGGTTTTATGTTTTAATCTTTTCAGGCGATCAAATTATTTCTTATACTCGATAAGATCACTTATGTCGCACTCAAGAGCGATGCAAATTCTGTTCAGAATATCGCTATCATATCGCACGACCTTATTCTTGTAGTAATTGTCAATTATCTGAAATCTGATTCCCGTCCGTTTTGACAGCTCGTATCGAGTTATTTCTCGGCTATCAATATATTTGTCAATGGTCAGCTTTATCACAATACCACTCCCCTTTAATATGTATCTAACAACACAGTTCAAAAATCCCGCCAAGTGTTGAACTCCTTGGCGGTTTTATGTTTTAATCCTCTATATCAGTCAATTTGGACACCGTGGTTCCAAGAACCTCGGCAATCTTAAACAATGTTTTAAGGGACGGGCAAAAATAACTTCCGGGGCCCTCAAGCTGTGAAACGTACCCCGCAGAAAGATCACAGGCCTCTGCAAGCTCCTCCTGAGTCATACCTTGGAGCTTACGGTAATATGCGATTTTTAGACCGATCTTTATCAAATTTATTTTATATTGACTTTCAAGCATATCAAACTTCCTATTCTTTAATATATAAACATTATACCCTATTTACACCAAAAATATTATATGATATAATATAGTAAAATATAGGTGTAATATAGTAAAAAATATATTTTAGAAAGGATTTGCGAAAGTATGAAACTTTTAATAGCCGGATCTCGGAGCATAAAGAACTTTGACCTTGCTCCCTATATTCCCAAAGATGTGGATCTTATAATAAGCGGAGGTGCGGGCGGCGTTGACTCTCTTGCCGAGGAATATGCAGACAAGCACAGAATATCGAAGCTCATTCTTCGCCCGCAGTACGGTCTTTACGGCAAAGCCGCACCGCTGAAGCGAAACGAAATAATGGTCGAGCTTGCCGACCGTGTTCTGCTCATATGGGACGGGATATCGAAGGGTAGCCAACACACGGCAAAGTATGCAAAATCCGCAGGAAAACACGTTGAACTTGTTATATTTAAAGAATAAGCACAAAAAGGGTCGGCTTTCGCCGACCCTTTGGGTTTGTTTAATTAAAGACCGCGCTTTACGTAAGTGGTGTGGAGGATCTCGTGAGCCTTATGGCTGTTGGGCTCTCCAAAGAACTCGTCGTAGAGCTTCTTTACCGCGCTGTTCTCATGGGACTTACGGAGATCCATGTTCTTATCAGCGGTGTAAAGGATAGCGGCTCTCTTTGCACGGAGGTCAACGTTATTTCTGACCTTCGCGGGCTGGTAGGGCTGTCCGCCGCCGTTTACACAGCCGCCGGGACATGCCATGACCTCGATGAAGTCGACCTTGACCTCGCCGTTCTTAACGGCGGTAAGGAGCTTCTTGGCGTTTGCGGTGCCGCTGGTGACAGCGACGTTGAGCTCGATATCACCGAGCTTGTAGCTTGCAAACTTGATGCCGTCGGTTCCGCGAACCTCTTCGAATTCGAGCTTCTCGAGAGGCTTGCCCTCGATAACCTCAGCTGCGGTACGGAGAGCAGCCTCCATAACGCCGCCGGTTGCGCCGAAGATAGCGCCTGCACCCGAGCCGATCTCGAAGGGAGTATCGAACTTCTCATCGGCAAGTGCGCGATAGTCGATACCTGCAACCTCGATCATCTTTGCGAGCTCGCGGGTGGTGATTGCGTAATCAACGTCGGGAACGCCTGCTGCGGACTGATCGGGTCTGCCAACCTCGAACTTCTTGGCGGTACAAGGAATTGCGGACACGAATACGATCTTCTTGGGATCGAGACCCATCTTCTGTGCGTAGTAGGTCTTATAGGTTGCTCCGAACATCTGCTGAGGAGACTTGCAGGTGGAGAGGTTCTCGGTCATCTCGGGGAAATAGTGCTCGCAGTACTTGATCCAGCCGGGCGAGCAGGAGGTGATCATGGGGAGAACGCCGCCGTTCTTGACTCTGCCGAGGAACTCGGTAGCCTCTTCCATAATGGTAAGGTCAGCGGTGAGGTTCATATCGTAAACACCGTCAAAGCCGAGTCTCTTGATAGCGGCGACCATCTTACCCTCGGTATCGGTACCGGGCTCATAGCCGAAGCACTCGCCGATCTGGGCGCGGATGGAGGGAGCGGTGCAGATTGCAACGTGCATCTCGGGATCTGCAAGAGCCTCGAATACCTTCTGGGTATCGTCCTTCTCGTAGAGAGCACCGGTGGGGCAAGCGACTACGCACTGACCGCAGTTGATGCAGGAGGTATCTGCAAGGTTCATGCCGAAGGGAGAACCGATAGCAGTGTCAAATCCGCGCTCGTTTGCGCCAATAACGCCGATGCCCTGCATCTTAGCGCAGGCAGCAACGCAACGACGGCAAAGGATGCACTTGTTGTTATCGCGGATGATGGAGGGAGAAGAATCGTCGATAGCGTACTCGGTTCTCTCACCGCCGAAGTGATGCTCGTCCACACCGTACTCGTTGCAGAGCTTCTGGAGCTCGCAGGTGGTGCTTCTCACGCAGGAGAGGCAGTCCTTCTTATGGTTGGAGAGGAGCAGCTCCAGGTTCATCTTTCTCGAAGCCTGGATCTTGGGGGAGTTGGTGGTGATCTCCATTCCCTCAAATACGGGATATACGCAAGCGGTTACAAGGCCGCGAGCGCCCTTAACTTCAACAAGGCAAAGACGGCAAGCGCCGATCTCGTTGATATCCTTGAGATAGCAAAGAGTAGGGATATCGATACCGGCATAGCGGGCAGCCTCAAGGACGGAAATGCCCTTCTCGACCACGTAGTCTCTGCCGTTGATCTTAATATTTACAGTTTCCATTTTGTTTTCTCCTTTCACTATCACTTACTGCTTCGAGATTGCGCCGAACTTACACTTCTCGATGCAGGCGCCGCACTTCAGGCACTTTGCGGGATCGATGACGTGAGGATTCTTGACCGTACCGCTGATCGCGCCTGCGGGGCAAACGCGGGAGCAGAGGGTGCATCCCTTACACTTATCGGCATCGATAACGTAGGTAAGAAGGTTCTTACATACGCCTGCGGGGCACTTCTTATCGACAACGTGAGCGATGTACTCGTCACGGAAATACTTAAGGGTGGAAAGAACGGGGTTAGGAGCAGTCTGACCAAGTCCGCAGAGAGATCCGGCCTTGATGTAGTTTGCAAGCTCCTCGAGTCTGTCAAGGTCCTCAAGCTCACCGTTACCTGCGATGATCTTGTCAAGGATCTCAAGCATACGCTTGGTACCGACGCGGCAGGGTGTGCACTTACCGCAGGACTCGTCGACGGTGAAGTCGAGGAAGAATCTTGCGATATCGACCATGCAGTTGTCCTCGTCCATAACGATAAGTCCGCCCGAGCCCATCATAGAGCCGATAGCGATGAGGTTATCGTAGTCGATAGGAGTATCAATAAGGCTTGCGGGAATGCATCCGCCGGAAGGTCCACCGGTCTGAGCGGCCTTGAACTTCTTGCCATTGGGAACTCCGCCGCCGATCTCCTCGACGACCTCGCGAAGGGTGGTACCCATGGGGATCTCAACGAGACCGGTATTGGTGATCTTACCGCCGAGAGCGAATACCTTGGTACCCTTGGACTTCTCGGTACCCATAGAGGCGAACCACTCGGGACCGTTCAGGATGATCTGGGGAATGTTTGCATAGGTCTCAACGTTGTTGAGAACGGTAGGTCTGCCGTACAGACCGCTCTCCGCAGGGAACGGAGGACGGGGACGGGGCTCACCGCGGTTACCCTCGATAGAGGTCATAAGGGCGGTCTCCTCGCCGCAGACGAATGCGCCTGCACCGAGACGGATGTGCATATCGAAGTTGAAGCCGGTTCCGAAAATATCGGTGCCGAGCAGGCCGTACTCGCGAGCCTGGTCGATAGCGATCTGAAGTCTCTGAACAGCGATGGGGTACTCTGCACGGACGTAAACGTAACCCTCGTCAGCACCGATGGCGTAGCCTGCGATGGCCATAGCCTCGATAAGAGCGTGTGGGTCACCCTCGAGGATGGAACGGTCCATAAATGCACCGGGGTCACCCTCGTCAGCATTACATGCAACGTACTTCTTGCCGCCGTCCTGAACGAGCTTGCGAGCGAGATCCCACTTTCTGCCGGTGGGGAATCCGCCGCCGCCGCGTCCGCGAAGACCGGAATCGAGAACGTTCTTGATAACATCCTCGGGAGTCATCTCGGTGAGAACCTTACCGAGAGCGGCGTAACCGTCACGGGCAATGTACTCTTCAATATTCTCGGGGTTGATAACGCCGCAGTTACGGAGAGCAACGCGGTGCTGCTTCTTATAGAACTGAGTCTCGGAGAGAGAGGTGACGATGTGGTGGTCACCGGTGGACTCGTGGTACTCAAGTCTCTTAACGGGACGACCCTTGAGGAGGTGCTCCTCAACGATCTCGGAAATATCCTCAGGCTTTACCATGCTGTAGAAGGTGCCCTCGGGGTAAACGATCATAATAGGACCGAGTGCGCAAAGACCGAAGCATCCGGTGATGACGATCTTAATTTCTTCCTCAAGTCCCTTTGCGGCCAGCTCTTTCTCAAGCTCAGCCTTCAGCGCAAGGCTTCCGGAAGAGGTACAACCGGTTCCTCCGCAGATGAGAACATGTGAACGTATCATCTTGTATTATCCTCCTTGAATTATCCTTGCTTATTTGTTGCCGATAGTGTACTGATCAACGGGTGTGCCGCCCTTGAGGTGCTTCTCAACGACCTCTGCAGCCTTCTCCGCTGTCATCTTAACGTAAGTAACCTTCTCCTTGCCGTCCTCGAAGATCTCAACGACGGGCTCATACTGGCAGATGCCGATGCATCCGGTCTGTGTAACGGTAACCTTATCGGAAAGACCTGCCTCGCCGACCTTCTCAACGAAGGCGGAAAGAACGGGGCGTGCGCCTGCTGCGATACCGCAGGTAGCCATGCCGACTACGACACGGATCTGACCCGAACCCTCGCGCATAGCGACTTTATCTTTCATCTTTTCTCTGATTGCCGCAAGCTCTGCTAATGATTTCATTGCTCTATTCCTCCAATTTTTATTCGTATTGTTGTGCGAGAAACTCTGCAAGCCAAGCTATTATCTCGGGCTCACCGAGGGATATTCCCTCTCCGAGCACCTCTCGCATTTGCGACGTGTCAAGCTCCACGTCGAGCTCCGGTGATTTATGCCGGAAGATATAATCGATTTCGGGATGTCCCTGAATTATCACG
>JAFTOB010000153.1 GCA_017451545.1 Clostridia bacterium | reverse complement strand
TTTAGCTGGATAAGTTAATTAATTGATCTTTCTCTGCAAACAACGCATTTATCCAATCTCTCAAAAAGCACATCAAAGCGTTTGTCTGCCCTCATAGTGTCAAACCAAGCGTGCTTAAAGGCTTTTTGATAATCAAGGGGAATGATCCAATTCCACCAATCATTATACTGCATACTGATTTCTTTATATTCTTTGCCATCTTTTTCAAGCCAATTGATTTTGGATTCTAAAGCAAACCCATCAAGCGCCGGAGACGAACAACCTATTTTGAACTCGTCATCGGTAATTGCCATGATCTGTTCAATCACGCGTATTGTATCTTCAAAAGCATCATAAGCTTCATCCATTTTCCCGAGTTTTGCAAATGACGCTGCATAACGGATACCAAGCTGTATTCTTTCCTCACACCACAAATCCGGACCTGTTCCACCGCTAATCAAATGCTTTTTATCGGGAGACAAATTGTTTACAGCATTGAGATAATTGAGTTGTGTTTCGCAAAACCAAATAAAATGATTGGGATCCTTGCAAAGATACACTTGCCAATCATTCGCCGCAGTTATAATATGCGAAAGCTCATACCACAGAATACCATGCCTTACAGGTTCAATTTTATCAAACTCTTCTCGCATTTTGTATCTTTTGAACAGCAAGCTTGAACGCGCCATATCCTCTCGGCTGGCATATGTGTCCAAGAAAGCGTCAAGATGCTCATCGTCCTCCATATATGACATACAATCAATAACAGCCCAATGATCGTCTTTGTGGCACACACTGAATATTTCTTCTGCTAAAAGACGCATTTCTTCGAGAACCTTCTCGTCTCGGAACAAACGGACTTTCCAAATCTCGGTAAACAATCCCCAAAACCAATAGTGCTGATATTCTTTGAGATTACGACGAATTTCTCGCATCATCTCTATAGTTCTTGTAACATCCTTCGCGCGAACAGCAACTTCAAAAGATTTTTGAAGCTCGGCACAAAATTTTTCTTTTTCTTCCTCAGTAACGCCCAACAAAGCATCTACCGACGTTTCAAAAAACGATGCAATCATTGGTAGCATTTCAATATCTGGATAGGTCGCTCCAATTTCCCACCGTGAAATAGCCTGCGGAGACGTCCCGAATTTCTCCGCTAATTGTTCTTGAGTAAGATTCATACGTCGGCGGTTTAAACGTATTTGATTTCCTAAATTCAATTTCATACTATATCTCCATTCTGTCAGCATCTGCACAGTGCGTATGTTTTACCGGTGACAATAGTATACCATATTTTTTTACGTCAATCAAGCGCACAGTTTGTGAGAATTTCTCTCAATATGTGAGAAATAAATACAACCTCGGCAAGGAAACTCCCTGCCGAGGTTGTATTTAATAAATCTGTACTTTGGAGCCTGAAGATAAGTGCTCCGAGATTTTTGTTATTTATCCAGATATTCGCAAGCCGAGAGGGCGGCAACGGCTCCGTCGGCGCAGGCTGTGGCAACCTGGCGGATTCGCTTTGCGCGGCAATCTCCTGCCACGAAGATACCTGCGGTCTTGGTCGTGCAATCCTCGCCCGACGCGAAATATCCGCGCGCATCAAGCTCTGTAAGCTCGGAGAAAATACCGTTTTCCGGGATCAGACCTATGGCCACGAATACGCCGTCTGCCCTGATATCGGTCTCCTGGCCGCTTCCGGTATTCTTGACTCTCACGCCGCAAAACGCGCCGCTGTCCTTGAGATACTCGGTAACAACGGTGCTTGTGATGACCTTAACGTTGCTCTTCTCAGCGATGACCTTCTGAAGTCTTCCCTCGCCCGTCAGCCTGTCAAGGTTTTGGATGACGGTGACGCTTTTGCAAACGTCGGAAAGCAGGATGGCTTCCTGAAGTGCGGAGTTTCCACCGCCGATAACGGCCACGTCCTTGTTCTTATAAAATGCGCCGTCGCAGACCGCGCAGAAGGATATACCGTCGCCGATAAGCTCATCCTCGCCGTCAAGACCGAGCATTCTGTGCTTAACTCCGGTGGCGATAACAACAGCCCTAGCCTCATACTCACCGCAATCGGCGATAACGGTCTTGGTGTCGCCGTTGTCGCGGATGCCTGTCACCTCGCCAAGTTCAAACTCGCCGCCGAGGTTGATGACCTGCTCGACCATCTTGTCTGCGATCTCCGAGCCGCTGGCGCTGACAGTACCCGGGAAATTCTCGATGTTTGGCGAAAAGGTCATCTGACCGCCGAAGGCGCCGCGCTCGATGAGCAGAACGGTCTTGTCGGCACGCAGGGCGTAGACCGCCGCGGTCATACCCGCAGGACCCGCTCCGATTATAATTATATCATACATAGCTTTATCCTCTTGACAGAATTCTGCACTGCGGCCGTTATAACCGCAGTGCAGTTTTGGTTTTATGCGTTTTCTTCTACGTACTTTTTAATGTTGGAAAGGTTGACGGCCTTGGCAACGACCTCGCCGCCGCGAATGACAACGAGAGTGGGAGCCTGTCTGATCTCGAAAGCATCGCAAAGCTCGGCATTCTCATCGGCCAGGACCTTTTCGAAGGTCAGGCCTGCCTTTTCCATAAAGGAAGCGGCAAGACGGCAGTTGGGGCAGGTCTTGGTGGCGAAAAGATAATTTCCGTCAGCCAGCGCGACATCGCTCTTGGACTCACAGCAAGCACACTCGTGGGTGTGAGGTGTGAATACGGAGTTTGCTACGTTGTAGGTCTTTCTCTGCTTGTACTCCTGGGTCTTACCGTCGTTCCAGTTCTGAACGGGACGGTAGTAACCGGTTATACGGCTGTAGACCTCGGCCTTTTCGCCGCAATCGGGGCATACGAAGACCTCACCGTTGAGGTATCCGTGATTCTTGCAGACCGAATAGGTGGGCGAGAGGGTGTAGTAAGGAAGCTTGTAGTTCTCGGCAATCTTGCGAACCAGAGAAGCTGCGGCCTTCCAATCGGGGAGCTTCTCGCCGAGGAAGGCGTGGAAGACGGTACCCGAGGTATAGAGGGTCTGGAGCTCGTCCTGTACGTCGAGAGCGGCGAAGATATCCTCGGTGTATCCGACGGGCAGGTGGGAGCTGTTTGTGTAATAAGGAGTGCCGCCGGCCTCAGCCGCGGTCTTGATATCGGGATATCTCTTGATGTCGTGCTTTGCAAGGCGGTAAGAAGTAGCCTCGGCGGGTGTTGCCTCAAGGTTGTAGAGGTCACCGTACTGCTCCTGATAGTCGGAGAGTCTGTCGCGCATATGGTTGAGAACACGCTTGGAGAACTCCTGAGTCTCCTTGCTGGTCATATCCTTACCGATCCACTTTGCATTCAGGCCTGCCTCGTTGAGACCGACGAGACCGATGGTGGAGAAGTGATTGTCAAAGGTTCCGAGATATCTCTTGGTATAGGGATAAAGTCCCTCGTTGAGAAGCTTGGTAACGACGGTTCTCTTTACCTTGAGAGAACGTGCCGCAATATCCATAAGCTTGTCGAGACGGCGCATAAAGTCATCCTCGTTCTCGGCAAGATATGCGATTCTGGGCATATTAAGGGTTACAACGCCGATAGAACCGGTGCTTTCGCCCGATCCGAAGAATCCGCCCGACTTCTTGCGAAGCTCACGGAGGTCAAGGCGCAGTCTGCAGCACATAGAGCGAACGTCGGAGGGCTCCATATCGCTGTTGATATAGTTGGAGAAATAAGGTGTGCCGTACTTTGCGGTCATCTCGAAGAGGAGCTTGTTATTCTCGGTCTCGGACCAGTCAAAGTCGCGGGTGATGGAATAGGTGGGGATAGGATACTGGAAGCCGCGGCCGTTTGCGTCGCCCTCGATCATGATCTCGATGAAGGCCTTGTTGACCATTTCCATTTCCTTTACGCAATCCTTATACTTGAAGTTGCACTCCTTGCCGCCGACGATGGCATTGAGCTCTGCCAGGTCGTTGGGAACCGTCCAGTCAAGGGTTACGTTTGTAAAGGGAGCCTGAGTTCCCCATCTGGAGGGCGTGTTAACGCCGTAGATGAAGGACTGGATGCACTGCTTTACTTCTTTATACGAAAGGTTATCTATTTTTACAAAGGGAGCGAGATATGTATCAAAGGACGAGAATGCCTGAGCGCCCGCCCACTCGTTCTGCATGATGCCGAGGAAGTTGACCATCTGGTTGCAGAGGGTGGAAAGGTGGGATGCGGGGGACGAGGAGATCTTGCCGGGGATGCCGCCGAGACCGTCGGTGATCAGTTGCTTGAGCGACCAACCTGCACAGTAGCCGGTGAGCATCGACAGATCATGGATGTGGATATCCGCGTTTCTGTGAGCGTTTGCGATCTCATCATCGTAAACCTCGGAGAGCCAATAGTTGGCGGTGATGGCACCCGAGTTGGAAAGAATAAGTCCGCCGACCGAGTAGGTAACGGTGGAGTTCTCCTTGACTCGCCAGTCATTAAGTCCGAGATAGTTGTCCACAACGTCCTTGTAGTCGAGGGCTGTCGACTTCATATTGCGGATCTTCTCGCGGTTTCTTCTGTAAAGGATGTATGCCTTTGCGATATCGGCATATCCGGATTGAACGAGAACATTCTCGACGCTGTCCTGAATGTCCTCAACTGCTATGAGATTGTCTTTGATCTTGGGCTCGAAATCGGCCGTGACCTTGAGCGAGATAAAATCAATGACGGACGGAACAAAGTTTTTGTCCTGTGCCTCGAAAGCCTTTGCTACCGCCGTGCTGATTTTCTCAATCTCAAAATCGACGACCTTGCCGTCTCTTTTGATTACCTGATACATTTTTGCTCTGCCTTTCTTTTCTATATTTATTGTGTGTGAAGTCAGCACGAATATTGTAACATACGACAGAGCGGTTTGTCAATAGGAAAAACACAATATATTGATAAATTTTCGCAAATTTTTACAATATTTTGGGTCAAAGACCTCGGAGCTCGGCTTCGGGGATATACTCTTTTACGGCCGAAAGCATTGAATTCATTACGTTTTTATCGCATCCTCGGATGCTCGGATCGATGAGATTTCCGGAGTCTACAAAGTTCTGCAAATAGTATTTTGAGCAGCCCGAGAGCCACTTCCCTATCGCCTCAAAATCTTCAACCGAATGGAACTGCTCGGTGACCGTTGTGCGGAACTCGTAATCCACGCTTCCCTGTTTCAGGATCTCCACGCTTCTGCAGATCGGGGATGCGTCAAAATCGGGCTTTCCAACGGTAATACCGTATTTTTCTTTTGAATTTTTGATGTCCATGGCGACGTAATCAACGAGGCCTTCTGATATCAGCTTTTCAAGAAGATCGGGAAAGCTTCCGTTCGTATCCAGCTTGACGGCGAAGCCGAGCTCGCGTATTTTTTTGATGAACTCGGGAATATCGCGGTTGAGGAGCGGCTCTCCGCCGGTTATGCAAACTCCGTCGAGTATTCCTTGCCTTTTTTTCAAGAAGCTCAGCAGCTCTTCTTCGGTAACGGAAGCATTGTGAGCGCAATCCGTCACAAGCAGTGCGTTGTGACAAAACGGGCAACGAAAATTGCAGCCTCCGGTAAATACCGTGCAGGCCACTTTCCCCGGAAAATCCAGCAGAGTGAGCTTTTGCAATCCTTGTACGTTCATAGTCTGTGTCCTTTTTTGTTTATTCTATTATATTATAAAAAAAACTTCGAAGATTGTCAACTTAAATATTGACTAAAACGCAAAAAAAGTATATAATATAATGTGTATTTATTTTGAAAGGCAGTTATACTATGAACGAAGATAAAAAAACACCGAAAGGCGAAAAGGAACAAGCGACCGGGCGTTCCAAGCATTTTTATATTCGCATTGCAATAATTTATGCGGTATGCTTGCTTTTGATACTTTTGGCCGTAAATTATGAATCTTTTGAGTTGACACTCAATAGGATCTTCTCTGTTTTTACGCCGATTTTTTACGGTGCGGTCATTGCTTATCTTTGCAATCCCGTTTACGTGTTCTTCCAGAACAGAGTCCTGAAAAAGCTCAAATCGGTCAAATGGCGCAAATCTCTCTCCATAGTTCTTACATATCTTGTTGTTTTTCTTGTCATATTCGCCCTTCTTTTCGTTGTTGTTGAGCAGATCGTTGTCAACGTTCAATCCTTCGTTCAGAATATTGACGAATATATTGAAAACGCGCAGGGCTTCCTGATCGGATTTATCAACAGCCTTGATTTTCTTGAGTCCGAGGAAGACAAGACACCGCCGGACGGTACGAGTCAATTGCCCGGCACCGATACGCTTCCACCAGACACAACGGTAAACGGTGCCGTCACCGAATCACCCGAAAGCACGGGCGATTCTTCGGTAGCGGAGACGTTCCCCACCGTGCCGGGTAATGCAGACGAAAGAATTACACCCGATTCCCTGCCCGAGACAACCGATCCCGTTACCGAAACCACCGAGGAGCAGGTCAATCTGCTGGATTTCTCGTTTACAAAGGAGGGCTTGGTGAGAGCCATTTCCGACTTCCTGAGCAATTCCGGAGAGCTGCTTAATCAGGTCGGTATGATGATCGTTTCATCGGGAACCGCAACTGTCGGATTCATTGTCAACGTTTTCCTCGGATTTATTTTCTCCATATATATGCTTTCAGAGAAGGATATGATCATTGCCAAAGCGAAAAAGATCGTTTATGCCTGCTTCAAGAAAGAAACCGCTGACTCTGTATGCGCTCTCGGAACCTACTCTGACCACAAGGTCGGACACTTTATCAAGGGCAAGCTTATTGAATCTGTAATTGTCGGCGCTCTTTCCTACGTTGCTTTCCTGATATTCGGTATTCCCAGCGCGCTTATGATTGCTGTTATCGTGGCAATAATGAATATTATTCCCGTGTTCGGCCCTTTTCTCGGAGCGATTCCGGCGGCCTTTATCGTGCTCATTATTGATCCCTCTAAAACCATTGTGTATATCATAATCACCGTTATTATTATGCAGATAAACGGTAACTACATTTCTCCCAGAATCGTTGGAAGCCGCACGGGACTGACACCACTCAGTGCTATTGCTGCGCTCTTCCTTATGAGCGGATACTTCGGTATCATAGGTATGTTCCTCGGTATTCCCATCTGTGCGATCGTTGTGGAAATGCTGTGGGCTAAGGCCAATAAGCGCCTTGAAAATAAAAATCTTTCGACTGATCTCGCATCTTACTATCCTCACGACGCCTTGATCGAAAAAGAAGACGAGAGAAAGCCGCGCAAAAACCTTACCGCAATACTTGTTAACGCCGTTATAGCTTTGTTCTGCAAGATATTTAAAGTCAACAGAAAGAATAAAGCCAATAACGATGATGACGGAACGTCAATGAATTAATAAAAAACGGAGAACCTAACCCCATGAATGAACAAAACGCAAGAAAAGGCGGAATATCGGTTGAGACCGAGCATATATTCCCAATTATCAAAAGATGGCTGTATTCGGAGAAAGATATATTCCTTCGTGAGATAGTATCGAATGCCACCGATGCAATAACGAAGCTTAAAAGACTTGAGTCCTTGGGCGAGATCCCCGCAACCGACAGAGATTTCGCAGTAAGGATCACTGTGGATAAGACCGCCAAAACTCTTACGGTTTCCGATAACGGCATCGGCATGACCGCAGAGGAGCTTGAAAGGTATATCTGTAACATTGCACTTTCCGGTGCGGTGGATTTTATTCAGAAATACGAAAATAACGACGACGGCAAAAACGGCATTATCGGTCACTTCGGTCTCGGATTTTACTCGGCTTTTATGGTCAGCGACAGGGTCGAGATACTGACAAAATCTTATACCAATGCTCCCGCGGTTCATTGGATATGTGATGAGTCGGGTGAGTATGAGGTGTTTGATTGCGATAAGACCGACGGCGGAACCGATATTATAATGCACATAAATGACGACGAGGCCGAGTATCTTGATCGTACAAGGATCGAAGGTATTGTGGACAAGTACTGTGCATTTATGCCCGAAAAAATTTATCTTGCCGATGCCGATTCGGAAAATGTAGCGTCTGCGGATCCTGTGAACGAGACCTTCCCAATCTGGCAAAAGTCCGCTTCCGAATGCACCGATGAGGACTATCTGAAGTTCTACCACAAGGTGTTTCGCGACGGCAACGATCCTCTGTTCTGGATACACATCAACGCAGACTATCCGCTGAATTTCAAGGGAATTCTGTATTTCCCAAAAATCAGAAACGAATACGATTCAATTGAAGGTCAAGTCAAGCTTTACTATAATCAGGTCTTCGTTTCGGACAACATCAAGGAGGTCATTCCCGAGTATCTTCTGATGCTCAAGGGTGTGCTTGACTGCCCCGAGCTTCCCTTGAACGTTTCTCGCAGCTATCTGCAGAACAACACCTACGTTTCTAAGGTTTCGGCACATATCGTTAAGAAGGTAGCCGATAAGCTCAATTCCATAAAGAACAACGACCGCGAAAAATACGAGACTGTTTGGAAGGGCATTTCAACCTTTATTGAATACGCCTGTCTGAGAGACAGAAAGTTCTACGATCGCGTCAAGGGCTCCATCCTCCTTGAATTGACGGACGGAAGCTTTGCAACTCTGCCCGAATATATTGAAGATGCCAAGGAAACAAATCCCGGAAAGATATATTACACCACAGACCGCTCGCTTCAGACGGGATATATTTCCATGCTTGAAAAGCAAGGGATCAAGGTCGCCGTTATGGAGCATATCGTTGATACGCAGTTTGCGTCGGTACTTGAAAGCTATAATTCCGACGTTAAATTCCTTCGTGTTGACTCGGATATCGCCGAAGCCGTAAAGGGTGACGGTGAGGCGCAGAACAACGAAGCTCTTGTTGAGCTCTTCCGGAAGGTCAGCGGAAACGAGTCTCTTTCGGTCAGCTTCCAGATACTGAAGGACGGCAAGATCCCCGCTATTCTGAATATTTCCGAAGAGTCCAGAAGACTTGAGGAAATGATGAGGCTTTACGGTATGGGAGAGCCGGGTGCTTCCCTACCCACCGAGATGACACTTGTGGTCA
Organism: Clostridia bacterium; assembly: GCA_017451545.1. GTDB lineage: Bacteria > Bacillota > Clostridia > Oscillospirales > CAG-272 > RGIG3994. Next base: position 13,749 of record JAFTOB010000153.1, on the reverse strand, counting down.
ATTCCGGTGCTCCTTTGATCGCAAAGCTTGCGGAATATACCGAAAATAATACCGACAAGGCCGAAAAAATGGCGGCTTATATCTATAAGCTTTCTCTGCTTTCACAGAAAAAGCTCTCGGCAGAGGAAATGCAGAGCTTTTTGGCAGACGGCTTTGATATCCTCCTGATGCTTTAATGGAAAGATATAAGCATACGGGAAATCGCAATACAGATACGGTCATTGAGGGGATTTTGGAAATCGAACGGCGCTTTACCGTGGATTCATCCATTCGCGAAGCTCAGATCCGTGAGCTTGCCATTTCGCTGTTTCGCGACGAAAATGATCCCGATCAAGCATTAGCTCTGATTTCCGAAATAAAATCGGGAAGCGGACTTTTTCGGAACGTTAATGAGTGTATTGTTCTTTGCCGCGAACTTTTGGGGCGGTACGGAGACCGTTTGGAGCTTCGGACAGGCGCTTTTAATGATAAAAGCAAAACCGTTGCCGTTTTGAATAACGGTTATATGGAGAGAGCTTTTGAAAGCTTCTGTGATCTGGACAGACTTGAAAGAGTATATTACTCGGGCTTTGAAGAGCTCTGCGAAAGTGTCAGTGCGGAAAGCTGTGACTGCGCGATAGTTCCCATAGAGAATTCGGAAAACGGCAAGCTGCTCAGATTCTACTCCTTGATCGACAGATACGATCTGAAGATCAACGCCGTTTGCGACGTTTCCTACGTCGATGAAAGTGCAAGCACGAGATATGCTTTGGTCAGCAAAAATCTTTCCGCGTTTGCTGATCCCGACTGCTTTGAATTTTCCATATCGCTTGAAAGCGACCAGAGCATCAATGACGTTCTTTTTGCGGCCTCGCTTTGCCATATGAGGCTTGTAAGAATTGACTCGATTGAATTACCGTATAAGGACAAGGAGTTTGCTTTCCACGTTGTTTTTGATCTGCAAGGGGCAGATCTTCAGCTGTTTATGCTGTATATGACCCTAAGCTTCCCGCAATATATCCCTATCGGTATATTCAAAAAAGTCAAATAAATTTAAGGAAAGAAGGAAAAATAATAATGATCGACAATATCACATATAATACAAACGGAGTTTGCTCGAGAAAGATAGATATTGAAATAGAAGACGGCGTTATCGTCGGCGTCAAGTTCCTCGGCGGTTGCGCAGGAAACACCCAGGGTGTGGCCGCACTCATCCGCGGAATGTCTGTTGACGAGGCCATAGAACGTCTCTCAGGCATCAGATGCGGCTTTAAGAGCACATCCTGCCCCGATCAGCTTGCCCGCGCGCTGGTCAAGTACAAAGAAGAAAAGAAAAACGCATAAAATAAACACTACACACCTCGAAAGGACCACAGAACCACAATGGCAGATTACCTGAACAATTATCGGAAATGGCTTGATTCCGATATTCTCACAAACGAAGAGATCGCAGAGCTCAAGGAGATCGACGAAAAGGAGATTAAGGAGCGTTTTTCCTGCTACCTTTCCTTCGGTACCGCAGGACTTCGCGGCAAGATGAAGACGGGAATGAACGCAATGAACGTTTATACCGTCGGGCTTGCTACACAAGGACTTTCCAACCTTATTGTAAGCGCAGGACAGCAGAATGACGGCGTTGTTATCGCTCACGACAGCCGCAACAACTCTTCGGAATTTGCAAAAACCGCGGCATCGGTGCTTGCGGCCAACGGTATTAAAACATATATTTTTGATTCCCTGCGCCCCACACCTGAGCTTTCCTTCGCCCTGCGCCACCTTAAGTGCGCCGCAGGCATCAATATTACCGCGTCCCACAATCCTAAAGAATACAACGGTTACAAGGCTTACGGAGAGGACGGAGCTCAGCTTTCGCCCGAGGCCGCCGCAGGCGTTGCCGCTGAGATGGCAAAGACCGATATTTTTGAGGGAGTAAAAAAGGTATGCTTCGATACTGCCGTTGCCGACGGAAGAATTACCGTTATCAGCAAGGAGGTGGACGAGAAATATATCGAAAATGTTGTAGCCGAGTCGGTTTATCCCGAAGTTATCAAGGCGGTTTCCGACGAGCTGAAGATAGTCTATTCCCCGCTTCACGGCGCGGGCTACAAGCTGGTTCCCGAGGTTCTTTACAGAATGGGCTTCAAGCACATTTATACGGTCAAGGAGCAGGAACAGCCCGACGGCGACTTCCCTACCGTTATCAAGCCCAATCCCGAATACAGAGAGGCCTTTGAGCTCGGTATTGCTCTTGCCAACGAGGTTGGAAGCGATCTGATCGTTGCCACCGACCCCGATGCCGACCGCGTCGGCGCCTTTGCCCGCGCGCATAACGGCGAGTTCGTCGGTATCACCGGAAACCAGATGGGTGCTCTGCTTCTCGATTATATCCTCACCGCATATGAGGAAACTGGCACGATGCCCGAGGAGCCTTACGCAGTTAAGTCCATCGTTTCCACCGAGCTTGCGACCAAGGTCTGCCGAGCTCACGGAATCGAGCTTTTCAACGTTCTTACAGGCTTCAAGTTTATTGGCGAGGTCATCAAGAATCACGAAAAGCTCGGCCGCGGAAGCTTTGTGCTCGGCTTTGAGGAGAGCTACGGATACCTCAAGGGAACCTACGCGCGCGACAAGGATGCCGTTGTTGCTTCGCTTCTCATTTGCGAAATGACTGCCTTCTACAAGGCTAAGAATATGACTCTCATAGACGCGCTTGATCAGCTTTACGCAAAGCTGGGCTTCTCCTACGAGGTCAACGACGAAATATATGCCCACGGTCTCGACGGTGCCGCAAAGATCGCATCGATCATGGACACGCTGAGAAACAATGCTCCCTCGGAATTCGGCGGCGTTGCCGTATGCGAGATCGGAGACTATCTCGACGGTAATTTCACCGACCTCAAGACCGGTGAAAAGCGCTCTACCGAGCTGCCAAAGTCCAACGTTGTATACTTCAGACTTGAAAACGGTGACGTTATAGTGGCAAGACCCTCGGGCACCGAGCCTAAGATCAAGTTCTACTATCTGATCACCTCTGCCGCCGATATAAATGCGGCAAAAGCTCTCTTTGCGGGATACAAGGCCGTAATTGACAGCTATAAATAAATACAAAAACCGCTTGCGCAATTCGCAAGCGGTTTTTCTCAGGAAAACTTCCGTATCATAACGCGGAGCTTTCCTTTTTTTGTTTCTCTTTCGATGCCTTCGTAGATAAACCGCCCGAAGCCGCGCACCGAGATGATATCACCGTTCTTCGGCGATACCGTCAGGCTTTGGGTCAGGCGCCCCGAAATAAATATCTTGTCGTGGGCAAACAGAGCCTGGGACTCGCTTCGGGAAATGTTGAATGCGGCGGCCACAATGGCGTCCATTCTCTCGGAGGCAATAACCACGCTTGAGATCGGCGGCAAGGCCACCGACACCTCGGGCGGCCCGTCTACGCGATAGCATTTTACGTCCGTGTGCTTGACCTTGGTAAGCGTGTCCGAAATATATTCCGAAATGTCCTCGGCGCAAATGAGATAGCCCACGTTTTCGTGAATGACAATGTCACCTAACACCTCGCGGCGAATGCCGAGTGCAATAAGCGAGCCCAAAAAATCACGGTGAGTCAGCTTATCGGCAAATTTTTGCGAAAGCGGCTCGATGCAAAGACAGCAGATCGGCGGTTCCTCTTCATAGTCGCAGTCACTCGGCTCAAAGCAGGCGATGCGCCGCTCTGCCGTTTCAAAGCCGCCGAGAAGCACTACGCGGCATTGAAGGCGCAACTTTAAAAGAATATCTTGTCCCGCAAGGCTGAGAAAGTCGGAGTATTGCCGTATTCCGCGGGAAAACGCCCTTGCGGACAGCTCCGAAAAGCGTTTTTCAAGCAGTTTTTCTTCGTCAAGCATTTCCCTTCTCCTTCCTGCGTAAGGCTCGCAAATGTGCCTTGCGCTCGTCGCTCACGCGATAGCTTTCTATGGCCTTTTGAATCGCTTTGTTGTGTGTCCACGCATCAAGCCTGTTGCCTTCGATAATTTTAAGAGCGGCATCGTATTGCTTGGCCAATGCGGTAGCGAAATACCACGCGCGCATCATATTGACGTAGTATTCCTCCGAGCGGATCGTGCAAACGAGGTCAAGCTGATCCGTCTTAAAAGCATCGTCAAGAAAATAAGTCATCAGCATTTTGATGCCGAAGCGTACCGTGTACTGGTGATCCGAGGACATCCATTCAAGAATCTTTCCGTAAAGCTCATCTCTATGCGCTCTGAACACTTTAAAGTCAAGCAGATCACAGGTAGCCCAGTTGTCAACGTAAGGAAGTAACCTTTCGACTTCTGTTACAGCTTTCCCGAAATTCCGTTCCGTGCTTATAATAATCCCGTGAAGATTGTTTTCCTCGTAATACCGATGCGGCAGCGCTACGATAAAGCTATCGGATTTCCCCCTCTTTACAATCTCTTTTGCAAGAGCTCGCAATTTCGGCATACGGACTCCGATAACGCGATCGGGGTCTACCGTGGGCATCAGTGCGCAATGAAATTTTTTGTATTCGGGGTCTTGAAGCCCAAAAAGCCTTGTGCGGATTTCGTTCACTGTAGGACCTCCAATCATTGAAACAAATTATTCTTCGATCTTTATGACAAGTGCCTCTATATCAAGAGAGATATCTTCGCATTCTTCGTCATATTTTGCAAGCTCTTTATCGGGCGGTATGCATATGATTGAGTTGCTGTCCGCATATACGGTGGTTTCCTTGCTGACCGCATTTTCGTGAAGCTTTTGGGGATCAGATAATATAAATGCATCGTTTGACGTTGCGGTTATTTCGGAAGAATAAATTATAACGTCAGCAGTTGACGACCGTGTTACATTAATTATTCCGGGAGACGTAATCTTTGAATTGATGAACGTAATGACCGAATGACACGCGTGTGTATCGGGATTACCTGTTCGGCATATAGAACCTTCTGCAGCATTGGCAGAAGCCGTAACCGTAATATCGGAATTCTCCACGGTAAAGTTAGACACCAAGCCATCGTTGCCAAAACAAGCCATAAAAGCCCATCTCGTTTCAACCGTCATCTTGCAATTTTTTATAACGACGTCGTTTGAAGTTCCGTCGAAGCCGGATTGCATAAACGTACTTGAGTTGGTGGCATTGATTATCAGGTTTTGCAGGGTGAGAGTTTTTCCCGGCGTTGCCCAACGTAAGAATACTGCAACCTGGTTGGCTGTGATTACAGCCCGATTGCCGTTTCCGAGGTCACCGTCAATGGTCAGATTGCCCCCCGTGGTGAATTTTGTGCCCGACACAGTGATAACGCCGTCCTCGAGCAACTTCAGCACCGTGTCTCCATCGGCAACCGAGGCGGCCAGAAAAGCCTCCTCAAGGGTTTCGTATCCCTTACCGTTTACCGTAGCTACAGGGTCTAAGAATTCGAAGCTTTCGGAAACATTTACGGTTCCTCCTTCGGTCTGGATCTCGCCGATCATATCGCCTGCGTTCAGGTTTACGGTTCCGATCTTTAAGAAGATATTTCCGCGTATAGAGGCGCCGTTTGCGTTTGTTTCAATAATTGCGGGAGTCGTGCCGTTATGAAGTGTTGTAGGTGCGTTTATGGCGGTGTTTCCCTTCAATATTGTTCCGCCCTCAAGATTGATTATATTGATAGCACCGCTTTTTGCAGCCCATGCGAGATGAATAACGGCTTCATTTGCCGAAAGAATACTGTTGCGAACCGTTACTGTGCCCGCGTTTGTGGGAGCCAGTACCTTATCCGCGGCACTCCAATTACAGTTAATTATTTCGACCGCGACACCGCTGTAATATTGAAAGGCTTGGTTACCTTCTTTCACGTAATCCAAATTTTTGAATATTACGGTGCCCCGGTTGCCTAACTCGGCGGCGGTCGGCAGAGTACCGACCGTACTGTGAGCACGAAGGGTCGGGTTCATGTTACTGTTGCCCGTGATCTTGAAATTTACGCCGTTTCCGTAAGGATCGCCGTTTATTATAACCGTGTTCCCGGGAGATACCCAGAAGCTGCACTGCGCGTCGCCGAGCTCCAGATCGGTCAAAATATTTATGGTGAAATTCTTGCCGGCAAGCCTTTCGGATGCCGTTATATTTCCGGTTGATTGTGGTGAAAAGAGCGTTTTGAATTCACTTTTGCCGACGTAGATGGGCGAATCGTCGCCTTCAATGACTATCTCGGCCACAAGAGCGTCGCTACTGGTCACGGCCGAACGAACGTATTCCGTCAATTTCTTTTCGCCGCTTCCGTCCCCGAGATCATACGCAGCACTTACCTTGAGGGTATACTGCGTATTGCTTTGGAGCCCCGAGAATACCACGTCGCCGAATTTATCGGTGGAAGCAATCACCTTATCACCGAGCATAAGCTCGACACTCTTTTGTTTGACTGTTTTGTTTGGATCGTTGAGTATGATATTAAACGACAGTTCTGATACACTTCGGCTCGTGGCAAGTATAAGGATGCTCGGAACCGCTGTTGTTTTTGTTTTAAAGGTATAATACTCGGTCGTGGGGATTCCGTTTATCAGATACGTCGCCACAAGCGTGTATTCCGTATCGGATCTCAATCCCTCTACCGACGTCGGTTTGTCCGGCAGATCCATGATCTTTTCGTTATCACGGAACAGCGAAAGCGAAGCTAACTTCTTTTCATACAGAAAATCTTCATTCCAAAGAATATCAAACGTCACGCTGTTATATGTCACAACCACGTTTGATATTTGCACGGCCTTTTCCGCAGTAAAGCTTTTTTCAAGGACTGTGCGATCTGAAAAACCAAGTTCATCAAATCCGTTATAAGTGCAAATAACCTCATACCTGTACTCGATAGTTTGGATCAATCCGTCGAACCTTACGTGAGTTGCGGTGTTGGGGTCAATATCTTCGCTCGTGATAACGTCAGATCCGCGATAAAGAACAACCTTGACGTTGCCGCCCGTTTCCTTGATTATTCCGTAAGAGTCAACTATATTGATATCGAATTCCACGTGATTGGGGCCGATCACCTCGCCCGAGATATCCGCATACGGCAGCTCCGCAGGCGAAACCGAGATTGAAAGTGTGGGGTCACCGGCCATAACAACGTATTTGAGCTCGTCTCGATCGGCGTACTGAATGGCATCGATTGTGTAATCAATGATTCCGACCTTATCGCCAACGTTGACTTTTATAATAATGTTCTCCATATCAGAGCCGTACTCAAACATATAATCGGCATACGGAATACCGTTGAGCATAAAGGACATTATCTTGCAGTTGTCGGGGTTATCAAAGTGGATGGTAATGAAAACGTCCTCATTGGTCTTTGCGTAATATAGATCGTTTTCCGGCTTAACATCGGGCGTGGACGGTACTTCAGAAATAGATGAGAGTTTAAAAATACCGTCTCCGTATACAGTTTCACCCGTACTGATCGCTGAACTTGCGGTCATTCCGGTGTATCGCGGAGCGCGCACAGTGCCAGGAGGCAACAGGGTTGTGGTGTCATCGGGAATTGTAGGCGTTTGTGATATATTAGTGATCAAAATCATCAAGAGCAACGAAGCGAGCACGGCAAAAGCCGCCGCCAATGCTATAACAGCGGCGAACTTGTTTCGCTTTGGGGCTTTGCGATTCATCAGCGCATACCGTTTTACCGAATTTCGCTCGATGATATCGCCGTCTATTTTAGAAAGTATCTTGATGATCGTTTCTTTCTTTTGGTTCATACTGTGTGTCCCTCCGCTTCAAGGAGTGCCCGAAGTCTGTCGCGAATATCAGCTAAGGATCTGTATACGGTGCTTTCACTTAGCCCAACCATTTGGGCAATATTGGAGATATGGTCCGAATAATAATATCGGCAAATAAAGATGAATTCGTCGCGAGCATCAAGAGAGCGTAAAAATCCGTTAAGAATATTAGCGATCTCTTCGATGGCAGTTTCTTCCTCGGGCAACGGTGTTACGGGGATCGATCCTTCAAGCTCGTTCAGCGAAACGAGAAATTCGGAAGGAATGCGCTTATCGGCTTTTTTCTCGCGGTATTTGTCAACGGCGATATTGCGCGCGATCTTTGAAAGAAAGGCTTGAAACGCATTTGGACGGTGCGGTGGAATACTGTTCCACGTGCCGAGATAAGTATCGTTAACACACTCCTCGGAATCAAGAGTATCGTGAACTATATTGTAAGCGATGGTATAGAGATATTTTCCATACTTGTCGTCAGTTGCCTCGATGGCTTTTTCGTTTCGGTCCCAATACATCTGGACGATCTTTTCATCGGGAAGTACCTTTGCTGTCTTGTTCGTTTTGTCACTCATAATTGCTCTCCTATAATAAAGATATTTTATCCCTATTATATATGTCGAAAAAAATCCGAAAACCTCGCAAAAAATTCTTTCTTTTTTTATATTTTAATATATTTTACCATATTTCTATATGTTTCGTCAATAAAAAACGACAATCTCTTGACTTTTTTGTATTTTGGATGTATAATACTCTTATCAAATTCAATAAGGAGATTCTTATGAAAAAGTTTTTTGGCGAATTCAAGAAATTTATCACCCGCGGCAACGTGGTTGATATGGCCGTCGGTGTTCTCGTCGGTAGTTCCTTCACCGCGATAGTCAACGGTCTCAGCAACTTTGTTCTCAAGCCCATTATCAACTGGATCCTTATGCTGTTTATGGGAGACAAGCCTTTGAGCGAGATGTACACCTTCCTTAACAGAGTCAACCTTCAGGAGGATGTGCTCAATGAAGCAGGCGAGGTTATCGGTACTGTCGATACAGGCGTTGCCGACCTTGCAAACTCGATCTACATAGATTGGGGCTCCTTCATCAACGCGATCATCAACTTCATCCTTATCGCACTTGTTCTCTTCTGCATCGTTAAGTTCATTAACAAGGTCAAGGAAGAAGGCAAGGAAGCTAAGGAAGGCAAGCTGACCAAGGACCAGAAGAAGGAACTTAAGGCCAACGGTATCAAGAGAAGCGACAAGGCAGCAGTTGCAGCCTACTTCGCAGAGAAGAAGAGACTTGCAGACGAGGCAGCGGCGGCTGAAGCAGCTGCAGCAGCTGAGCAGGCAAGACTTGACCGCGAGGCCAACCCCACCACCGAGGACCTTCTCAAGCAGATCCTTGTAGAGCTCAAGAAAAACTGATAAACCTTAAAGAGGCGGCACAAGTCGCCTCTTTTTATATTGACTTTTTGCGACAAAGAGTGTATAATATAGCTTGTCTAAAAACACAAGAAAGGTTATTATTATGAAAAGATTTACAGGTGAATTCAAGAAATTTATAACGCGCGGAAACGTGGTCGACATGGCCGTCGGTGTTCTCGTTGGCAGCTCCTTTACCGCCATCGTAAACGCCCTGAGCAATAATATTCTCAAGCCCATTATCAACTGGGTCTTGGCCACACTCTTTAATGCAGAATCCCTCAGCGAGCTCTATACGCCGCTTAAGCCGTGGGAGTATATAAAGGACGCCGATGGAAACCCTACGAGCGAGATCGATTTTGCCAACTCGATATATATAGATTGGGGATCATTTATACAGGCGATCATTAATTTTTTGCTGATAGCGCTGGTACTGTTTACTATTGTTAAAGTTATAAACAAGCTTCGCGCCGAGCATAAAGAGTTTGCTCAGATGATAGCAGAAAAGACTCTTGACCGTAACGAAAGAAAAGAGCTTCGTGCCGCCGGCGTGAAGATCCGCGACAAGAAGGCCGTTGAAGCTTACTTTGCCGAGAAGAAGCGCCTTGCCGATGAAGCCGCCGCAGCCGAAAAGGCGGCCGCCGAGGAGCAGGCTCGCCTTGACCGCGAGGCCAACCCCACCACGGAGGATCTCCTCAAGCAGATACTTGCGGAGATGAGAAAATGATAAAACAAAAATCCCCCCTGACGGGGGATTTTTGTTTTGAGACGTATTGGCAAAAAAATTCCAACATATTTTACTCGCTATATAACTCAAATCTTTCAAGAAATCGATCCTTTTTTCTGAAAACTTTTAATATCAAACCTAAATATTGATCACCAACATCGTATGTTTTGGGGATTGGCTCTACGGAGGTATTCAACCTGAATAGTAAGTCGTAAAGCTTGGTGTATTTTTTTATATCTCCTTCAAAGAACATACCCAAAGTGCTTGCTATGGAGTTTAGTAAATTCCAATTTTCAAGAACACGCTTGTAATCGATCGGATTTGAGATAGGCGTGTCAAAGTCGTATTCAAGAATATCACTTTCGATTGTCAATTCGTTGATTTTGCAGAAGAGATCCATTTCCTCTTTTGACCCAAAATAAAAGAGATTTTTAGTATCTTTTTGTAAAATCGAATCGTAACACTCTGTGTAATAATACAGTGTTAAATAGGATTTTTTGTTGTTTTTGATCAAAATAGGATAAACAACTCGATTTTCTATGCAATTATAAAAGTCTTTCATATTCCCTACCGCCTTTCTAATTTTATTATAGCATACTTTGGAGCGCTTGTAAAGTGAAATATTGGGCTGCGTTGAAGCAGGCAAATTTCGTTGAAAAAGCACTTGCGAGAGCAAGTGCTTTTTGATTATATTACAACAACTTATCTAACTCTTCCACTAATCGTGTTTTCATTTTGTTTAGTTTTGGCGCGGAAGGGCTATTGTCCGGGCTGTACATCTTTCTATTAAGATACACGCCGACGCGTGATGTGATGCAGTCCCAAAGGGGCTGATGATATCACCACGCTCTGAGCGGTGATGATATGGCTTGGATAAAAAATCCGCATTCGAAAGAATGCGGATTTTTTGTGTAATAACCCGTTCGTTGATACAATTAACTACCGAAAGCGGAAATGGTGCATTTATTCACCGCCACCGTGCAAGGCATTAAGGGTCATTTGCGCCCCAAGCCGAAACGCATACACGAATATTGCTTCTTCCGCAAGACTCGCATATTCGCTCCAACAATCATCGAACCGCTCAAAAATATCACGTTGCTCGTCCGAGAGCGTTTACAAAAGGTCGTCGTGATGCCGAGCCATAAAAGCATTTTGAGCTTCTGTATTCAGTTGTTTATGTAGATTTACGCCTTTGTCGCTTGATTATAATCGCTACTCGTGATGAGTAGCGATGCGCCGTTCACCCAACGCATATATTTTTACCTCCTTGCATTTGAAAGATAGGCGTGGCTCGTCCAAGGGGTAGCGGAAGATGACCACGTAGTTATTAAATTGCTTGAATATTCTATGTTTCTCGCTCATATCATAGAGTGAGGATTGCTTGTGTTTTTTGAAAAAAGGTATAGAATAAGCGGTGAGCCGAAGCCCACCGCCATTCTTTGTTGTTCAAAGGGTCTGTGCTAAATCGCAGGCTCTTTTATTGTGTTTTATATTCTTTTCCTTCTGATAACAAACCAGAAGATTGCAAATCCACCGCCGCCTACGACTGCAACTGCCGCTACTACGATGCCGATAATAGCACCCGTTCCAAGACCGTCGTTATCGTCCGTAGGAGGATTATCGACAGGAGGAGTGTCGGGATCGTGTGCAGGCATTGTGTAATCACAGGTATCACACTTGTTGTCACCGTTGTCGTCGACGTGAGCTGCCTTGTTTGCCTTGTCGCCGCATTCGCACTCGTTCCAATGCTCGTTTGCATCGGTTACCCAAGTCGAACCGTGGCTATGAGTATGCGGAGGAGGCGTTGTTCCCATTGCGTATCCGCAAGTGTCGCAAGAGCCGTCGTTATTGCCGTCGTTGTGAGCAGCCTTATCAAGTTCCTGACCGTCACAGCCTGTGCATTCGTGCCAGTGATGAGTTTCGTTCTTCTGCCACTCTGCTTCGGGAGTATGCGTGATATGTCCGAGAGCCGGTGCGATCTGCCATCCGCAGATGCTACATACCTCGGGATCGGTTTCTGTAGCCGCGCCTGCCGATACGTGATTCTGCTTGGTATCGGTTACGGAGCATCCGTTCTTCGTACATACGTGCCAATGTCCGCTTGCATCCTTTTGCCATTCGCCAGTGAAGTCGTGAGAAACCTCTCTTACTGCGTTACAAACCTCGCAGGTGGTGTCACAAGCATTGTTCGGATCGTAGCTGTGAGGAGCTTCTTCGAGATGCTCGTCGCATCCTCCGCAAGCCTTCCAGTGATGCGTTGCGTTAGACGTCCATTCGGTTGCAGGGCTATGAGTGTGGTTAAGCTGTGCCGCCATCTGATACTGACAAGCCGTGCAATACTGTGCGGATTCTTCGGTTGCAGCAGGGATGTTCGGCGTGTGAGCCTTGATCTCATCGTGTTCGTTAAATCCCTTCACGGTACATACGTGAGCTTGTCCCGTAGCATCCTTGTATTCCCAAGTGTTGCCGAAGGTATGCTCTGCGAATTCGCCGTAAGACTGACCGCAGATCATGCATACCGCCTTTTCAGTACACGTTGCGTTACCGCCCGTATGATCATGCTCTATGGGTGCACCGCATTCATCGCAGCTTCCGTCAACAGGCCCGGAATCGTAGCATCCGCTGTCTGCTACCTCTTGACAACCGTAATCGCAGAAGTGATCGCCATCGTTGCCATCTGCATGCCCACCGAATGTCTTTGTGCAACCGTAATCACATTCGTGATCAAGATCGCTATCCTCACATACTCCTATCGTTATACTGCAACCGTAATCACAAGCGTGATCGGTGTTCTTATCTACGTGCTCACCCTCGTGAGTATAATAAGTTACGCCGTTCCTTGCACAATATTCTGCAACGGTGGACTCCGCTCCGTCACAATAAACAGTTCCTACCTCTGTGGGAATAGAATTATTCCCTATCGTTGCCTTTTGAGCATGAATTGTCATTTGCTCAAGTCCCGTACAGCCGTAGAATGCATAATTGCCGATTGCTTCAACCGAATACGGAACGGTAATATCTGTTAACGTGAAGCAATTATAGAATGCTCGATAGCCTATATGAGTAACACCGTCGGGAATGGTAATGCCCTCAAGCACATGGCATCCGTTAAAGGTCCACTCCTCGATCACCTTAACGTTGCTCGGAATATTGACATATGAAAGCTGTGCACAATTACAAAACACACCAATTCCAAGCGTTTCTATACTCTCCGGCAAATTTGCGTATTTAAGCTCGGAGCAGCTCTCGAATGCACTCTTGGCGATCGAGATAACACCCTCGGAAATATATACGCCGGTTATATAGCCGTTGTTACGGAACGCATTCTCACCAATGGATACTACCAGGTATTCGATGCCCTCGCTTATCACTGTTGCGGGAATCGTGACATCGGTCGCCTCGGTCAAGGTGTTTCCGTATACCTCAACCGTGTAATTTCCTTCCTCATTGGTCAAAATCTTGTAGACAACGTTATTTAACTCGAATCCGAGAGCATCAGCCATCTTATGACCGCACGCGTCGCAAAGCTTATCCTCTGTGCAAGTTGCTTCATCTAACGAGAAATGCTCTGTTTCGTCAGTATAAGCGTCGCAATGCTTACATTTGTGTGCGTGGTTGAGGTCGCCAACGCTCACCCACACCGTCGTATCGTATGCGTGGTCACCAAAGTCGCCGTAGGTCTGTCCACAGGTTGCACATTCTGCCTTATGCTGACAGTCCTTCGTGCCGCCGGAGTGTCCTGTTCTGCTGTTTGCCTTTTCGCTTCCGCATACGCTACATACGTACCAGTGTTCGGTATCGTTCTTTTCTAGCTTGCTGTAATCGTGAGTGATCGTTCTCGTTGCGTTACACACGTTACAGGTCGTATCGCAAGCGTTATCATAGGTAT
>JAFTOB010000152.1 GCA_017451545.1 Clostridia bacterium | reverse complement strand
TCGTAATATTTAGAAAGGGCGCGCCAGGAGGAGTTTTCACCGGACTGCGCGCCTGCGAGAGCGCGATAACTTTAGCCGAAATAATCACTCAAAATTTGCGACCGAGCAAATTTTGAAGGATAAACTGCCCGTTTAAATTAACCAATGCATTAAAGTTTCTTGGAGAGCTCGAGAACCTTCTTGCAAGAAGGTTCTCGAAAAAAATCTTTCAAATAAACTCCGATTTGTCGGCGAACTCGCTTTTATTTGCCTTTGATTATATCGCACAGGGCTTCGGCGGCGTAGCGGGCGGCGAGCTCGGCCTCGGCAAGGCTGTTCCCTGCCGCGCCCATCTCAAGCAGGATGGAAAATGCGCCGTACTGCTGATTGTAGGCCGAGGGGCGCAGGCAGGTAGGGCGTGAAAGATTCTCGGCGATCCCGTTCAGCCTTTCCCGAAGTCTTTGCGCCAGCGCGAGGTTTTCGGTGTAGCCCGTGTCGATCCCCGCGCTCTCGCCCGTTCCGATGACCGCCATTATCTGTGCGCACCGACCAAGCTCGGTCTCACAGACCGCGCCGACGAGCTCACCACTCGACTTGACCACCGCATCGCGGTGAACGTCTATTATATACTTAATGGAAGGATACTGCGAGAGATACTTTTTGACCGTCTCGGCACTCCGCTCGTAGGAGCCGCTGTAGGACTCCGCATCGTGCATCACGTCGCAATGAATTGTCGATATCCCGTTTTCGTTCAGAATATCGGCCATCAGCCGACCTATATGTACCACGTTTTGGTTCTTATCCGAGGACCTCGCCACCTCGCGCTCGGGATCGTACCAAGGTGCGGCGGGGTCACTGTATGCCTCGGTTCCGTGGGTGTGGACTATAAGCACCAGCGGCGCATCCGACGGATAGATCTTCGACAGATCGGTGGATAGCGAGATCCCCGCAAGGCTTGACATATCGGGACTTTTTGCGCTTGTGTTGTGAATATAATCAAGTCCGAAATGCGAAAGGCTGAGATCCATACCGATCACGGGCATCATCCCGTCGGGGGGTGCAGGTGGCACATCGGGAACGGTTTCCTGCGGCTTTTCGGTGGTCTCGGGCGGCACTGACGTGTCGGGCATCGCCGTGTCCTCGGGCAGAACCGACGATTCCGGCGGCACGGGCGGTACGGTGGTTTCGGGCGGAGCGGTAGGCTTGCCGCCGAAGGAAAGATCGCAGAAGCTCTGCTCAAGCATCAGTTCAAAAAAATTCTTGCCCGACTCGGCCTCCGCCCCAAAGAGCTTGGACATCACGAAGCGCTCGGGATATACGTCCGAGAAAAAGACGGCAAACAGCTCTGTGGCGGCGAAGGCCAAGGTCAGAAGCATTACTGAAAGGGTCATTACGCAGTACATAAGATACGCCCTCGGCTTTTTTTCGCTCTTCCGATCGCGCCCGTCAGCCCCGTCGGGCTCGCTTTTTTCGGCAAGGAAAAGGCGAGTATCGCTGTTTTTCAGATCCATCCTTAATCTCTCCTTTCGGCTGTTCGCTCAATTATATTCACGGTGATCGCGATTTATACCGAAGGTCAGGTCGATGGCGTTTGCAAGTATGCAGGCGGCTCGGCGGTTGATCACGTCGCAGTCCTTGGGCGAGACAAAAAATCCTCTGCCCCGCTCAAGAAGCTCAGCAAGCTCGCCCTCGGGCTCGGGCAAGCCCGCGCTTTTCAGCGCATCGTAAACGAGGGTCGAGGAATCGACTACCGTGGGGATGCCCACGGATATAACGGGCACACCGAGCGCTTTTTTGCTAATCTCGCTTCGGCGGTTGCCGATACCCGAGCCGGGTCTGATGCCACCCGTTGACATTTGAACAGTTGACGAAAGCCGCTCCACCGACCGAGCCGCCAGAGCATCAACCGCCACCACGAGGTCGGGCTTCACGGACTCGACCGCCCCTCTGATCAGCTCCAGCGCCTCCATTCCCGTCTCTCCAAGCACCCCGGGTGTGACAGCATAGATCCGGCAGCAGCCGATCTTCCGAAAAAGCTCGGGCTCAAGGCTGGCAAGATGACCTGTGACCGTCACTCGCGAGGTCGCGGACGGGCCGATGGCATCGGCGGTCATGGACGCGTTACCCAGCCCTGCCACAAGAACGCGAAAATTACCGTCCCGTTTTTTTTGCACCTCAAGCTCAACAAGCTCACCCAGCTCACGCGCCACGCACAGTGCAAGAGACGAAGCTTCCTCATCGTCAAGCTCGCCCATGTTTCCGCAGACCACGGCAAGGCAACGGCCCTGCTCCTCTGTGTCGGTTCTTATCACGCGGAAGCCATCCGAGCCCACCTTTTCGGACACGGTCCGCCTACTCTCACAAGCGACCTCACGCATCTCACAGGCAAGATCGGTTCTGACATATTTTTCCATCGCAAGTCTCCAATAAACATTTTTTTCCATTTTTTACAAAAACAGTGGCATAATTATATTGTTCCCGAAGGAAGACAACTTATTTTTCCACTTTTTGTTATGTTAAAATGCACAGTTTTTAGAAAATTAATTGTGCAAACAGCCGAAATTGAAAGCTTATCCGATTAATCGTTGATTAACGGGAACTTTTATGTTATAATATAGTGTAACGATACCCCCATCAGCGGGCGATGCCCGACACACAATCCAAGGAGGATACACAAAAATGAAGAAGCGTATGCTTGCATTTGCGCTCTGCCTTGTTATGGTCCTTACGGCTCTGCCTCTCTTCGCATCCTGCGGAGAAGTTGACCTCTCCTACAAAGGCCCGTATCTGCAAATGTATCTCACACAACAAGTTTATGACTATGACCCTCTCCACGCCTTTAACAATGAGGCTCAGCTGAAAGTCGTCAGCCTGCTTTATTCGGGTCTTTTCAAGGTAAAGGCAGACGGTGGCGTTGAAAACGACCTCGTCGAGTCCGTCGAGACCAAGAGCGACGACAATATTCAGGAATACAAGATGATCATCAAGCTCAAGGAGACCTGCTGGAGCGACGGCATGACCCTTGACGCTGAGGACGTTATCTACTCCCTCAAGCGCGCTCTGCGCGTTGAGACCTCCTTTGAGGCCGCGGCTCTCCTTATGGACATCAAGAACGCCGAGGCTGTCAAGCACGGTGACCTTACCATCGATGCTGTCGGTATCTCGGCCGTCGACTCCAGAACCGTTGAGTTTACCTTCGAGCGCAAGCCCGACTTCGAGCAGTTCAAGCTCAATCTGGCCAGCCCCGCTCTCGTTCCTCTCCGTGAGGACATCGTTGATGAGAACCCCGACTGGGCGAAGAAGCCCGTTACCAGCGTTTACAGCGGTCCGTTCATCATCAGAAAGGTTTCCTACGAGGAGGGTGATCAGCAGCTCATTCTCGAGAGAAACAGCTACTACTTCAGAAACAGAACCGTGGATGCCGTTGACAAGAACGTAACTCCTTACAGAATTATCATCGACTATACCAAGACAGCCGAGGAGCAGATGGAGATGTACAAGGCCGGTCAGGTTCTCTACGTCGGCGATATCGCAATGTCCTACCGCTCCGCATACAAGAGCAAGGCTACCGTTACCGATGAACTCTCCACCCATACATATTATCTCAACCAGAACGCTCTGATCAAGTCCACCAAGGCCGGCGAGGAGAACGGCGTTGCCCTCTTCGCAATACCCGAGGTGCGTCAGGCACTTTCAAAGGTGATCAACAGAAAGGCAATCGCCAACAGCGTCGTATTCGCCAAAGCAGCCGACGGAATCGTTCCTCTCGGCGTGTTCGAGGAGAATTCCTCCGGTACAACCTTCCGCTCCAAGGCCAAGGCCAATCTGATCAGCTCCGGTGCAGATAAGGCTGCCGCCGAGGCTCTTCTCCAGACCGCAGGCATCAACGCCGCAGATTATTCCTTCAGCATTTCCGTTCGCGAAGGCGACGAGGTTCACGCAGTTGTTGCCGAGGCTGTTGCCGAGGCTTGGAGATCTCTCAAATTCAACGTTGATATCGTTTATCTCGGAGTTGAGAAGAAGAAGTCCGATGAGGTTGACGAGACCGGTGAGGTTCAGGCCGATATCAGAGACGACCTTTATGCCGAGGCTCTTGCCGCAGGTAACTTCGAGGTCATCGCAAAGGATATCGTCGCAACCGCAGTTACACCCATTTCGGTTCTCGCTCCCTTCGCACTCCAGTACACCGGTAATGATCTCGACGTAACTCCCGACGATCCTTACAATCCTACCGTTGACTACGAGCTCAAGCCCAATGTTTCCGGCTACAACAGCGAGGAATACAACGCCCTGATCAAGAAGGCTTATACCGCACAGTCCACTGCCGACAGAGCTAAGTATCTCCATGAGGCTGAGGAGCTGCTGATCAAGGATATGCCCGTTATCCCGATCCTCTACAACCAGGACGCATACATTGCATCCGACAAGCTCGGTGATATCGGTTCCACCTACTTTGGCTACAGAGATCTCAAGAAGGTATCCTACTCCGATTGGGAATCCTACGGCCGCAAGTACGGCTTCATCGTAGATGAGGAGACCAAGCCTCCGAAGAAAGAGGAAGAAACTCCCGCTGACGACGCTCAGTAATCCAAGAATTTCACCCGATAGTGTCAAAATGACACTATCGGGTTCTTCTTTTTTTTATTTTTTATTTAAAAAATCAGTAGACAAAATTGCAAAAATATGGTATACTAAATTAATATTAATCTAAAGCCAGGTACACCTATGAAACTTTCCCGAATCACCCCCGGATCATTCGCTTCAAATTGCTACGTTCTTTCCGACAACGGCGAGGCCGTGGTCATCGACCCCAGCGCACCCGCCGCCTGGATCATGAAGACCCTTGAGGCAGAAAATCTTAAGCTCACGGCAATACTTCTCACCCACGGACATTTCGACCATATTCTGGGCCTCGAACGCCTGCGTGCCGCCAACCCCGATGCGCCGGTCATGATTCACGCAGATGACGCCGAGCTCCTTTCTGACGGAGCAAAGAACGCTTCCCTGCCCCTTGTGGGTGTATCAAAGGACTTCCTACCCCCCGATAAAATGCTCATTTCGGGTGACACTGTAAAGGTCGGCAAGAAAACCATTACCGTTATGCATACCCCCGGTCACACAGGAGGATCTGTGTGCTATCGCGTTGCCAATCTGCTTTTCACGGGCGACACCATTATGGCCAACGGATACGGCAGATGCGACCTCTACGGCGGAAACACCGACAAAATGCACTACACTCTAATCAAGTTCACTACCCTTGCCGAAAAGGAAAGCCTGATGATCTATCCCGGGCACGGCGAGGCGGCCAAGCTTTCCGACGCCGTTTATAACATATACAATTCTTGATAATCATTTTAGGAGATATATATGGACTTCAATTATCTTGCAGAACTGCTTTTTCCGGATGTAACCGATACACCCGAGATGCTTGAGGCAAAATATCCTCAGAGATCCCTGCCCGAGGGCGCAAAGGTCACCCGTTTTGCCCCCAGCCCCACGGGATTCGTTCACTTCGGCGGTCTGTTCCCCACCACCGTGGCAGAAAGACTTGCCCACCAGAGCGGCGGCGTGCTCTACCTCCGAATCGAGGACACCGACGCAAAGCGCGAGGTTCCCGGCGCAGCCGAGGGACTTATCAAGACCCTTGCAACCTACGGCATCGCCTTCGACGAGGGCGCCATCCTCGGTGAGGACGGTAAGATCTGCGACCGCGGAGCGTACGGCCCCTATAAGCAGAGCACTCGCGGAGCTATCTATCACGTTTTTGCCAAGAAGCTCGTCCGTGAGGGACGCGCCTACCCCTGCTTCACCACCGAGGAGGAGCTTGAGGAGCTTCAGCAGGTCAATAAGAAGGAAGAGATCAAGAATATAGATTGGCAGGCCGAGGCCGAAAAGAGAAAGGCCGAGATGCTTGCCCGCCGCGAATTTACCATTGAGGACGTGGAAGCTCACCTGAAGGCGGGCGATCCCTTCGTGCTCCGTATTCTCGCCGACGGCGACCCCGAGAAGAAGGTCAAGTTCACCGACCTCGTCAAGGGCAATATGGAGATCCCCGAGAACGATGAGGACTTCGTCCTGCTCAAGTCCGACGGAATCCCCACCTACCACTTCGCCCACGCTGTGGACGATCACCTGATGGGCACCACCCACGTCATACGCGGCGAGGAGTGGCTCCCCAGCCTTGCAAAGCACCTGCAGCTTTTCCGCTACCTCGGCTTCAAGACGCCCAAGTATATGCACATCGCACAGATCATGCGCCTTGACGAGAACGGCAACAAAAAGAAGCTCTCCAAGCGCGATATGGGCGCGAATATGGACGATTACACCGGTATGGGTTACTGCCCCCGCGCCGTCTGCGAGTACGTTATGACCCTGCTCAACTCCAACTACGAGGAGTGGAGAATGCAGAACCCCGACAAGGACTACAAGGAGTTCCCCTTCAACATCAAAAAAATGTCGGTCTCGGGCTGCCTCTTCGACTTCAGCAAGCTCAACGACGTTTCGAAGAACGTCATCTCCCGTATGACCGCCGACGAGGTCTACGACGGACTTTACGGCTGGGCGGCAGAGTTTGATCCCGAGTTCGCCGCAGAGCTGGCCGCCGATCCCGACTATGCAAAGGCCATCGTCTCCATCGGCCGCGGCGGCAAAAAGCCCCGCAAGGACTACGGCACCTGGGTCGAGCTTCGCGACTATATGAAGTTCTTCTACGATAAGTATTTCGAGATCGTCGATGCTTATCCCGAAAAATTCGACGGCTCGGTCATCTCGACAGTTCTGACCGATTTCACCGCGGGCTACAACCACGCCGACACCTCGGACGAGTGGTTCACCAAGGTCAAGGCCATCGCCGATAAGATCGGCTTCGCTTCGGATATGAAGGCTTATAAGGCCAACCCCGAGGCCTTCGGCGGCAGCGTTGTCGACGTCAGTATGTTCATCCGCGTGGCTGTGACCGGCAAGGCAAACGCCCCCGACCTCTACACGGTCATGCAGATCATGGGTCAGGAGCGCACCTTCTCAAGAATCAACGCAATGCTTACAAATCTTAAGGGCTAAAAGAGGATTTTCATTATGGATGAGATCAAAAACAGCAATTTTATTCACGATATAATCGACAGTGAGATCGAGAACGGCACCTACCGCGCCGACGAGATCCACACCCGATTCCCGCCCGAGCCCAACGGCTACCTTCACATAGGCTCGGTTAAGGCTATCTGCATCAACACCGATGTGTCCAAGAAATACGGCGGACTTTTCAACCTCCGCTACGATGACACCAACCCTGCAAAGGAGAGCGACGAGTTCGTCCGCTCCATCCGCGAGGACCTTGAGTGGCTGGGCGCGACCCCCACGGGCGGCGTGTTCTACGGCTCGGATTACTTCGGCAAGTGCTACGAGTTCGCCGTACAGCTCATCAAGCAGGGCGACGCCTACGTCTGCGATCTTTCAAAGGACGATCTGGCCGATTACAAGGGCACCGACCGCGCCGTTGCAGGCAAGGAATCCCCCTACCGTAACCGTTCGGTTGAAGAAAACCTTGAGCTTTTCGAGCGCATGAAAAACGGTGAGTTCGAGGACGGCGCACGCACTCTGCGCGCCAAGATCGACCCCACCTCCGACAATCCCTACCTGCGCGATCCGGTCATTTACCGCATCAAGCATATCCACCATCACCGTCAGGGCGACGAGTGGTGCGTATACCCTATGTACGATTTCGCCCATCCCATTCAGGATGCCCTTGAGGGCATCACCCACTCTCTCTGCTCCAGCGAGTTCCGTAACCACAGACCGCTGTACGATTGGGTGGTGGACAAGATCGGATTTGAAAAGAAGCCCCACCAGTGGGAGTTCGGCCGTATGAACATCACTTATACGGTCATGTCCAAGAGATACCTCCGTCAGCTGGTCGAGGAAGGTCACGTGGACGGCTGGGACGATCCCCGTCTGCCCACTCTGTGCGGTCTGCGCCGCCGCGGATACACTCCCGGTGCGCTCTTCACCTTCGTCCGCGAGGCGGGTGTTACCAACACCGACCACACCGTTGATATCCGTCAGCTTGAGGCCTGCGTCCGCGACGAGATGAACGAAAACGCCCTGCGCCGCATTGCCGTTGCCAACCCCATCAAGGTCATTATCGACAACTACCCCGAGGATTGCGAGGAGATGATCTCTCTGCCGAACCATCCTCAGAAGGAGGAGCTTGGCCGCCGCAACGTGCCTATGACCCGCGAGATCTATATCGACGCCGATGACTTTGCCGAGGTTCCGCCCCCCAAGTTCTTCCGCCTGAAGCCCGACGGCGAGGTTCGCCTTATGGGAGGCTACATCATCAAGTACGCAGGCATCGAGAAGAACGAGGACGGAAGCATCGAGTGCATCCACGCCACCGCCGACCTTGAGACCGGAAACGGTATGCCCGCCGACGGCCGCAAGATCAAGGGCACCATCCATTGGCTCTCCGCAAAGTACGCAAAGCCCGCAAGCCTGATGCTCTACGACAGACTTTTCAACATTGAAAACACCGCCGACGTTCCCGAGGGCAAGACCTACCTTGACTTCCTGAACGAAAATTCGCTGACAAAGCTCGACGGCGCTATGGTCGAGCCCTCGCTGGCCGACGCCAAGCCCGGTGACAAGTTCCAGTTCGTCAGAACCGGCTATTTCTGCGTCGACACCAAGCTCCCCGGCACCTTCAACCGCATCGTCGGCCTGAAGGATAGCTTCCCTTCTAAAAAATAAAATGAAGGTCTGCCTACTTTAGCACAGACCAAAACGCACAAATTAAATAAAAAGAACCGCTTTTTCTATCAGGCCTGATGGAAAGAGCGGTTTTTCGGTTTATATATTTATTCTTCTTCAATACCGAGAATATCCCCGGGCGCGCAGTCGAGAACCTCGCAAAGCTTCTCGAGAGTGGAGAGCTTTACAGCTTTCGCCTTCCCGTTTTTAAGGATGGAAATGTTAGCCATGGTTATTCCGACACGCTCGGACAGCTCGGTCACACTCATTTTGCGCTTCGCCAGCATTACGTCGATATTGATCACTATTTTCTTTGCCACGTCTGCCTCCTTTTACGGTACGTCATATTGTGAGATCGTTCTCTTCCTTCATCTCGGCGGCCTTCAGCACCAAATGCGAAAGGGCGGCGAAAGCAATGCTCACGGCGACCCCCGCAAAAACCACAAGCAAAGCAAAGGCGGTGACAGTGGGCATTGAGCGGTCGATTGCGCCCAGAATTACGGTCCCGACAAAGAGAAGGAGCGCGTCTCCTGCGGCCAGGAAGGAAATTGCCGAAAGAAGCCTTGCATTCTTCGTGCAGAAAGAATCATCGCGCCCAATGTTGGACGAGATCAGCCACGCAAGCACGAGCACGGCGTAGCAAGGCAAGCCGGTGGCACAGAGAAGGACGAGCCAAACCGTGGCCGTCGTGCCGTCGGGGAAAATATCAAAAAGCACGTCGGGCAACAGCATCGTATACACAGCAAGGCCGCACAGCCCAACCCCTATAATGACGAATTTTAACCATATGGACAAATTTTTCCGAGTCATATTAACCTCCAATTTCTTATTTGTTTTTTTGTGTTTTCAGCTTTATTGCGGTCACGCCCGAACGCATAACGGCGTTCCGCAGGAGCTTTTGATACATAAACGGCCTTTTTAAGCACTTGACGGCCACTTTAGCGCGGAGCTTTTGCGTCAGACCCTTGTACTTTTTGAGCATTTTTCGGCTGTCGGACGAAGCCTCAAAGGCATCGGCCAAAGCCTCCGAGCTCTCGAGAGCAAAGCTGATCCCCTCAAGTGAGCTGGGGCTTATAAAGCCCGCCGCCTCACCGATGAGGAACGCGCCACCGTCTCCGCAAAATATCCCGCCCGAAAGTGTGGGACGTACCACGCGGCAGGCCTCGGTACGGACGGGTGAGTCAAATGCCTGTCGCCCCACCGCGCCCATTTGAACCAGCTTCCGCTTCTGCTCCTCGAACGCGGCGCGCGAGCCTTGCGCCTCAAATGCTCCGCCGAAGATCAGCATTCCGTCCTTGAAAAAGATCCACGAGCAGCTGTCCGAGGTCGAGCTGTCAAAAACGCAGGAATAGCAGGGATCGCTCCCCTCAGCGGCAAACCATTGCTGGATGGCGGTGTACTTTTTGAGCTTCTTTTTGGGAAAGAGATTCGACCGCACCACTGACGATGCACCGTCCGCGCCAACCACACGGTCGCACCGTACCTCATAGCGCACCCCAGATTTTTCGACGGTCAGCAAAAAGCCCTGCCCCTCTCTTTTGACCGAAACGCATCTCGCCGTGATGCCCTCAATACCGTCGGGCACCATTTTCAAAAAATATTTATCGAGCTCCGCTCTGTTGACGTTCAGATAATTCCGCTTGTAATATCTGACCCTACGGGTCTCAAGGTCGATGGTCCTTACCGAAAAAAGCTGAGGCGAGACCAGAATATCGGTAGGCAGATTTACGTCGTATCTCGCAAGCACGCCTTGGGCGTCCGGGGAGATCAACCCGCCGCAGACCTTGCCGTTTTTCGGCGCGCCGTCAATGAGAAGCACCTTCCCTTCATCGAAATTCGCAAGTCGGGCAAAATTCGCCCCCGCAGGGCCGCCGCCGACAATAACGGTGCCGTAGCTCTCACGCGGTATATCAACAAGCCTCATATTCCCTCCACAAGTTTTTGTACCTATATCATACCACATATTTTATCGTTTTTCAAGATGTTTTTATCGTTTTACGATATTTTTTGTAAAAAATCATTCAACATATCCCCATTGAAGCAAAAAGGTTCAGCCCAATGCCGTGGCTTCTTAAGGACAGTTTTTAATAATATTTTTTAATAAATAAAAAGGTGCTGAGCCGGTTACTTTCTAAAAAGTTTTGGCGCAGCACCTTTTTTCGGTATTTGGTATTAGTTTTCTCTGATAAGCTTTTTGGTTTCTTTTTTCATAGCACCTTTGTAAATGAAATAATAAATAATACATCCGACAAACGTACTCAGTGGGAAACAGATAAATAGAAACGGTAACGTTTTGGATATAGGCCAAACAAACCACGCCCAAATACTTCTGATTAAAAATCCGCAAACAATTCCCACAACCAAAACACTTTTCGGACGATTCAAAGAACGAACCGCATTTAAAAGGACTTCCATAGAGCAGGTGATAAAGTTTGTAAGGCAGAGCAGTATCAATCGTCCTTTGATAAGTGATATGATCGCTTCGCTATCCGTAAAAATACCGATCAAAAAATCCGAAAAAGCAACCACCAAAACACCTATAAGCATAGTGATCGCCGTACAGTAAAGCATCCCGATATTCATCGTTTTTTTGATGCGGGAAAAATTTCGGGCTCCAAAATTTTGAGAAATCATAACGCCAATAGCGTTTGCTATGGATGCCCCAACCGTATAATTCAGTCTATCTAACTGAGCGGATATTGCGTTTGCTGTCATCGCATCTACGCTGATAGAGTTGACAGAAGATACCACCACAGTCTCACCAAAATAGAACGACAAGCCACCTATACAGGAAGGCAGACCGATACCAATCATTTCGAGCGTCTCTTGCTTTCTCAAACGCAAATTTTTCTTCTCAACCTTGCAGTACTCACCGTCCCTTAAAAGGGCAATAAGAGCCAAACTTAAAGCGATCGCATTAGAAAGTACGGTCGCAATGGCAACGCCCGCTACAGTCATATTGAACACTCCGACAAAAACAAAATTCAGTCCAACGTTTGCTATGCCGGAAATTATCATATAAACCATCGGACGCACGCTATCTCCCGACGCGCGTAAAATGGAGGCACTGAAATTATACAGCATAGTGATCGGCATTCCAAGAAAATATATTTTAATATATGTGTCCGCTTTGTAAAGTATCTCAGGTTGGCAGTTCGTCATAATTAAAAATGGTTTCGAAAACACCAACACTATCAACATAAGTAACACGCCCGAAAGCAAGCCCAACACCAACGCGTCGCCCGTCGCCCTTCTTGAACCTTCCTTATCATCTGCACCGATTCTTCGTGAAATGACTACGTTTGCTGCGGAAGAATATCCCGAAACAAGACAAACAAGCAAAGAGATCAAAGAACCGCAAGCACCTACGGCGGCTACGTCAGCATCACTTGCTAAAATACCGAGAACAGCAGTATCTGCGGTGTGAAAAAGCGTTTGTAAAATATTGATCATTACCAACGGCAATGAAAAAAGAACAAGATTTTTGAATATCGGACCGGTTGTCAACTGTGTTTTATTGACTTTCATTATGTGGTGCTCCTTTTGTACTAATATGCAAGACCGGAAAGTCTGCCAGTGCAAGCCTTGCCGCACCGTCCGAGGCATCCGGCACAAAGCATATCTTATATTCTCCGCGCGGATTTGCCTCCTTGAAGGCGGCTTCAAATATATCTCTGCACCCTTCAAGCCATTCTGTTATCTCACCTGCCAAAAAACAGGTTTCAATTCCAAGCAACATAGTCAAGTTCCCCACAGAACGCCCAAGAGCTTCGGCAATCTCGCAGTAGTCACCGCTTTGGGCGCAGTTATGAAGAATATTGTGTAATTTTTTCTTTCCGTATCGTATCGAACCAAGCTCCAATGGAAGATCCAATATTTTTCCGTGCTTCATAGCCGCAACGCCGATCCAGTTATCCACTCTTACCGTCACGCAATCCTGACAGGTATGCGCCAAGGAGTAAAGAACACATTCGGGGTCGTGTCTGATAGATACGGGCAATCCAAAACGCTTGGCAACAAATAATTGTGGGAAAACCGGTACCCAATCTTCAGCAATCGGATAACGAAAACTTCCGTCCTTGGATCTTATTCCCTCCATTGCTATACCAATACCGCAACAATTCTTTTTGTCACACAGAAACTCTGAAATTTTTTTACAAATCGAAAGCTCCAGCTCTTCTTCAGTAGCGAAAGATTCCGCCTCCCACTTTTTTGACGAGATCATCTTACCGTTTATGGAAAGAGACGTAATAGCAAACCCCGAATCGTTAATATCAACGCCGATGAAATGTTTTTTTTCGTTTAACGACAGATACGAAGGATTTCTTCCCTTTGCGGCAGATGTTGCCCTTGCGCCACAATCGGATTCGATCAAAATACCGTCTTCTATCAAAATTGCCACAAGCTCGGAAACACATGCCCAACTCATTGAAAGTGCATTGCATATTTCCCTTCGAGTAACCTTTTGATTTATCCTTACAAAGGAAACAATGGAAGAAATGTTATCCTTACGCTCTTCAAATTGCTTGATGCTTGCCATATCACCCTCCTATTATATCGGACGTAGATATATTATAGCATGTGTTTTTTTTGCTGTCAATAGCTTTCGAGAATATTTTAGGAAGATTTTCAGAAGATAACAATCCATTTAATACAAGGGGAAAGTTCATCTACACCTTGTCAATTTTCCTGACAAGCACTGCATTTGTGTCCAAAAATGCAAAATACGGCATACCTCTTTCGAGATATACCGTATTTTTGAGAACTGTCCTTTAGAGTGACGATCTAATGGGCTGAACCTTTTTTTACGCAAAGCTGACGTACTCTCTGAGTGCGACCTCCGTCTCCAAGGTCTTTATATCCGTTTCGCAGTCCCAAAGCATTTCCGAATAAAGCGCAACGGGATACATTATATTTTCCTCAAACATTCCGTCCTCCACAAGGGCGAACAGAGAAAGCGCGCCTTTTTTTGTGCGGCACATATCTCTGACTGCCTCGTGCGCCTTATCCGCATTGGCGAGCCAACCGGCTTGAATGCATCTCCATATCCTTGCCTTGCGCTCCACCCGATTTCTTCTCATATGCTCGGAGCAAACTCCGATGCACTGCGAGCCTTCCGAATGCTCGAAGGTCGACCAATCGAGCTTAACCAGCCCCTTCGTTACTGCCCCGAAGCGGTCATCATCTCCGCGCAAAACCGCAATGTTCTTGGTAAAATCCAAAGTTTCGTCAAAGCCTTCAACGTCGAAGGGAACGTATGAAAACGGGAAGGAGCCGCAATCCTCCCACACGATCCTGATCCGTTTGTCTACCGCGCGGATAAATTCGAGCCTGTTTTTCACAGACGTGGCGTGAAGCCCGAACTGAAGCTCAAGACCGGGATACTTCTCATAAAGCAACGCAGCTGTTTTGTTAACGAATTTTGCCGCGGCCTCGGCAACCAAAATTCCGTTGACGTTATCCTCACGCAGCTCCGTGAAGGTCTGAAAATAGATTCCGTCACCGCCCGAATTTGCATATTCTTTTTCGTATTTTTGAAGGATCTTTTCGGGCTCGCCGTCAAGCTTATCAAGGAAAAAAAGCCTGCAATTCGTGTCCCAAAGCCACGCAAAGCCCCAATATACCTTTATATTGCAGGAATGCGCGTATTCTACTATTTCCGCGGCATTCGCGGGCACAAAATCGTTCCATATAATAACGCTGTTCATTTTCAGCTTCATCATGTGGCGAATATATCCGCGATAATCGTATATCACGTGACCCCAGGTCCAAAGCCCGCGCTCCGCAACCGAGGGAGCGGAAATATGCTCAAAATCCGGGATCTCTTCCTCTACCCAGAAATTGACCCAATAGCGGTCATTATGAGGATGGTTGAATTTTGCAACGTATTTATTGTAAAAATCAAGAACGCCGTAAAGCGTGCCCGCATCGTCAAAGCCCTCTATGATCACCGTGCCGTCCTTTACCGATATGGCGTAGGATTCCGCAACCGTAAGGCCGGACACGGAGCGGCTTTTGATATAAGAATTGTTCTGCTTTGTCCCTATATAAATACATCTGAAATCATCGGTGTCAATTCCCTCTTCGTATTTTACGCAAGCCGGATACTCAAGGGTGCAATCAAGCAGGATCTCTGTTAATTCTTCTATAGCCCTTTTTTGAAGCTCGGTCTCTCTCGCACCGTATACAATAGCTGTTTTTTTCATATCGGTCTTTTTCTCCTTGACAAACAGAATATTTATTATTATAATTATACTGAACTTATTTTGTATTTTATATATTAATTTTACCGAAAAATATAACTGTATTGACTTTAGGTGTAAAAAATGTTCAACGATGAATTCAAAGCGCGCTATAAAACCATTCCCTTCGCGGTCTACAGAGCCGACGTCGACAACGGCCAAAAAAGCGTTATATCTCACTGCCACGGAGAGATCGAGCTTATCTCTGTGACCGAGGGCAAGATCGATTTTTATATAGATTCAGAGCGCCACGCCGCAGAAAAAGGCGACGTTCTTATTATACCGCCATTTTCCGTTCACCGCGCGCAATCAAATGAGAGCGGGCCTATCTCATACAACTGCATCTGCTTTGATCTTTCGCTTTTGTGGGATGCTTCCGTAAAGGACGGGCTTTTAAATCACACGCTCCGCACAAGGAAGACCGTGAGTCGGGAATTTGACTATGCAAAAGAGCTTCAGGAGCTGATCGAAAAAGGCTGCCTCGCCTGCGAAAGCGGTCATAACGGCTGGGAGCTTGAGGCGATCGGCGCTATGTCGACACTTTTTGGAGTTCTTAAAAAGAACGGGCACTTTTCCGAACGGGGAGGCGGTGAGATCAGCCGAAGCTTTTCGCAGAAAGCCCTGGCTTATATATCGGAAAATTACGGAAGTCCCATTTCCTCATCCACCGCCGCCGCAAGGCTCTATATGTGCACGGGGTATTTTTGCAGAGCCTTCAAAAAAAGCTTTGGCTGTTGTTTTTCCGATTACGTTCTGGCCTATCGGCTGGAAAAAGCCAAAATATTTTTGGCAAACACCGCTGATACGGTCACGGAGATCTCATTAAAAACCGGATTCAACAGCTCTTCATATTTTTCAAAAGCATTCAGGGAGCATTTCGGCGAGTCCCCGCTTTCATACAGGAAAAGAGAAAGGCAAAAATGACTTTATGCCCCTAGATTCGCAGTAAATCAACCTTTATTTTGCTAAAATCAGCAAAAAATTTGCATAAACTATTGCAAAATCGGAAAAGCTGTGATAAATGTGTGGGATATGTAAAAGCGTTGACGGAGACGGCAAATTCGCAGATTGCATCACAGAGAGACCGCGTGGCTGAGAGCGGTTATGCAAGCGCAGGCGCACTTCACTCCCGAGCTTGCGCGAGAAAATGCGCGCACGGACACGGCACCGTTACCCGCCGCCCAAAGTGTCGGCTTTGTCCGGAATACAGGTGGCACCGCGAGATTTTTCCCGTCCTGCTTTTTGCAGGGCGGTTTTTATTTTGAAAAATATTTAAGAAAAGGAATAGAACCATGAAAGAAATGCTTGAAAAGATCAGAGCCTCGGCTCTGGAATGCCTCAACGAGGACAACGCCGATCCGGAAGCTATAAGAATCCGCTTCCTCGGCAAAAAGGGTGAGCTCACCGCAGTTCTCCGCGGAATGGGAGCCCTCTCGGCAGAGGAGCTCGTTAAAATCATTTGCTCAATTGCTTTTGTATGCAGCAGGAAAGCGCGTGGACGTACATCATATGAAGATCCTCGATCTGCTCCATATTGTCGCTCGGAGCGATCAGGATAATATCGCAAAGCGCGGAAAGCTTTCCTCCGTCCCGTCCCGAAAACCCGATGACCGTCATACCCAATTCCCGCGCCTTAACGGCGGCGTTCAGCACGTTTTTAGAGTTTCCGCTACCGCTGAAAGCGATCAGAATATCCCCACTGACCGCCTTTGTGGCGAGCGGAATCGAAAAGATGCTTTCGTAATCAAAATCATTTGCAAGGCAGGTGATGATCGCACTCGAATCGGCAAGGCACTCGGCGTCAAAGCCGGGATTTCCTCCAACCGCACAGCCCTTCAAAAGATCGTTGCAAATATGCGAGGCTGTGGCCGCGCTGCCGCCATTTCCGACCGTATATATCTTATTTTTCCTGTGTGCGGAAATTATCAGATCAGCGATCTCGCCGAGCTTCGAAAAATCGGTTTTTTGAATGCGAGAGTTCAGATCGGCCGAATATTCAGACAAATATTTTACACTGTCCATTTTCAATTTTCTCCTTTACAAGTGCCGCGCATCCGATGAGGGCGGCATCATATCCAAGCGCTGTCCCTTCTATCTTTAGCCCTGCCGCGCTTTTTGCAAAGCAATGCCGCCGCAAACCCTCGTCGATTCCCGGCAAAAGCAGGTCAAGATCCATGGAAACGCCACCGCCGAGCACGGCGCGTTCTATATTAAGCAGGCTCGCGGCAGACGAAATGGCCCGACCGAGATAATATCCCGCCTCAAAATACACCTTGGCGGCAGGTTTATCTCCCGACCTGGCAAGAACGGCAATATCCTTAGCACTCATCTGCCGCCCCGTTTCCTTTAAGTATGCCGCCTTAATGGCGCGTCCGGAGGCCACAGCCTCAACGCATCCGCAAAGCCCGCAATCGCACACGGCATCCTCCCGATCTGTCACGGACAGGTGACCAAACTCTCCTGCGATACCGTCCCGACCGCGATAAAGCTCGCCGTCAAGCACAAGCCCGCCGCCGATTCCGTTGCTGACCGTGACCCACAAAAAATTTTCCGTGTGGCGGCAGCTTCCGAAATATTTCTCCGCAAGAGCGCATAGATTTACGTCATTGTCAGCAAACGCCATAACGCCAAGCTTATCCGAAACTATGCTTGCTATCGGAAAATCCGAAATTCCGGAAAACGGTGCGTATAGCCACTGTCCGCTATGGGCATCGGCAATACCGGGAACCGATATACCGCAAAGCTCGTACGCGCCCTCTCCCAGCTCCTCGGCCATTTCGCACACGGTGCTTACAAGAAAATTTTCATCATAGCGCGCAGGAAGCTCTCTTTTCAGCTTTTTCCAAACCCGACCGTTAAGATCCACGACACCGACCATAAGCTTTGAGCCGCCAATATCTACGGCAAGAATATTCCTGCTCATATCAGACGTACGTTTTTCCCGTAACCTCGTAAAACGACATCGGCTTTCCGGGCTCGTAATCGGATTCGATCTTGACAAAGCGATGCTCGTCGCTGCTTCTGTAGAATGCGCTCATAATTTCAACAACGTGAAGCTGCTGTGCGCTGTTTGCGCGGTGAAGAGTTCCGTCCACAATACACTCTGCCATCTCCGCCAGACCGAGAGCACGGCTGTTACCGCTGTAATTGCGAACAAGAGGAATATTCTCGTATTTCTCCGCGCCGAGGCGAAGAAGCTGAACACCGGGCTCGCCGAAGGTGTTGGGATCGGGTACACGAATGCTTCCCTCCGTACCGTAAATTTCAAAAAGTATACCCGATTTTGTGCAAATATCAAAAGTGGTGAAAAGCTGCGCGATGGCGCCGCTTTCAAAGCGCATAATGCCCTCTACGTACGTTGGAACCTCTACGTCCATTATCTTTCCGTATTTCTTCTCACTGGTTATAGGACGCCTCTCAAAGCTTCGTGAGGTCATACCGCAGACCTCCGTGACACGCCCCATAAGGTTTATAAATGCCGTAACGTAGTATGGGCCCATATCGAACATCGGCCCTCCGCCGTACTGATATACGAACTCGGGATCCGGATGCCAATTCTCGGGACCGCGCGAGGCCATATGCGCACGTCCTCCGATAACGCGGCCGATATAGCCGTCCTCTATCAGCTTTTTGACCGTCTGTATTCCCGCACCGAGGAAGGTGTCGGGTGCGCCGCCGAGATAAAGCCCCTTCTCTTTTGCGAGAGCGTAAAGCTCGCGAGCCTCGTTAAGATCGGGAGAGAGCGGCTTCTCGGAATAAACGTGCTTTCCTGCTAAAAGGGCAGCCTTTGTGACCTCATAATGCTCGTAGGGCCGGGTGATATTGAGCACAATATCCACCTCGGGATCGGCAAAAAGCTCATACATATCCCCATAGATCTTGGGAATGTTGAATTTTTCCGCCGCTGCGGTGCATTTTTCGGGCTCAAGATCGCATATGCCCGCGATCTCTATATTATCGAAGGTATTCTGAATGTTTTTGAGATAGATGCCGCTGATACAGCCAACACCCACAAAACCTATTTTCAGCTTTTTCATTGACTTTTTCCTTTCTGTGTTGTATAATATCGGTGATTTAATTATACTCCCATGCTGCGCCTCACACTTTTATTTTTAGGCTAAAAAGCATATATTTTTAGGCCGACGAAAACGGAGAGACTATGGATATTCTTTTTGTAAAAATGTACGACGTACACCACAAAAATCCCCTGACTGTGGATTTTCATACCCACGTAAATCACGAGCTGATCTTTTACCGTGAGGGCGAGGGCTCGTTCTTTATGGAAAATCAAGAGCTTCTCTATAAAAAGGACACTATCGCAATTATACCGCGCGGAGTGCGGCACAACGAGATCAACCTAAAAAGCTCGCACAATATTATTGTGGCCTTCAGGTGCAGCGCGGAGGTCGCAAGCATCATATCGGGCGTATATGATACCGACCCCACGTTGACGTTTTTGCTTGAGCAGATGCTACGGGATTGGGAGCGACACGACGAATTTTCGCCTTCACTTTTGCGCTGTCAGCTTGAGCATATACTTTTGCTCCTTTTGGAACGATCGGGACATCGGGGCTCGGGACGGGATTTTGACTATATAAAGGGCTATATCGACAAAAATTTCGATCAGCCGCTCACCTGCGCAATGCTTGCAAAAATGTGTAATTACAGCACCGATCGCTTTCGCCACGCCTTCTTTGAGCATTTCGGCATTTTCCCAAAGCAATATATTCAAAAGCGTCGACTCAAAGAGGCCGAGAAGCATCTTTGCCAAAGCGATATGAGCGTGACCGAGATCGCAGGCAGGTGCGGATTTTATGATTCCGCTCAGCTGTCCGCTATGTTTCGAACCGAATATGGGGTGTCGCCCACCGAATATAGGGCTAAAAATATCACTTAAGGCAAAAAAATTTGCATAAACTATTGCAAAATTGGGAAAACTGTGATAGAATATGTAGGATATGTAAAAGCGTTGACGGAGACGGCAAATTCGCAGATTGCATCACAGAGAGACCGCGTGGCTGAGAGCGGTTATGCAAGCGCAGGCGCCCTTCACTCCCGAGCTTGCGCGAGGAAATGCGCGCACGGACACGGCACCGTTAACCGCCGCCCAAAGTGTCGGCTTTGCCGGAATACAGGTGGTACCGCGAGAATTTTCCCGTCCTGCTTTTATGCAGGGCGGTTTTTATTTTGAAAAATATTTAAGAAAAGGAATAAAACCATGAAAGAAATGCTTGAAAAGATCAGAGCCTCGGCTCTGGAATGTCTGCAAAATGACGACGCCGATCTGGAAGCTATCAGAATCCGCTTCCTCGGCAAAAAGGGTGAGCTCACCGCAGTTCTCCGCGGAATGGGAGCCCTCTCGGCTGAGGAGCGCCCCATCGTCGGTCAGCTCGCCAACGAGATCCGCGCCGATATTGAAAAGGCCATCGCCGAAAAGTCGGCTGTTGCCGCCGAAAAGAAGCTTCAGGCAAAGCTGAAGGCCGAAAAGATCGACGTGACCATGCCCGCCGACTCGACTGTCGGTCACATCCATCCCCTGACCCTCGTCCAGCGCGAGCTTGAGGACATATTCCTCGGTATGGGCTTCTCGATCGTCGAAGGCCCCGAGGTCGAGCTTGACTACTACAACTTCCAGGCTCTCAACATCCCCGAGAACCACCCCGCCCGCGACACCCAGGACACCTTCTACATTACCGAAAATATTCTGCTCCGCTCCCAGACCTCGCCGGTTCAGGCGAGAACCATGGAGGTTCAGAAGCCCCCGATCCGCATCATCTCCCCCGGACGCGTTTACCGCTCCGACGCGGTCGATGCCACCCACTCCCCCCTCTTCCATCAGCTTGAGGGACTTGTTATCGACAAGGGCATCACTATGGGCGACCTGAAGGGCGTGCTTGAGATCTTTGCCAAGGAGACCTTTGGCGAGGAGACCCGCATCCGCTTCCGCCCCCACCACTTCCCCTTCACCGAGCCCTCTGCTGAGGTTGACGTTTCCTGCTTCGCCTGCGGCGGTAAGGGTTGCCGTATCTGCAAGGGTGAGGGTTGGATCGAGATCCTCGGTGCCGGAATGGTACACCCCAACGTCCTCCGCAACTGCGGCATAGACCCCGAGGTCTATTCGGGCTTTGCCTTCGGCTTCGGTATCGAGCGAATCGCTATGCTCAAGTATCACATCGACGATATGCGTCTTCTCTATGAGAACGACGTCCGATTCCTCAACCAGTTCTGATATGAGAAAGAACGAAACGAATCCGATCCTCGTCGCTATCAAGGAATACCTGATAATGACGGTGGCCATAACCATCCTCGCCCTCGGCCTTCACCTGTTCAATATGCCGAACAACTTCACGGCGGGCGGTATGGCGGGTCTTTCGGTGGTCATCTCCGAGCTTCTTCATATGAATGGGATCATGTTCTCGACGTCAAATCTTTTTTCGATCCTGAACGTGGTTCTGCTCATTATCGGATTTATCTTCATCGGCCGAGGCTTCGGTGTCAAGACCGTATATTGCGGTCTCCTGCTCTCGGGAATTATGTGGATCTTCGGATTCTTCTTCCCCATGAGCGGCACACTGACCGAAAACAAGCTACTTGAGCTGCTCTTCTCGGTGCTGCTCATCTGCATCGGACAGACCCTCGTTTTCAACGTGGGCGGCTCCACGGGCGGCTTCGATATTATCGGAATGATAATCCGCAAATATTTCAAGCTGGAGATCGGCAAGGCTATAATGCTTGCCGACCTGGTGGTCGTAGCTCTCGGCTTCATCGTTTTCAACGCAGAAATGGGACTTTATTCCCTCCTCGGTGCGCTGATGGCGCCGCTGATCATCGACACCTCCATCGAAAACTTCAATATGTCGAAGTATTTCATCATCGTCACCACAAAGCCCGAGGAAATGTCGGTTTTCATCACCCATACCATCGAGCGCGGTGCCACGCGCTGGAAGGCAGAGGGCTGCTACACGGGCGAGGAAAAGACGGTTATTATGTGCGTTATGAGCCGCTTCCAGGCTCGCAGACTGCGCGCAGAGGTCAAAAAGATCGACCCCCACGCGTTCATCCTCGTTTCCAACTCAAGCGATATCATCGGAGAAGGCTTTAAGCCCTCGAACCAATAAAACTTGCGTTTTTCAAAATCAAGTGCCGATTTTACGGCAGAATGGAGTATATTATGAATTTGTCAATGAAATGGCTGGAAGAATTCGTTCCGGTACAGAATACAGACGTAAAAGATTATTGCAATAAAATGACCGACACCGGCTCCAAGGTCGAGGGCTACGAGGCTCTCGGCGAGGACATTCAGAACGTGGTTGTCGGTAAGATCACGGCTATGACCCGCCACGAGAACAGCGACCACCTTTGGGTATGCCAGGTGAATATCGGCGACTCGACCGTTCAGATCGTCACAGGCGCGCAGAACGTCTTTGAGGGCGCTCTCGTTCCCGCCGCAGTTGCCCCCGCCGATCTTCCCGGCGGCGTCAAAATCAAGGCAGGCAAGCTGCGCGGCGTTGAGTCCAACGGTATGCTCTGCTCTATCGGCGAGCTGAACCTGACCGAGCACGATATGCCCGGTGCAAACAATGACGGCATCCTCATCCTCGGCGACGAGTACGCCGATATGGTGGGCAAGGACATCCGCGAGGCTCTGATGCTCTGCGACAACTCCGTGGAGTTTGAGATCACCTCCAACCGTCCCGACTGCCTCTCCATGATAGGCCTCGCACGCGAAAGCGCCGTCACCCTCGGTCTGCCCCTC
Source organism: Clostridia bacterium (assembly GCA_017451545.1). Taxonomy (GTDB): domain Bacteria; phylum Bacillota; class Clostridia; order Oscillospirales; family CAG-272; genus RGIG3994. Next base: position 16,305 of record JAFTOB010000152.1, on the reverse strand, counting down.
GCCCTTCACACCCCCGAGGTCAAGGGAGCGGGCGACGATATCGCAAATTACATTTCGGTTCGCAACGATGCCCCCGATCTCTGCTTCAGATACACCGCCCGCGTGGTCAAGAACATCAAGATCGAGCCCTCGCCCATGTGGCTCCGCCGCCGTCTCCGCGCTTGCGGCGTCCGCCCCATCAACAACATCGTCGATATCACCAACTACGTAATGCTTGAATACGGCCAGCCCATGCACGCCTTCACTCACGCCTGCCTCGACGGCTCGCAGATCATCGTCCGCCGTGCTACTGACGGCGAGACCTTCAAGTCCCTCGATGACATCGACCATACCCTTGATTCCTCTATGCTCGTCATTGCCGACGAGAACAAGCCCGTTGCCCTTGCAGGCGTAATGGGCGGCGCAAACTCCGAGATCGCCGACGATACCAAGACCGTGGTCTTCGAAAGTGCCACCTTCCTCGGCACAAATGTCCGCGTCACCGCAAAGAAGCTGGGCATGAGAACCGAAAGCTCCGCTCGCTTTGAGAAGGGTCTTGACCCCGAGAACACTCTGCCCGCCGTTCAGCGCGCTTGCGAGCTGGTTGAAATGCTCGGCGCAGGCGAGGTGGTTGACGGAATCATCGACGTTTACCCCGAGAAGAAGACCCTCACCACCCTGCCCCTTGAGGCAGATAAGATCAACGCCTTCCTCGGCACCGATCTCAGCGAGGAGTATATGATCGAAGTCCTCGAGAAGCTCGACTGCAAGGTCGAGGGCGGCGTTATCACCGTTCCCAGCTTCCGCGACGACCTGACCTGCATGCAGGATATCGCCGAAGAGATCATCAGAATCTACGGTTACAATAAGATCGAGTCCACTTACATCAATGCGGCCATGACACGCGGCGGCAGAACGCCCCGCCAGGCCCTGGAGCACAATATCACCACTTCCCTCTGCGCTATGGGTCTTAACGAGATCCAGACCTTCTCCTTCATCAGCCCCAAGTTTTACGAGAAGATCAACCTGCCCGAGGAGCAGCGCCGCTCGGTGGTCATTTCCAATCCTCTCGGCGAGGACACCAGCGTAATGCGTACCACCGCCCTGCCCTCCATGCTTGAGATCCTCGCTCGCAACAACAGCTTCAATAACGTGGACGTTAAGCTGTGGGAGCTGGCCACCGTCTACCTCCCCCACGAGAGCGTTGACGAGCTTCCCGACGAGCGCAAGTGCCTCACCGTCGGTATGTACGGCGCTTGTGATTTCTACACTCTCAAGGGTATCTGCAACAAGATCCTGACCCTTGCCGGTGTTGTCGGCGTTGAGTACACGGCAGAGGAGAACAACAGCGCGTATCATCCCGGCCGTTGCGCCACCGTCACCGATAAGAAGGGCGCAAAGCTGGCCGTTCTCGGTCAGATCCACCCCTCCGTCGCCGCCAACTACGGCTTCAGCGCACCCGTTTACTGCGCTGAGATCGATATGGAGGCCGTTTGCGACGCCGCCAACAAGAAGATCGAGTATAAGCCCCTGCCCAAGTTCCCCGCTTCCACCCGTGACTTCTCCTTCGTTTGCGAGGATGACCTCCAGGTCGGCACCATCGCAAAGATCATGGAAAAGGCCGGCGGCAAGCTGACCGAGGCAGTCGAGCTCTTTGACATCTACCGCGGACCCCAGGTCGGCGAGGGCAAAAAGAGCGTCTCCATGCGCGTAACTCTCCGCGCCGCAGACCGCACCCTCACCGTCGAGGAAGTCGAGAAGGTCTCCCAGAAAATCCTCAAATCCCTTGAAAAGGACCTCGGAATTACTCTGAGATCTTAATTAAACAATACAAAAGACGATCCCGGATTTGATTCGGGATCGTTTTTATTTATAAAGATTTATGACTTTTTTATTCTTGCGCAAAGCAAATTTATATGAATTGTATGCTCCGCCGAAATTATGATCAACATACGCAACAATAAGATCCGATTCTTCTATCATCCAACGATTGCGGGCAACAATAGCAAATTTTTTTGGTATATTCTCTATTGGAGGATATATTACGGAATCGTATCGACCTCTATCAAGCATATCGTTTATTTTTGCTTGATCGGCAATGTCCATGTATGGAGTTATAAATACGATCTCGCTGTTTTGATGCTCTTTCTTTATGCAATGGCATATATCGGCGCACATCATATCAAAATTGCCGTAACCTCCACAATAAAACACCCACTTATCTTCATATTCGGCGTTTTTAATAATTGCATCTCTTATTGCAAAGCGCAATTCGTCTTTGCAAACTAAATTTGCGTGTCCAATAAATGTTATAATCATTTCAGATACTCCTTCGTGGAATTCCACGATAATTATACATCTTTTTAAAGTTTCTGTCAATATCGTGGAACTCCACGAGATAATTTTTTTCCGACTCCATATAATAATTGTGGAACACCTTCAAGGAATTCCACGAAACGGAGTAAAAATATGAAACTTAACGATGCAATTATAAAAAGGATCAACGAAATCTGCAAGGAAAAAGGCATAAATGTGTGCGATGCATCCTTGAAAGGCGGTATGTCTCCATCGGCCATCTATGATCTTATGAAAGGGCGAACAAAATGTTCAAAGGTCATTACGGTCAAACGCTTTTGCGAAGGCGCAGGGATAACGCTGTCGGAATTTTTCAACCGCGATTATTTCAATGACGAAGACGATATATAAAATTTCCGGGGTTTGATAAGCCCCGGATTTTTAATTTATCTATCATAGTTTTCTCACGAACGACGAAAATACCGATAAATCGGAATTTGAAGGGATTTCAAACTCAAAATACAAACAAGTTTAGCAAAGCAAAATACCTGTCACGGCGCACCATGAGGAGTTTTCACCGGAAGATGCTAATCGTTTCAACGATTTGCATCAGCGCCTCTGCGGTAGCGCGATAAATTCGGACGAAATAATTACTCAAAATTTGCGACCGAGCAAATTTTGAAAGATAAACTGCCCTCTCAATTTAATCAATGCATTAAAGTTTTTTTGGAGAGCTCGAGAACCTTCTTGCAAGAAGGTTCTCGAAAAAAATCTTTCAAAGAAACCCTAATTTATCGGTCTGATTTATAACCGTCTTGAGGCTATGGCCGCGGCGGCGTAGATGGCCGCGCCGATGGGTAGGGCGGACTCGTCAAAGCGCACGCGCGGACTGTGAAGCGGGTGATCGTACCCTTTACCGCGCTCGCCCGCCGTCAATGAAAGAACAACCGTAGGAACACGTTGACTGACGTATGCAAAATCCTCCGATCCGCCAAGCTCTCCCCCGAGAGTGGCGGCAGCAACCACCGATTCTTGGCCCAAAAGCTTGGTCAAGGTCTCCTCAAGTCGGTCAAGCAGCTCACCGTTATTGACGAAAACAGGGCACCCGTGTATAAAATTAACCCTCGATGTGGCTCGGTACGCGGCCGCAATGCCGTTCGCCAGCTCACACATCCGCCCCTTCAGCCGCTCACGCAGATCCTCATCAAAGGTACGCAGAGTTCCCCGCAGAACGGCGCGGTCTGCGATCACGTTTGGCGCACTTCCCGCCTCCATAGTGCCGACGGTCAGTATTGCCCGATCCGACATTGCAAGCTCCCGTGCCGAAAGCTCACAAAGGGAGACCGATAAATGGGCGGCGGCAAGCAGCGCGTCCACACCCTTATGCGGCGACGAGCCGTGGCAGGATTTACCGCCCACCTCTATTTCAAAATGATCGGAGGACGGTGCTCCGGCCCCGGGCGGGGGCAGTATGACTCTGCCCGTCTCCACGGGCAGACCCGACGCCACGTGTATCATAAAAGCACCGTCACAGCCCTCAAGAATGCCGTTTTCGATCATATCCTTCGCGCCCTCAAGGATCTCCTCGGCGGGCTGAAATACAAGTCTGATGCGTCCGCGAAGCTCTCCCTCTCGAGCCTTCAAAAGCTTGGCCGCGCCGAGAAGCATTGCCGTGTGCATATCGTGCCCGCAGGCGTGCATATTCCCTATTTTGCAAGCAAAAGTCTCCCCCGATTCCTCGCGTATGGGCAAAGCATCCGTATCGGCGCGGATGATAAAGCAGCTCTCGCCCTCGCCGATATCGGCAACCACCCCCGCCCTACCGCACCGCACGGGCTTATATCCCATATCCTTCAGCTTTTCGGCAACGAACTCTGTAGTCTTTTTAAGCTCAAAGCCCAGCTCTGCGTTTTGGTGCAGATATCTGCGACATTCGGTCAGCTCGTCCGATAATTTGCAAGCATCTTTTAAAATATTATTGTACATAATAACACCTCCAACAGTATTATGCCCCAAAAATGCAAAAAAAGCCGCTGTGCAAAGCACAGCGGCATATGTTTTTTTGAGATTATTCCTCGACAGGAGCCTCGTTAGCCTCAGCGGCCTCCTCAACAACCTCCTCAGCGGTCTCCTCAAGGAGAGCGCGGATGGAAAGGCTGACCTTCTGCTTCTCGTTGTCGATATCGATGATCTTTGCATCAACGACCTGACCAAGCTCGAGAACGTCTGCGGGCTGAGCAATTCTGGTCTTTGCGATCTGGGAGATGTGGATAAGTCCGTCCACACCGTCAACGATCTCTGCAAATGCACCGAAGGGCATCATGTTAACGATCTTAACGGGAGCAACGTCGCCGATAGCGTACTTGTTGGTGAAGATGAACCAAGGATTCATCTCCTCGGTCTTGTAGCCGAGAGAGATTCTCTTCTTCTCTGCGTCAAAGCTCTTGACGTAGACGGTGATCTCGTCGCCGATAGCAACGACCTCTGCAGGGCTCTTGATGTGCTTCCAGGAAAGCTCGGTGGAGTGGACCATACCGTCAACACCTGCGCCGAGATCGACGAAAGCACCGTAGCTGGTCATGCTCTTGACCTTACCGGTGTACTGCTGACCCTCCTCGAGAGCGGCCCAGAATGCGGCCTCGCGCTCACGGCGCTCCTCGTTGAGAACGCTCTTGATGGAGCCGATGATCTTCTTGCCGCGGCCACGCTCGGAAGCCTTGACCTCGATGACGCGAAGCTTGACGTTCTGCTTTGCGAGAACGGTCATATCGCCATCCTTGGGAATACCGGTCTGGGATGCGGGGATGAAGACGCGAACACCGCCGACGGATGCAACGGCACCGCCCTTTACGACCTCAACGATAAGACCCTCAAGGATCTCACCGGTGGTTGCGGCCTCTTCGACCTTCTTGGAATTGCGGTCGCTGTCGACGCGCTTCTTGGAGAGCTCGCAGATACCCTCGACATCGCTGACGCGGATGACGAATGCCTCTACCTCATCTCCGACCTTGAAGTTCTCTGTCAACTTAAAGGAAGGATCATCGCTGATCTGCTCGGCCTTGATGATGCCGGTAACTTTAGCGCCAACGTCGAGCTGAAGCTCTGCGTCGGTAACGTAAGTTACGTAGCCGGTAACGGTGTCTCCTGTATTTAAAGTTTTGAGAGAAGATTCGAGCATTTCTTCAAAGTTTTCTACTTTGTTCATGTTTTCGCTCATGGTTTTGAATACCTCCTGTATTATATATCCGGGTGTCGATGCACCCGCAACTATTCCTATTTTTCGGCAAGCGGCAAATGCGGCAACGTCAAGCTCTGCGACCGAGCCGACAATAACCGTCAATCCGCAAAATTCGCGGCAGATATCAAACAGCTTTGCCGTGTTTGAGCTGTTTTTGCCGCCGATAACGACCACACCGTCGCAGACTTTTGCAAGCTCTGCGGCCTCGGTCTGGCGTTCTTGCGTAACCTTACATATTGTATCAAAAATTATCGCATTTGTACAGAGGTTTTTGATTTTTTTCTGAGTTTCATCATATTCACCCATATTTGAGGTGGTTTGGGCGGCAATAATCGGTCTTTTTTTGGTTATTTTGCTCAATCCGCCCGACTCGAGAAATTTTTCAAAGTCCCGAGAATCGGCCACGGTGTATTTTTCCCCGTCAAATCGGCTGAGAATACCGACACACTCGGGGTGATCGGCACGCCCGACGAGGATAAACACGTTATCGGGTGACGAATTTTTTTCGGCTATTCCGTGGATGCGTGCCACGTAAGGGCAGGTGCAGTCCACGAAATTGAAGCTCGGATTTTTTCCGTGAAGCTCGGAAAGCAAGCTTTCGGTTTCAACCGTCATTCCGTGAGCACGGACGAAGACGGTCACGGGCGACTCCGACCTTGCGCTCTCGCAAAGCTCAGACAGCTCGGACTCCCCGATAACGCGGACACCGAGAGCATCCAACCTCTCCATATAGCTTTCATTGTGAATGAGATTGCCGAGGGTGAAGATCCGCTCGCCGCGCGCGGCAGAATTGATCCGCTCCTCGAGCATCCCCGTTGCCCGCTTGACACCGAAGCAAAATCCGGCGTGGGAGGCAATGACTATCTCACTTTTTGTCATAGTATCCGGAATCCCACTTGTCCTCAAGCTCGCAAACGCGGTCGAAGATCATCTTCGAGATCCTCGCGTACTCACCGGACTCGCCGTGAACGTAACCAAACTCCTCAAACTTGATGGGCTTGCCGATAATGACGTACTTTCTTCTGAACATCCTGTGCTTTGCGCCCTTGGTTTTAATGAAAACAGGCAGAACGTCCACACCCGTGCGCGCGCAGATCATACCCGCACCGCTCTTGAGCGATGTGTTTCTCGGATCCTCACCGGGGTGACGGGTGCCCTGGGGGAACATTGCCGCCCAGCCGCCCGACTCAAGGATCTTTATGGTGTGCTTGACGGCACCAACGTCACTGACCTTACGGTCAACGGGGTACGCGCCGAGGCTCTTGATAAGCAGATTGAAAAGAGGAATTCTGAAGAGCTCCTTCTTGGCCATAAAGCAGGCCTGATGCTTTTTCATAGTAAGACCGATGACGATGGGGTCGGTGGCCGAAATGTGGTTGGAGCAGACGAGCATAGGGCCGTAATCGGCGGGGGGCTCGGGCTCGCCGCGGGTTCTCGTGTTGTATATCAGCTTGAAAAATCCGTGGAAGATGTGCCACATAAAGCGGTAAAAGCGGCTCATTTTGCGCACCCTCTTGGGCTTTTCGGTCTTTTCTTCCTTTTCTGCCTCGGGCAGCTTGTCGCCCGCCTTTTCGCGGATGATCTTCATTGCGGCCTCGTATGTACCGTCAATATCAAGACCCGAGTTGTCAAGATGGATGGCATCCTCAGCGGCCACGGCGGGAGCAACGTCGCGCTCACGGTCGTTCTTATCGCGCTGATTGAGATCGGCCAGAACCTCCTCGTAGGAGGCCTCGATTCCCTTCTCCTTCAGCTCCTCACAGCGACGGCGTGCGCGCTCCTCATTGGAGGCACAGAGAAAGATCTTCACGTCGGCGTCGGGCAGAATGACCGTTCCGATATCGCGTCCGTCCATTACCACGCTGTTTTCCCGCGCGATCTTGCGCTGGGTCTCGAGCAGGAACTCGCGAACCTCGGGAACCGCCGAAACTGCCGATGCGTACATGGAGATCTCGGGCTCTCTGATCTTGTCGCCCAGATCCTCGCCGTTGAGGCGAACTATCTGACGGCCGCCCTCGTACGCCAGCTCAATATTAATTTCGTTCAGAAGGGACACCGCGCCGGCGGCCTCCTCCTTTGCGATCCCACGGGATCTTACAAAGTATCCGATGGTGCGGTAAAGCGCACCCGTATCAACGTAAATGATTCCTGTCTCGCGGGCTATGCGCTTGGCAAGCGTGCTTTTTCCGCCGCCGCTGGGCCCGTCAATTGCTATTCTGATCACGTCTGTCTCCGTTCCGCCGTTATACGGCTTTTATTCAAAGCTGCGGTAGGCAGCGGCCTCGCCGGCCACGCAGCCGGTCGAAAAGGCAATCTGGAGGTTGTAGCCTCCGGTATACGCATCAAGGTCAAGCAGCTCTCCCGCGAAGAAGAGACCGCCCACCAGCTTGGATTCCATGGTTCCGGGTCTGACCCGCCGCACGTCCACGCCGCCGCTTGTGATTATGGCCTCGTCGATGGGGCGGTGGCGGATCAGCGGTATGCGCAGGTGCTTCAGACATTCGCAAAGCCGCGCGCGCTCCTCACGCGTGATCGAGTGGACCTTTTTCGTCCCGTCGATCCCTACGGTGCGCACCATCGGCGCGATGAGCTTTTGCGGAAGCAGATCGCCGAGGGCGTTTGCGAAATCCTTGTTTGAATATTTGGCGAAATCAGACAGAAGCCGCGCATCCAGCGCTTTTTCATTAAGGGCGGGCTTGAGATCGATCTCGGCCGTGTATTTTTTCGGTTCAAGGTCGGGAATGTGAGCCGATGCCGAGAGAACGACGGGCCCCGTCAGGCCGAAATGAGCGAACATAAGCTCGCCGAAATCCTCGAAAACCGTGGCACCCGTGTCGTTTTTTACCACCTTGAAGCCGATATTTTTAAGTGAAAGCCCCTGACAGTCGGCGCATATGCCGCCCGCCACAAGGGGAACGAGGGAGGGCTTGATCTCGGTCACCGTGTGACCTGCCGCACGGGCGAGGGCGTAGCCGTCGCCGTCGGATCCCGTCAGCGGATAGGACGCGCCACCGGTGCAGATCACGGCGGCGGCGCAGGGGTAGACCCTCTGCCCGTCGGACACTCCGCAGATCTGTCCGTCCTCGATCTTCAGCTCTCGGATGCGGCACTTCTCAAATCGCACGCCCAGTCGGCGGCATTCGGTGACCATCGCATCCACAATGTCGATCGCCCGATCCGAAACGGGAAACACGCGCCGACCGCGCTCCACCTTCAGCGGAACGCCCAGCCCCTCGAAAAGCTCCATAGTATCGCTCGGCGAGAGACGGTTCAGGGCGGTGTACAAAAATTTCGGATTGCGGGGTACGTTTGTCAAAAAGGTGTTTACGTCGCAGGCGTTGGTCAGATTACACCTACCCTTGCCCGTAATGCGCAGCTTTCGCCCCGGGCGGTCGTTGCGCTCAAAGACCGTGACAGCCGCCCCGAGCCTTGCGGCAAATATCGCCGCCGAAAGCCCCGCCGCGCCGCCGCCGATAACGGCAACGCACTTATTTTCCGGCGTAGACATCGTATTCTTCCCAAATATTTTCAAGCCTGCGCAGTCTCTGTGCAAGCTCGTCGCCCTTTTCCTTTGCCACGGCGACGATAATGGCGTTTATAATGCTGAGGGGTGCGACCAGCGAGTCCACGAAGGACGCCATATCGCTCTGCGCGATGAGAAGCTGGTCGGCGTGTGCGGCGATAGGTGCGCCCTCACCGTCGGTCAGAGCCACGATATCGGCTCCTGCCTGCTTCGCGTATCTGACGGCGTCAATTATGCGCTTGGAGTAACGGGGGAAGCTGATGGCCAGCATAACGTCCTCCTCACCGATGTCCATAAGCTGCTCGAAGATCTCGCTGCCCGAGGTGGTCTGCACGAAGCGGACGTTGTCGAACATCATACGGAAGCCGAAGGTCAGAAAGCCCGCAAGGGAGGACGCCGAGCGCATACCGATCACGTAGATCTTGCGCGCCGAAACGATCTTTTCCACGGCGGCGTTGAAGCTTTTTCTGTCCACAAGCTCGAGGGTGTGCTTGATCTTGTCAATATCGCTGAGCAGCACCTTGTCGAGAATATCGGCATCTCCGATGAGCTTGTTCGTGATCTCCACACGCTGAAAAGAGGTCAGACGTGTGCGGATATAGGCCTTCATAGCCTGCTGCAGCTCGGGGTAGCCCTCAAAGCCCAGCACGTTTGCAAAGCGCACCACGGTGGACTCAGAAACGTCGACCAGAGAGCCGAGCTTTGCCGCCGTCATATAGGCCGCCTTGTCGTAATTCTCCGAAATATAAGCCGCGATCCTCTTCTGTCCCTTGGAAAAACCGGGCTTTTTTGATTCTATAAGTTTAAGCAGATCCTGTTCCATTTTAATCTCCTACGCCGCGCGGAGCGGTCAAAGCATATTTGGCACGCGAAAAAGACTGTAAACGAGATGCAACGGCGGCAAAAACCTTCCGCCGTCAAGATTGCACACTATATTATTATACACCCGTTTAACTTTATTGTCAAGAGCGAAACGGATAATTTACATTAAAAAGGGCAGATCTTCTCTGCCCTTTTGATTTAAATTGACAAAAGCACCACGGCAACCGTGCCGCATCCTATGCCCACCCATTGCCAGGGGCGGAGCTTCTCGCGGAAGGCGATGAGCGAGAAGATCACGGTGATCGAAAGACTTCCCACCGCTATGCAAGGATAGACCACCGAGCTCGATACCACGGAAGAGTTTGCAAGCAGGATCAGAGTAAAATTATGGAGCACGTTGCAAAGTCCCGCCGCCACGGGCCAAAAGCCCGCCGAACGGATCAGCACACCCGTGTCGCGCTTGTCGCTTCGCAGATAGATGATAAGGCAAAATACCGCCCCGATCAAGAGCGCGCAGGCCATCATCAGGCTTCCGCAGCTCTCGCCCAGATGAAGCACCTGGGTCTTCTGAATTATGGCACAGCCCGAGTTGCCCGCAAAGGCAAGGAAGGCGTAAAGCAGCCACTTGAGCGAAAAGCCCCGCTCTTCCCCGCCGCCCGTGTACAGGCAAAGCCAGAGGGCGACCACCACAAGTCCGAGGCCGAGCCCCACGAAAAGCGAAAACTCGGTGTTCCAGAAGAAAAATCCCCATATTGTCGTGGCAATAAGCGCGAGATTCAAAAGCAGCGTGCTAAGCGAAACGGGTCCCGTCCGCAGGGCGTTGATAAACCCGAACTGGCAAATAACGTAGCACACGCCGAAGGCTGCGGCATAGGGCAGCACGCGGACGTCAAGGACGGGATCGGTGAGAAAAAGTGCCACCCAGCCCAAGAAGGCCGCGCCGCAAAGCAGAAGATTGTAGAGTGCGTCGGTGTCGCGCCGCCCCTCGGCGCGCCTGTTGTAAAAGCCCCCGAAAACGCTCGCCGTAGAAGCAAGAGCCACCGAGGAAATCAGATAGAAATAGTCCATTTAAGTCTCCAAATTTCAAATTCCGATATATTCTACACCAATCCACAGGAAAAGTCAAGTCCCAAACCCAACACAAAGTAAAAACGTTAGATAGCTATTGACAATCAAAGAAAAATCTGCTACAATAAAAACGTAGAGGACATCAGAGCCACCGACGACCGAAGAATCGCGCCGCCGTGCGCGATGTCCTCTTTATGCTTAATTACAAGAAGGAGGTCGATGACCGTGAACATTGAAGAACATAAGAAAAACGCCGCCGCGACGGTTATCGGCATCGCGCGGTGAGCCGCAACAGGAACACAGGGGGGAACACAGAAAACCGTTCCCTGTGTCCCTCACAAAGAAAGGAGAATAAAATCTAATGAAAATTACCAAAATTTTAATTTTAATACTCGCATTATCAATGCTACTCGTGTCCTGCGGCGGTGAGGGTGACGGGGCGGTTACCACCGAGCCCGACGGTACAACAGATGGTCCGGGCAACACCACGGTAACGCCTGACAATACAACATCAATACCCGACGGCACGACGACCACGCCGAGCGGAACCACAGAAACACCCAGCACCACAGAGCCAGGCACTAAACCGTCGGACAGCGATTTCGCAAAGCTTAACGTTACTGAGGCTTATCCCTTTTCCGAGGGGCTTGCGTTCATACGCGTTGGTGACCGTCAATATGAGCTTTTGTGCATAAACAAGGACGGCAACGTTGAGTTCAAAATCGAGAATCCCGATAAATCCGCAAAGCTTGAGGCGGTAATCGGATTCTGCAACGGAATTGCGGCTCTTGACGTGGGGGCAGGCGACGGCTCGGTCATCCTTTGCAAAAAGGACGGCACCGTTATCGACCCCAAAGCCTTTGGCGGCGACACCTTCGTTGTCCACGACAGCTACGTGGACAAAGATATGTTCAGCGACGGATACGTGCTTCTTCGCAAGAACTCTGCGGATTTTAACAAAACCCGTGGCATATATGCCGTTGTTGATTACAACATGGAAACCGTTTTGGATTTCTCCGAAGAATTTACGATTCTGTTTGAGAGTTTTTGGCCTTCTCTCATTTATTATGCCGATCATATTTACGTGCACGGTTATGATTCTTTTGAGATATGCTACGATATAAAAGCGGGAACCTACCGTTACGGGCAAGAGAACGAGACCTTCCTGTCTACTCTGAAAATCGACACCGACAAATACACGAGAATAAATTCAAGCAGGTTCTATTACGATATAACTGATCTGAATACGATCTTACTTAAATTTGACGATTCTCAAAACGTCAAATGGTGCGATGCGTTTAACAGTTACGGATATGCGCCGATAGTGATGACGCTTGAGGATGCCAACGGTGCACAGCGCGATTGCTTTACCGTTATCGACGGCCAAGGAAAATATGCTTTCGACCCGATCAAGCTGAAGAACGGCTTTACCTTTGATGACAACGACCCCACCGGTTTGAATTACATCAGGAACGAAGGTAATTTGTTTATTATGCGCACCGATAGCGAAAATGGGTACGGTGTTACCGTTTTCGATCAAAATGGAATTGTAGGTGAGCTTACGCTTGAATTTGAAGAAATGCCGAGATCCTTTAAAGCATACCTTTCGGACGGAGTGGTACTCGTTGCAGTAGTTGACAGTCAGGGCAATTATTCAGCGACCTATTACGAGCCTGATTTTGATAAAATACTTTAATCTTTTGAAAATCCCCCGACCGAGCGGTGCTCGGTCGGGGCTCTTTTTTGAAAAATCTTAAAAAATCCTTTTTCCGTCTGCGCTTTGGGGATTGACACGAAAAATATTTGGTGGTATAATATATGTTGATATATTATTTTATGTTTTCGTATGTTTTCGAAAGAACGGAGGAATCATGACACTTTACGAAGAGCTCGTTGCCCGCGGTCTTATCGCGCAGGTAACGGATGAAAACGAGATCCGTGATCTCATAAACAACGGCAAGGCCACCTTCTACATCGGCTTTGACCCCACCGCCGACTCCCTGCACGTCGGTCACTTCATGGCTCTCTGCCTTATGAAGAGACTGCAGATGGCCGGCAACCGGCCCATCGCTCTTATCGGCGGCGGCACCGCTATGATCGGCGACCCCTCGGGACGCACCGATATGCGCCAGATGATGACCCGCGAGACCATTCAGCACAACGTTGACTGCTTCAAACGCCAGATGGAGCGCTTCATCGATTTCGGTGAGGGCAAGGCTCAGCTCGTCAACAACGCCGATTGGCTCCTCGACCTCAACTACGTTGAGCTGCTCCGCGAGGTCGGCGCACACTTCTCGGTCAACCGTATGCTGACCGCCGAATGCTACAAGCAGAGAATGGAGAAGGGTCTTTCCTTCCTCGAATTCAACTATATGATAATGCAGTCCTACGACTTCTATCACCTCTACCAAAACTACGGCTGCAATATGCAGTTCGGCGGCGACGACCAGTGGTCCAATATGCTGGGCGGCACCGAGCTTATCAGAAGAAAGCTCGGCAAGGACGCCTACGCCATGACCATCACCCTGCTCCTCAACTCCGAGGGCAAGAAGATGGGTAAGACCCAGTCGGGTGCCGTATGGCTCGATCCCGCCAAGACCTCGCCCTACGATTTCTACCAGTATTGGAGAAACGTTGGCGATGCCGACGTGCTCAAGTGCATCCGTATGCTGACCTTCCTGCCCCTTGAGCAGATCGACGAGATGGACAAGTGGGAGGGCTCCCGCCTCAACGAGGCCAAGGAGATCCTCGCCTACGAGCTCACCGCTCTCGTTCACGGCAAGGAGGAGGCCGAGAAGGCTCAGGCCAGCGCACGCGCCCTCTTCGGCGGCGGCGCACAGGGCGACATCCCCACCGCCGAGATCGCAGAGGCCGATCTTCTCGACGGATGTGCCGACATCCTCACCCTTCTCGTAAAATCCGGACTCGTTCCCTCCCGCTCCGAGGCAAGACGCGCCGTCGAGCAGGGCGGCGTCACCGTTGACGGCGAAAAGGTCACCGACATCAAGACCGCCTACGGCAAGGACGAGCTCACCGCGGGTCTGACCCTGCGCCGCGGCAAGAAGAGCTATAAAAAGGTCATTCTCAAGTAAATCCCAAACTCATTAAACGGAGGAAAAAACATATGCAAACCAATATTCGTCCCGAAAACATGGCACGAATTGACAACTTTGATCTTGCAAACGCCTTTATCGATCAGCAGGTCGCAGAGATCCGCGAGCAGGTCGGCGACAAGAAGGTGCTCCTCGCCCTCTCGGGCGGAGTTGACTCCTCGGTCGTTGCCGCGCTCCTCATCAAGGCCATCGGAAAGCAGCTCGTCTGCGTTCACGTCAACCACGGCCTGATGAGAAAGGGCGAGAGCGAGGCCGTCATTGACATTTTCGGCAAAACGCTCGACGCTAACCTGATCTACATCGACGCCACCGACCGCTACCTTGATCTTCTCGCAGGAGTCAGCGACCCCGAAAAGAAGAGAAAGATCATCGGCAAGGAGTTTATCGAGATCTTCGCAGAGGAAGCCCGCAAGCTTGAGGGCGTTGATTTCCTGGCGCAGGGTACCATCTACCCCGATATTCTTGAGAGCATCAAGCAGGCCGAGGGCAAAAAGGCCGTTAAGTCCCACCACAACGTGGGCGGTCTTCCCGAGGATCTGAAGTTTGAGCTGGTCGAGCCCATAAAGCTCCTCTTCAAGGACGAGGTCAGAGTGGTCGGCGAGGCTCTGGGCCTGCCCCACGCAATGGTCTACCGTCAGCCCTTCCCCGGCCCCGGCCTGGGCGTGCGCTGCCTCGGTGCCATCACCCGTGACCGCCTCCACGCGCTCCGCGAGGCCGATGCCATCCTCCGTGACGAGTTCGACAAGTGCGGCCTGGCCGAGAAGGTCTGGCAGTATTTCGTTATCATTCCCGACGTCAAGAGTGTCGGTGTCAAGGACGACAGCCGCTACGAGGGTTGGCCCGCCATCATCCGCGCCGTCAATACAAAGGACGCCATGACCGCCACCATCGAGGAGATCCCCTACGCCGTGCTCGCAAAGATCTGCGCCCGCATCACAGGCGAGGTCGAGGGAATCAACAGAGTTCTCTACGATATCACGCCGAAGCCCACGGGAACCATCGAGTGGGAATAATTTCGCAGAGGCGCTTTCCCGGCTGTAGAGCCGTAAAAGTCCCGATTTTGCGAAGTTGTGGCAACGATTTGGCAACAAAATTTCATTATTCATAAGTAAAGAGCTAACTGATTTAGATTAAGTCAGTTAGCTCTTTTTTGTTTTGTTACTTTTTGTTGGTGTGTTTTTTAATCTGTTTTATCGGTGTCACAATAAGCAACTTAACAGGAAATCTTATAATGCAGAACAATGTGAAAAAGAATGGTTTAACTATGTAATTCTGTATCCAGACAAGAGGGATGAAATCTTCAACTTTGCCCCAAAATATAGCAGATTTCAAAGCATACTTGTTAAAGTGATATTTATAGAATCTTTTTTTGAACTGAGGTTTTGTGAAATCGGTTATGTAAAAAGATAATAAATCAGGAACATCCACAGGAATGAAATCTCGATTTAGTCCGACCTCTTTTCTCATAATTTGATACATTTCACCAAATGAGTACATCATCATATCGTCAGAGTACCAACGGCTATTCTTTACATTTTCATCTAATGCGATCCAACGGTAAAAGCAGTAAGTTTTATATAATTTCTTTGAGCCAAAAATAGCTAATGAGGACCCCATGTCCAGCATTTGTTTTTTTAATTCCTCGTCTTTTGCAATTTCTTCTGATGAGCGTTCTTTGGAAGCAAATATTTGTTGGAAAAACTCCATCAGTTTCCGATATTCTTCTTTGCGTGTTTCGTAAATTTTGATTTTATTTTCCGAGTGCTTTCCAAGAACAAAAAGCAAAAGAGTTACAGCTAAAGAAATTACTGCGATCTGATCAGCAGTTAAACCCATGATGGAAGTCCATATCTCTTCGACTTGATCGGCAAGAAAATTTATAGTTGAAACAAAAAAGTCTTTAATCTTCATTATTGCATTTATTAGTGCCTTCATTATTAGCCTCCATTATTAACATATCGCTGAGTGCTTGAGACGGAACTTTCACCCAACGCTGGGTGGTGTCAAATTCGGGATAGCGATAGCGCCAACGGTCGTATTCATCCTGCGTGATCGCGCCTGCTTTGAGCATGGCAGCAGCCTGTCTCCAAGCACACAGCATTTCGTGAAGCTGTGCGGCATCCTTGTTTTTACGCACATCGACCTTCAAGCAGATTTCCCCATCGGCTTCGTCGATATGGAGTCCGTATCTGTCCTCCAAGGTGAACAGCGTGTGCATCAAACCGATATAGGAATCAATGTCCGGTACGGCGAGAGCCTGCGGAGAT
>JAFTOB010000151.1 GCA_017451545.1 Clostridia bacterium | reverse complement strand
TTAGCCGATATAATCACTCAAAATTCGCGACCGAGCGAATTTTGAAGGATAAACAGCCCACTTAAATTAACCAATGCATTAAAGTTTCTTGGAGAGCTCGAGAACCTTCTTGCAAGAAGGTTCTCGAAAAAAATCTTTCAAATAAACTCTAATTTATCGCTCACCCGAGGCGGCAAAAAAGGCCGACTCCCGCGGAGTCGGCCTTTTTTATTTGTCCGAATTTGAGAATTTGACCGTCAGCGAGGTCAGAGAATCGTTATTCGTGCCGATCTTCACCTTCGACCAAGCCTCTTCCGTCCCGTTATAATTCACGCTCCGCAAGGCGGCACAGCCGTAAAAGGCCATCTTATGTATGACAGTCACGCCCGCACGCACGGTAAACGAGCTGTTTGCGCGCCCCGATGGATAGCAAACGATCTCGCTTTTGTCTCTCGAATAAAGCACACCGTCCATATCCGTGTAGCTTGCGTTACCCGAGCCCACGTCGATTCGGGTCAGCGCGCGACAGTTTGAAAAAGCGCACTCTCCGATCTCATCAACTCCGTCCGGCAGCTCCACAGCCTCCAAAGACGAGCCGTAAAAAGCGTAAGCTCCGATATAACCGATGCTCGTGGGCAGCTCCGCGCTCTTCAACGATGCCACGCCGAGAAATGCGCTGTCACCGATGCCGACAACCGTATCCCCGTCGGGGCTCTTTGCGGGTATGACCAAATTCCCGCCCTTAAAGCTACCGGGACCCGAAACCTCGCACTTACCGTCACCCACGCGCCTGTACTCAAGCATGTAAGTGCTCGATACCGTGGGCGACAGCGTATCGCCCACTCCGCCCTGTGTTTTCGGCGGATCGAACAGTCCGTCCTCGGTCGACCGCTCGGCCTGCGCCATACAGGCCGCAAGGATAATAGCCAACGCCACGGCAAAAACTATTGGCATACTAACGAGTATCAGCTTTTTAACGTTCAGTTTTTCCATTTTTACTTCCCCCCTATATTTGGTATCTACATCTTATCACGAACTCGCCGAAAATTCCGTCGAATCCTGAACCGTCGCCCAAAAACTTATCGACAAAACAAAAGGAGACCCACCGAAAGCCGAGGCTTTTCGATGGGTCTTGAGTTATATTTGTCGATTACTGACCGAATTTCTCGGTGCTGAAGATGGCGGCGAGAAATTTTGCGATCTCAATATTTTCAACGGCCTGACCGTTGAAAACCTCGGTGCCTGCGCCCATTGCGAGAATAGGAACGTTAACACCCGTGTGGCTTGTGGAGGTGTATCTGTAAACGCCGAGCTCCTCCGAGCACTTAATGCCGCCGGTCTCGTGGTCGGCGGTGATGATCATAACAGTCTCGGGGTTCATGACCGTAAAGGTACTGACGTACATTATAGTCTTGTCGAATCTCGAAAGTGCCGAGAACATACCCTCAAAGTTGTTGGAATGGGAGTGCTTGTCGATATATCCCTCCTCGATCATCATAAAGAAGCGGCTTTCTCCTGCAGAAATGGTTTTGAGTGCTGTCTTGGTCTCGGAAAGCAGGGTATCACCCACCGAGCCCTTTGCGTACTCGAGGTATCCGTCGGCAAGCAGAAGATCGATCTGCTCCTGAATAATGGCGGTGTCGTTTCGGTTGTCGTGATGTACCATAAATGCACCCGGTGTGGCACCCGTAATGGCGTCGGTGGTCAGGATCGCCGTCTTGGCGCCCACGTTGTCAGCCAGCGCACGGACGTTGGGGATCGCCTTCTTGTTTCTGTCAACGCCGAGGTAACCGTTCACGGTCTTATATCCGCAGGCAAGAGCAGTGCCGCCCGCCGCGCTGTCGGTAACGCCCGAGACCGAATCGGTCTTGGACTCGCCCTGATAAGGCAGATGGTATCCGCTGAAATCGGTGACCTTGCCCGCGATCTTGGCCGACAGAATGGAGTTGAAGCCCATACCGTCACCGATGAGCAGGACAGCGCTCTCGGCCTTCTTGAACTCAAAGGCCTTGGGTGCGATCTCGGTGGCCAGACCGGTAATGTTCACGTTCTGATTTTCGCCGTCAAGGGGCAGATTCTGAATAATGACCGAAAGGCCGCCCGCGACGAACTGATTGTCACCGAGGCAGACGATCTTGTCGCCCGACTTGGAAAGAGAATACTGACCGACCGAGAATGTCTTTTCGGTCTTCGACTCGGTGCGGTTGGTGGCGCCGATCAGTATCTCGTATTGGGAGGGCGCGGAGGCATCGCTCGTTCTCTTCAGGGTATATCCCGCGTTTTCCGCAAGGAAATCGTTAAATATCTCGGTAGCAAAGATAACGTAGGGGTCCTGCTCCGCAGGAATAACGAGGGTATAATTGCGCAGATCCACGCCGTCGACCGTAACGGTTCTGATGGGATAATCGGCAAGGCAGTAATAAGGTTCGTCCGGATCAAGCTTATAGCCCGCGTCGCCCGCCGCCTCAACAGAGTTGGCGAAGTATTCCATAGCCTCAATGGTCTTATTATAGCTGCCGCCCACAAGGTAAATATCCGACTCGGAGGTGGCGACCGCATAATCGAGCTCACGCAGAGAAGCAAACAGCTCGCTCGAATAGCCGCGGGTGGTGGAGCCGATCACGATCTCATTCTCGGCAGGAGAGGTATAGTCGCGAACGACGGGCAGAGCCTCGCAGTTCCAAAGCCGACCGAGAGCCTTACCAAGATTTTCAGCCGCGCTGTAAAGCGAGGTAGAAGCAGTGGAGGATACCACGATCTGATAATCGGTGCTTTCGTCGGGAGTCAGCAAAAGCGAATTATCGGGCTCGGTGGTGTCGGGAGTCGAGGTGGTCACGTCGGGACCGGTGGTCGTAACCTCGATGTCGGGTGCCACGGTAGTGTCCGCGCCGTCGGACTCGGCTCCTCCGTTGCCGCAGGCAACCGCGAAGGGCAGGATTATAACAATGGCAAGCAACAGCGCCAGAATTCGTTTTTTCATTGATCTGTCTCCTCAATCATACTTTTTTATAATATCAAGCACAGTTTTGTGCAAATGAACGTTTGTGGCAAGGACTCCGCTCTTTTTCGCGCCGCCTATGGCCTCCCCACGCGGATCGGTTATCTTACCGCCCGCCTCGGTGAGAATAAGCCGCGCGGCGGCATAATCCCAGATGCTGAGGGTATACTCAAAATAGCAGTCAAATCGTCCTGCGGCCACGTAACATATATCGAGAGCGGCCGAGCCGAGACGTCTGACGTCGGCGGCGGCAAGGAAGAGCTCGCGGTAAAGCTCAAAATATTTCGCGGTGTAGGGCTTCTTGTAGGGCGACGTACCGAAGGCCGCGAGGCCGCCATCAAGAGTCTTCTGCTCGCTGACTCTAATTGGCTCACCGTTCAGATAAGCCCCCCTGCCCTGCTCGGCACAAAACATCTCACCCGAAAAAGGGTTGTAGACCGCACTCATTAAAGTCTCGCCGTCCCGAACGAGGGCGAGAGAGACGGCCGAAAGCGAAAGATCGCGAATAAAATTCATGGTGCCGTCAATGGGGTCGAGAACCCAGCAAAGCCCGTCGGTGCAGGCATCGCCCTCACCCTCCTCCT
Organism: Clostridia bacterium; assembly: GCA_017451545.1. Lineage (GTDB taxonomy): Bacteria > Bacillota > Clostridia > Oscillospirales > CAG-272 > RGIG3994. Next base: position 7,835 of record JAFTOB010000151.1, on the reverse strand, counting down.
CGGCTAGAAAGCCGATCTCGGGATAGGCCGACGTGAGCTTTTCCTTCAGAAAATGCTGAACGGCAAGGTCGGAGTCGGTGACGTAGTCGGAATCACCCTTCTGCCGAACCGCCTTGGCGGCGGCGCCCTTTATTACGAGCTCGCCTGCCTCGCGCACCGCGTCTATTATATCTTCAAGCAATGGAAGCTTCATACGTACCCGCCTTTTTTACTTTTATAAGACATTTTACCATAGTTTTTTTCGTTTGTAAATAGAACTTTTCGTTTTTGCGGTCAAAAACTTCCTGCCGAAAGCTGAGTTATATCATTTTTGATATAACCGTATGTCATATTGATTATTGCGCTCCGGGCAAAAGTGTGTTAAAATAATAACGTTAAAAAAATAACAATAGCTTTGGGAGTTCGACAAATCGGAGTTTGAAGTGATTTCAAATTAAAAAACGAACAAGTTTAGCAAGGCAAAACATCTGTCATGGCGCGTCAGGAGGAGTTTTCACCAGACTACGCGCCTGCGAGAGCGCGGTAAATTCGGACGAAATAATTACTCAAAATTTGCGACCGAGCAAATTTTGAAGGATAAACTGCCCGTTTAAATTAACCAATGCATTAAAGGTTTTTGAAGAGCTCGAGAAACTTTTTGCAAAAAGTTTCTCGAACAAAAATAAACTTTAAACTCCGATTTGTCGGACACTCTCAAACAACTTAAAATTTTATCCCGAAAGGAAAATATATAATGGAAAACAAGAGCTATGAGATCGTTGACGGTGTTGAGAAGCTGGAGGCGGCGATCGCCCGCGTGCGGGCGGCGCAGCGCGTCTTCGCCACCTACACGCAGGAGCAGGTAGACCGTATCTTCCTCGCCGCCGCCACCGCCGCAAATCGCCAGCGCATTTCGCTGGCACGTCAGGCCGTTGCCGAGACAGGCATGGGCGTGGTTGAGGACAAGGTCATCAAGAACCACTACGCCGCCGAGTATATCTACAATGCCTACCGCGACGTCAAAACCTGCGGCGTCATTGAGGAGGACAGCTCCTACGGCATCAAGAAGATCGCCGAGCCCATCGGCCTCGTTGCCGCTGTCATCCCCACCACAAACCCCACCTCCACCGCCATCTTCAAGACCCTTCTCGCCCTCAAAACGCGAAACGGTATGATCATAAGCCCCCATCCCCGCGCCAAAAACTCCACCATCGCCGCCACTCGCGTGGTGCTGGAGGCCGCCGTTGCCGCAGGTGCTCCCGAGGGCATTATCGATTGGATCGACGTCCCGAGCCTTGAAATGACCAATCTCATAATGAAGGAGGCCGACATAATTCTGGCCACCGGCGGCCCCGGAATGGTCCGCGCCGCCTATTCCTCGGGCAAGCCCGCCATCGGCGTCGGCGCGGGCAACACCCCCGCCATAATCGACGACAGTGCCAATATTACCCTTGCCGTCAACTCCATCATCCATTCCAAGACCTTCGACAACGGTATGATCTGCGCCTCCGAGCAGTCGGTCATCGTGCTCGACGGCGTTTACGAGGCCGCCCGCGCCGAATTTGCCGCACGGGGCTGCTATTTCCTGACCCCCGAGGAGACCGAGAAGGTCAGAAAGACCATTATCATCAACGGCGCACTCAACGCAAAGATCGTCGGCCAGACCGCACACCGGATCGCATCGCTTGCCGGCGTCGACGTGCCCGAGAGCACCAAGATCCTCATAGGCGAGGTAGAGTCCGTGGAGCTGACCGAAGAGTTCGCCCACGAAAAGCTCTCCCCCGTTCTGGCTATGTACCGCGCCGCCGACTTCGCCGACGCACTCGATAAAGCCGACCGTCTGGTCGCCGACGGCGGCTACGGTCACACCTCGTCTATCTATCTCAACGAGATCACCCAGCGTGAGAAGCTCGACACCTTCGCCGCGCGGATGAAGACCTGCCGCATCCTCGTCAACACGCCCTCGTCCCAGGGCGGTATCGGCGACATCTACAACTTCGCCCTCGCCCCTTCCCTCACCCTCGGCTGCGGTTCTTGGGGCGGCAACAGCGTTTCCGAAAACGTGGGTGTCAAGCACCTGCTCAACATCAAGACCGTGGCAGAGAGGAGAGAAAATATGCTTTGGTTCCGCGCCCCCGAAAAGATCTATATAAAGAAGGGCTGCCTGCCCGTAGCCCTCGACGAGCTGGGTCGCACAATGGGCAAGCGCCGCGCCTTCATCGTCACCGACAGCTTCCTTTATAAAAACGGCTACACAAAGCCGATCACCGACAAGCTGGACTCTATGAGCATCGCACACGCCACCTTCTTTGACGTGGAGCCCGACACCACCCTTGCCTGCGCCAAGGCGGGTGCTGCACAGATGCGTGCCTTTGAGCCCGACGTGATCATCGCCCTCGGCGGCGGCTCGGCAATGGACGCCGCCAAGATCATGTGGGTGCTTTACGAGCATCCCGAGGCAGACTTTATGGATATGGCAATGCGCTTTATGGATATCCGCAAGCGCGTTTACGGCTTCCCGAAGATGGGTGAGAAGGCTTATTTTGTGGCTGTCCCCACCTCTGCCGGAACAGGCTCGGAGGTCACTCCCTTCGCCGTTATCACAGACGGTGACAGCGGCGTAAAGTACCCTCTTGCCGACTATGAGCTCCTCCCCAATATGGCCATCGTTGACACCGACCTGCATATGTCCGCACCCCGCGGCCTCACCGCCGCATCGGGCATCGATGCTGTCACCCACGCCCTTGAGGCCTACGCCTCAATGCTGGCCACCGACTACACCGACGGCCTTGCGCTTCAAGCGCTCAAGACCATCTTCGAGTACCTGCCCCGCGCATACGACAACGGTCAGACCGACGTCCTTGCCCGCGAAAAGATGGCCAACGCCGCCACCGTTGCGGGTATGGCCTTCGCCAACGCCTTCCTCGGCGTCTGCCACTCCATGGCACACAAGCTGGGCGCCTTCCACCATCTGCCCCACGGCGTTGCCAATGCCCTGATGATCGAGCAGGTCATCCGCTTCAATGCAAGCGAGACACCCACAAAAATGGGCACCTTCTCGCAGTACGACCACCCCCACACCATGGCTCGCTACGCCGAGATCGCCGATCGCCTCGGACTTGGCGGCAACACCGACGAGGAGAAGGTCGAGAATCTTATTGCGGCCATAAACGAGCTGAAGGCGCGCGTGGGCATCAAGGCCACCATCCGCGACTACGTTCCCGACGAGGCCGATTTCCTCGCCCGCCTCGACGAAATGACCGAGCAGGCCTTCGACGACCAGTGCACCGGTGCAAATCCCCGCTATCCGCTTATGAGCGAGATCCGCGAAATGTACCTCAACGCTTACTACGGAAGATAAATGGAGGTTAATATGAAACTCGATAACGTTATTACAGTCAGCACAAATAAAACAATCTACCGCGACGGCGACCTTTGCATCAAGGTCTTCAATACCCCCGAATATTCCAAGGAGGGCGTCCTTAACGAGGCCCTCAATCAGGCGCGCATAGAGACCACAGGGCTTGACGTGGCCACCATCCACGAGGTCACCATGGTGGACGGCAAATGGGCCATCGTCCTCGACTATATCCCCGGCAAGACCCTCGCGCAGCTCATGGACGAGAATCCCGAACGTCTCGACGAATATCTGAACCTTTTCGTCGACCTTCAGATCTCGATTCACGAAAAGCGCTGCCCTACCCTGACCCGCCTCAAGGATAAAATGCGCAACAAGATCTCGCTGACCACCCTTGATGCCACCACAAAGTACGATCTTCACACCCGTCTCGAGGGAATGCCCAAGCACAACAAGGTCTGCCACGGCGACTTCCACCCCTCCAACGTGATCATACGCCCCGACGGAAGTCCCTGCATCATCGACTGGGCTCACGTCACACAGGGTAACGCCTCGGCCGACGCGGCGCGCACCTTCCTCCTCTTCTCGCTGGAGGGCAAGACCGAGCTTGCCAACAAATACCTGAATCTCTTCTGCAAAAAAAGCGATACGGCCAGGCAGTACGTCCAGAAATGGACACCCATCGTGGCCGCATCCCAGTCGGTCAAGGGCAACGAGCACGAGCGACAGTTCCTGCTCTCCTGGGTCGACGTGGTCGATTACGAATGATCTGCACGCAAAAAAGAAGGAAGGCCGATATCGGCCTTCCTTCAATTTTTGATCTTCTTTATCAGCTCCGCGATGTTCGCGTTCTTGTCCGCCACCTCGGCGATAGTGATGCTGTCAAGCTTGCGCGACAGATCGTCGCTGACCGCGGCGAAAATATGGTGAATTACGCACTCGCTCTTGTTCGCACCCACAAGCGAGCATCCGCCGCCGTGGTCCACACACTTGGAAATGGACAGCGGTCCGTCGATCAGCTCGATCACGCATCGCAGAGTGCTGTTCTCTGCCCCGTCCATCAGCTTGTAGCCGCCGCGCGAGCCCTTGTAGGACTCCACAAGCTCGCCCTGAACCAGCTTGCGCAGGATCTTCAGGGTAAACTTCGGCGTCACAGATGCCCTCTCGGCAATGGTGCCGGCGTCAAGTATTCCGCTTTCGTTGGCCATAAGGCTCATTATGCGCAGGGCGTAATCTGCCTCCAAGGTTATTCTCATCTCAAATCTTCTCCATCTGTCCTTTAAGTAATACTGTGTAAAGCCGCCGCGCCTCGTAAAGCCGACGCCACACGGTGCGCTCGTCCATGCTCCGCTCGCGCGCAAAGCGCAAAACGGCATAGCTGATATCATTTTTTCTCGGCGTCCGACCGCGACCGCGGAAATAGACCGCCCGTACCGCCTCGGCCGACTCGCCCTTCCCCACGGCCTCAAGCATGCGCAGGGTGTCGTAGACCGTCATAAGCTCGGCGACTCCAACCTCGGTAAAGCTGCCGCGCAGGCGCAATGCAAGCTCCGCCGACGTGAGAGCGCGACGGTCAAGTCCCAATCGGGCATATTTCAAAAAGGCACGAACTGCCGGATCCTTCATTTTCGTCTCCTGTTTCCATCATTACACTATATTATCGTATAATTTTGGCAAAATGTCAAGAGACGGGCTGTAAAATTATTATAAAGTTTACTATTTTGCCGTATTGACAAACGGGAAATTTTACTGTATAATCTAAATGTAGAAAGAAATTTTTACCAATATAAGGAGGTTTATTATGAAAGAAACAGCAATCCGCCTGGCTACTATCGCCGACGTTCGTGATTTTGTGAACATCGTTGCCGGCTTCGACGGTGACATCGACCTCATCTCCGGCCGCTACGTGGTTGACGGCAAATCCATCATGGGTATTTTCAGCCTTGATCTGCTCCAGCCCATCACGGTCAGAACCGAGAGTGACGGCGCCGACGAGCTCTTTGCAAAGCTCGCAAATTACATCGTAAAGTAATAGTTACTTTAGCCGGAGGCTTCGTGCCTCCGGTTTTTTGTTTTTTCTATCCCTCCGACTAAAAATTTTGGCTTTGCGGAACAATATTGTTAGGCATTTTTGCGACCGCTTCGGCGCAAATTAAATTCGCGGGTCATCCGCAACGCAAAAATCGTAAATATCGGAAGGAAAGATCATGAAAAATTCAATAAAATTCAAGGGGCGCGGGAGGCTTGCCGTCATTGCCTTGCTGCTTTGCGCGGCGGCTCTGTTCCTTACCTATAACACAGTTATTCCCGATTCCCTTTCCTGTTATTCAGGCGACCGACTGCCCGCATATTTCGGCGCCGTGGCCGACACGGGGGATTCGGCGCTGACCTGCTCGTCGGATGGCGGCATCGCCACCTACAGGGCGCAGTACAAGCTCTTCGGTGCGATCCCCGTCAAAAGCGTGGAGGTGGACGTGGTGCCGCGCATCTCGCTCTGCCCCGGCGGTATGCCCTTCGGGGTTAAATTCTTCACCGACGGCGTGATGGTGGTGGGCTTTGCCGATATGCCCGCAGGGCAAAAAAATCCTGCCTCGGCAGCGGGCATCCGCGTATGTGACGTCATAACCGCCGTCAACGGGAAAAAGATTACCTCGGCCGCCGAGCTGACAGCGGCCGTGGAAAGCTGCGGCGGCAACATGCTGACCTTAAGCTTCAAGCGCGGCGACAGCGAGCGAAGCGTCAGGCTGATGCCCTTCTTTTCTCAGAGCGAGGGCAAATATAAGACCGGCGTTTTCGTCCGCGACAGCGGCGCGGGCATCGGCACCGTGACCTACGTTGTCCCCGAGACGGGAGAGTTTGCAGGGCTCGGCCACGGCATCTGCGACAGCGAGACCGGCACGCTCATTCCCATCGGGCGCGGCATCGTGTCCGACGTGGTCATCAGCGACGTGGTAAAGGGCAGCGCGGGCGCGCCCGGCGAGCTGAAGGGATACTTCAAGTCTGGCAAGACCGGCAGTATGATAAGCAACACCGACTGCGGCGTTTACGGCGTGTTCACTCCCTGCCCCGCGGATATGAATCCCATCCCCATCGGGCTCAAGGGCGAGCTGCGCGAGGGCGAGGCATATATACTCTGCACTCTCGACGAGGGCGGCGGCATACAAAAGTATTCGATCAACATCTCGAATATCAACAGAGACGCGCAGGCGGGCAAATGCTTCACCGTCAAGATCACCGACCCCGCCCTTCTGAAAAAGACCGGCGGTATAGTCCAAGGAATGTCGGGTAGCCCCATCATTCAGAACGGCAAGCTCGTGGGCGCGGTCACCCACGTTATGATCAACGATCCCACCACGGGGTACGGAATATTTATCGAAAATATGTTAGCTCAAGCGCAGATGCCTATAGCGAAGGCGTCTTAACACTAAAATTGAATAAAATGTTGTCCTTATTATAACACACTTCTATCAGGTGCTATTTTAAGGACAACAATTATTTTTGGGGTTAGAGAAGTAAAAATGTTGTCCTTATTATAACACACACGTTGCGGAATCGTGCAAAGGATACGTGTGGACAAATTCACAAATTTATGATATAATTATAAAAAAGTTCCAACCTTTTTCAAAATCCGTGTCTATATGGGTGAAAGCTTTCAATGAGGTACAAACAAGTGAACAGACAAGATGCCGAAAAAATCATAACTGAATATCTGAAGCTCATATTTGGCTTTGCGCTGAAGCGGTGTAAAAATGCACACGATGCGGAGGATCTGTCGCAGGATATCGTATTAAAAGCGTTCCGTGCGCTTTTGCTCAAAGACGATATCGGAGATGTTAGCAAATTTATATGGACGATTGCACATAACGCGCTCAGTAATTATTATAGAGATGCCGCCAAAAGCGTGATAGGCGTATCCATTGATGAGGTAGCAGAGGTCATTGCAGACCCAGACTCTATTTTTGATGACAACGACAACGCTGATAGCGTCCGCAGATTGCAGAGCGAAATAGCATATCTTTCAAAACTCCAGCGAAAGATTGTAATTGCGTACTATTTTGAAAACCGTAAGCAAGCCGATATTGCTAAGGATTTGGATATTCCTCTCGGTACAGTCAAATGGCACTTGTTTGAAGCAAAAAAAGAATTGAAACGAGGTATGGATACTATGAGAAAAACAAGTGAACTGAAATTTAATCCGATAAAATTTGACTTGTGCGGTTTCAGCGGTTCTGTCGGTACGAAAGGCTCTCCCGCAAAATTTTTCGATTCCCTTATTGCGCAGAATATTGAATATGCAGTTTTGAAAGAAGCCAAAACAGTCAATGAAATTGCAGAAGAACTGGGAGTTTCTCCCGTGTATGTGGAAAATGAAGTCGAACGCCTTGAAGAATATGGACTATTAACTAAAATCGGTGACAAATATCTTTGTAACATACTGCTTGAGGAAAGCACAACCGAACTTAATCATTTACACGATCAGATGTATTTGAAAGTAGCA
>JAFTOB010000150.1 GCA_017451545.1 Clostridia bacterium | reverse complement strand
CGCCCCCCGAGGGGTAGGGATGCGATACCTGTTGTTGATTGTTTAGCGGTTATGGTGAAATCTGTTTGAAACCTTCAAATTCCGATTTATCGGTGCGTTTCCCATCGGGCGATCGCGTGCGTTACAAGGTCACGCCACCCGTGCCTCCGCTGTCGGGCGGCCCGCCCCGATTTATCGGTCTGTTTAATCCAATAAAATCTAAAATCGGAAACGAATATATTCGTAGAAATACCGCAATCACTCTTGACTTTTCGGCAGTGTTGCGATACAATGATTAACGATAACGGTCATTGGAGGCTCATATGGAAAAGCTATATAATAATATTTCCCTTGAGGACGGCTTCGCATCGAAAAGATGTGATTTTACAGACACCCCTTACCTGAAATCACCGCCCGAGATCATAGACGTATCCTGCGGCCGTCAGCTTTTCGTCGATGATTTTTTGATCGAGAGCACCGATCTCACTCCCGAGTATCATAAGGCCATTAAATTCGAGGGAAATCCCGTCCTTTTCCCCGAGCGTCCTTGGGAGATAGAGCAGTCGCCAACCGCTTGCCCCTTCAGCGGCGGCGTTTGGTATGACGAGGAGGAGGGAATATTCAAGATCTGGTATGAGGGCGGGTGGCACCGCAATATGTGCTACGCTACCTCACGGGACGGTATACATTGGGATCGCCCCGAGCTTGATCTTTGCGAGGGAACCAACAAGATCCTCCCGTACGAGGGCTACGAGGATGAAAAGAATTTTGGCGGACTTGACTATCTTCGCCCCGATTCAACCACTGTGTTCATCGATTACGGTTGCCCGAAGGACGAAAAATACAAGCTCTTTTTGCGTAATCCGGGAGGGCTGAATTACGGTATCGTCGCCGTCAGCCGCGACGGAATACACTTCGACCGCTTTAAAGCCACCTCCGACGTAGAGGACCGAAGCACCGTCTTTTACAATCCGTTCAGAAAAAAGTGGGTATACAGCATCCGACGCTGTGACAGCGAGACCGGTGAGAGAAAAAGAGATTACAGAGAATGTGACGATTACCTTGAGGGCGCGAGCTGGACGGATGACGAGGTCCACGATTGGATGAGATGCGATGAGTATGATCTCCCGAATCCGTACTTTGACAGAAAGCCGCAGCTATATAACGTTGATTGCGTGGGATACGAGAGTATTATGCTCGGTATGTTCCAGATATATTACGGCCCGGGCAATGCCGTGGCCGAGGCTCAAGGAGTCCCCAAAACAACGGCGCTCATTCCGATGTACAGCCGCGATGGGTATCATTTTACGCGACCCTCCCGTGAGGGAATAATCGGCTCGGAGATGCTTAAAGGCGCTTGGGACAGGGGATATATTCAATCGGTTGGTGGCGGAACGGTCATCAACGGCGATGAGCTTTGGATATATTACTCTGCTTTTGCCGGCGACGAAAATTATAAGGGTCTCCCTTGGACGGTCAACGGATGCTACAGAAACGGCGCGACGGGACTCGCCAAGCTCCGCCGCGACGGCTTCGTTTCCATGAACGGAGAGGGAAGGCTTATGACGAGAAAGCTTCAATTTTTCGGCAAAGCCTCTCTGCACGTCAACGTGCAGGGAAGCGTTTCGGCGCGAATACTCGATGAGAACGGGGAGCTTCTCGGCGAATCAGCCGCCTTTTGCGGTGACAGCACCAACGCCGAGCTTGCCTTTGACGGGCTGAATATTGCAGATCTCAACGGCAAAACGGTCAGAATAGAATTCACCGTAAAGGGTAAGCTATATTCCTTCGGCCTTGCAGATGAAAAGGGAGATTTCGGCGGAGCACACGCCGCGGGAGTCGTCAAATAAAAAACACTTCAAAAATTTTAATTTTGCCCCGCCCGCGCGGGGCTTTTTTAGTGAAAAAATGAATATATTCGTAAAAATATTCATTTGCTCTTGACTTTTTTCTAAATAAAGGTATAATATATATGATATAATTGCTAACTGTGCGGTTTTTTGCGCCGCGCATAGAGAAAGGACTTCTCCATGACCAGAAAAGAAGCAAGAGAAACAGCAATGTGCCTGCTTTTTGAGCAGGAATTCAGAGCCGAGGAGACCCCCGAGGAGATCTACGAGATCTCTCTTGAGAACCGCGAGATCCAGGACGACGATTACCTGCGCCGCGTTTTCTTCGGCACCAACGAAAACCGCGAGCAGATAGACAGCACCATAGGCAAGCACGCCCACGGCTGGAAGACCGAGCGTATGTCCCGCGTTTCCCGTGCCGTCTGCCGTATCGCAGTCTATGAAATGCTCTTTGAAAAGGATATCCCCGCGCCCGTTTCCATCAACGAGGCCATTGAGCTCTGCAAAAAGTACGATGAGGACAAGGCACGCCGCTTTGTAAACGGCGTTCTCAATGCCGTCAAGGGCGAGATCGCAGATGCCGAATAAGAATGATCCCGTTTTTCTGGGAGTTGACACCAGCAACTACACCACGTCCCTTGCCGCCGTCAGCGCAGATGGCGAGGTGCTGGCAAACGTAAAATGCCCCCTCAAGGTGGCACCCGGCGGCCGCGGACTGCGGCAGAGCGATGCGGTCTTTGAGCACGTGAAAAATCTGCCCGTGGCCATCGAAAAGCTAAAAGAGCAGATAGGCGTGCGACCCATCGTCGCCGTCGGATATTCCGAAAAGCCGAGAAACGCCGAGGGCGCGTATATGCCCTGCTTTTTGCCCGGCATCGCCGCGGCACAGAGCATTGCGTTGGGCTCGGGAGCTCTGACCTACGCCTTCGCCCATCAGGACGGCCACATTCGCGCCGCCTGCCATTCCGCAGGCTTTGTGCCGGAGGGCAGGTTCGCCGCCTTCCATATTTCGGGCGGCACCACCGAGCTGCTTTTGGTGGATCGGGAGGATAATACCCTGAAGGTCAAGCTCTTCGGCGAGACGCGCGACCTCAACGCAGGTCAGCTCGTCGACCGCATCGGCGTCAGAATGGGGCTCTCTTTCCCCTGCGGTGCCGAAATGGACGGTCTTGCGCTGGCAAATACGGCAAAGCTGCCCCCCGTCAAGGTCTGCGTCAAGGGCGCGGACTGCAATCTGTCGGGAGCTGAGAACCTTGCCGCATCCATTTTCGACAAAACGGGCGACCGCGCACTGGCTTGCGCCTACACCTTTGAGTTCGTGGCAAAAACACTGATAAAAATGACCGAGCACCTCCGCGCCGAGCATCCGGGTATCCCGGTGGTCTACGCGGGCGGCGTTATGGGAAGCAAATATATAAAGAGCCGCCTGAATTTCGAGGGCGCATACTTTGCCGAGCCCGCCCTTTCTTCGGATAACGCGGTGGGCGTGGCGCTGTTGGCCTACGAAAAATACAGAGCGGAAAACTGAAAAATATGACAGCACCAAGAGTTTTAACGGTGACACAGCTCAACGAGTATATAAAAATGCTCTTTGACAGTCAGCCGATACTTAACAATATCTACGTCAAGGGCGAGATCTCGAACTTCACCGATCACCGCTCGGGACATTGGTATTTCACGCTGAAGGACAGCGGCGGCGCGCTCAGCGCGGTCATGTTCAGAAGCGCGGCGGTAAAATGCCCCTTTACGCCCGAGTACGGCATGAGGGTCATCGTCCGCGGTCGCGTTTCAAGCTTCGTCCGCGACGGAAAATACCAGATCTACGTGGAGGAAATGCAGCCCGACGGCATCGGAGGGCTTTACCTCGCATACGAGCAGTTAAAGCAGAAGCTCGAGGCCGAGGGGCTTTTCGACCCTGCGAGAAAAAGACCCCTGCCGCGCATACCGCAGAGAGTCGGCGTTATCACCTCGCCAACGGGCGCGGCGGTGCGCGATATCATAAATATAACGGGAAGGCGATTCCCCTGCGCCGAGCTTGTGCTTTACCCCGCACTCGTGCAGGGCGCGTCGGCCGCGCCGTCGCTTATTGAGGGCGTACGGTATTTCGGCGAGAAAAGAAACGTGGACGTGATCATAATCGGTCGCGGCGGCGGCTCGCTGGAGGATCTTTGGGCCTTCAACGACGAATGGCTTGCGCGCGCGGTTGCCGCATCCCCCATCCCCGTCATTTCGGCCGTCGGCCACGAGACCGACTTCACCATTTGCGATTTCGCCGCAGACGTTCGCGCGGCCACACCCTCGGCGGCGGCAGAGCTTGCCGTGCCCGATATCGGTGAGCTTCGCGATTCGATGATCGGCACGCAGGGCTATATCGGCGTGCTTTTGCGCCGCAAGCTGACCGAATGTAAAAAACAGCTGGACGTTTGCGCCTCGTCAAGGTCGCTCCGTGACCCGTCGGTCATCCTCAATGAGAGGAAAATGACCGCCCTTCACCTGACCGAGCTCCTCGACCGCGCAATGAGCGACAGACTTATCGATAAACGTCACCGCCTGGCGCGCGCGGGAGAAAAAATGAGCGCGCTCAACCCCATTTCCGTCCTGACACGCGGCTACGGCGCGGTGGAAAACGCGGACGGCAAGATAATTCTCGGCGCATCGGAGCTTCGCGAGGGCGACCGCGTTAGGATCAGATTTTCGGACGGTCACGCCGATGCACAAATACTGGGAACGGAGATAAAAGATGAATAAGGATATAAAATTTGAAGAGGCCATCGCCGAGCTTGAGCGGACGGTCAAGGCTCTCGAGGACGGAAACACACCCCTCGACCGTGCACTGGAGCTTTACGAGCAGGGAATTGCTCTTATCAGACTCTGCAACGAAAAGCTCGAGGGCGCGGAGCAGAAGATCAATATGCTGGTAAACAAGGGCGGCGATATGGTCGAAGAGCCTTTCGGAGACAAATGATGGATCTTAAGAAGAGTATAAACGAGCGCGCCGAGCAGATCGGGCAGGCACTCTCTGCCTACCTCGGTCGGGATGACAGCGACTTTGCCGAGCTCCTTGAGGCGCAGAGATACAGCCTTTTTTCGGGCGGTAAAAGAATAAGACCCTATCTGACCCTTGAGTTTTGCAAGCTCTTCGGCGGCGACGAGAGGGCGGCGCTTCCTTACGCCTGCGCCATAGAAATGATACACACCTATTCGCTGATCCACGACGATCTGCCCTGTATGGACGACGACGATATGCGCCGCGGCAAGCCCTCCTGCCACGCAAAGTACGGTGAGGCCACCGCACTTCTGGCGGGTGATGCGCTCCTGACCCACGCCTTCGGCGTCTGCGTAGGCAACCCGGCTCTTTCTGCCGAGCAGAACGTACACGCCGCGGCTCTGCTGTCCGAGGCGGCGGGCAATTTCGGTATGATCGGCGGTCAGGCCATCGACCTTGACGAGCAGCCCGAAAGCCCGAGCTTTGAGAGGCTCTTAAAGCTCCACTCAATGAAAACGGGCGCGCTTATCCGCGCCGCCGTGCTGATGGGATGTATTGCCGCAGGTGTCGGCGAGGACGATCCCCGCTATGCCGATGCCGAGCTTTACGCGCGCCGCATAGGTCTGACCTTCCAGATCGTGGACGATATTCTCGACGCGCGCGAGGGCGAGTCCCCCGAGGAAAAGGAGACCTTCCTCACCTATATGACCGAGGAGGAGTCATACGCCTACGCGAGAAGGCTCACCGACGAGGCCGTAGCCGCAGTTTTGGGCTACGAAAAGGGCGGAATGCTCGTGAGCTTCGCGGAATATCTGTACGGCAGAAGCGTATGAGAGCCGACGTTTACGTGTTTTTGCAGGGCGCGGCCAAAAGCCGCAAGCAGGCGAAGGATCTTATCGAGGCGGGTGCCGTAAGCATCGACGGTCGGCAGGTCAAAAAGGCCTCCGAGGAGATCGATGAGGCACTCCACCACGAAATAAAGGTCGAAAAAACAGAAAAGTTTGTCAGCCGCGGCGGCCTCAAGCTCGAAGCGGCACTTGATACGTTCAAAATAGACGTTACGGGTATGGCGGCCATCGATATCGGCGCGTCCACGGGCGGATTTACCGACTGCCTCCTCTCAAGGGGCGCGGCTCGCTGTGTCTGCGTGGATTCGGGTCACGGTCAGCTTGATCCCGCAATAGAGAGTGATCCACGGGTCACCTCCTACGAGAAATACAACGCCCGCGAGCTTTCGCGTGACGTGATCCCCGAGGGCGCGGATATCGCCGTAATGGACGTGTCCTTCATCTCACAAACTCTGATAATCCCACGCATTCCCGAAGTTCTGCGGGAGCGCGGAATACTTATAAGCCTGATCAAGCCCCAGTTTGAAGCGGGGCGGCAGGCAATAGGGAAGGGCGGCATCGTCAAATCGGCGGCCGACCGCGAGGCGGCGGTCCTCCGCGTTATCGACGCGGCGGCGGCCTGCGGACTCTATTGCCACGGGCTTTGTACCTCGCCCATCAAGGGCGGCGACGGCAACACCGAGTATCTTGCCATTTTCGGCAGGGTCGGTGAGCCCATCGACCGCAACACGGTACGACAAATAGCGAAGAAAGGAAGCTGAAGGCTGTGAAAAGAATCGCAATAGTAACGAATTTCAATATTTACGAAAAGGCTTCAGCCGCACTTTCGGTGGCCGATAAGCTCCACAGTCTCGGCTGTGAGGTGCTGGTTGCCTCCTTCAATCGGGAGAAGATCAACCGTCAGCGACTTGCCCGACGTGATTTTATCAGCTTTATCCCCCTTGAGAAGATCTATCAGACGGCGGAGCTGATCATCGTCCTCGGCGGCGACGGTACCATCCTCGAGTCGGCAAGAAGGGCCGCCCCCGAGGGCATCCCTCTGCTCGGCATCAATCTCGGCCGCCTCGGCTATATGGCCGAGCTCGAGCTTGACGAGACCGACAGACTCTCCGAGATCGTGGAGGGAAAATACAGACTCGACAGACGAATGATGATAAAGGTGGAGGTCATCGGTCGGGACGGAAACGTGAAATTTGAGTCCTACGCCCTTAACGACGCGGTCATCTCCAACGGCGTGACCGCACGAATGATCGACCTCGCACTTTCGGAGGGCGGCGCGGCCATTACAAATTACCGCGCGGACGGGCTGATCATCGCAACCCCCACGGGCTCGACGGCTTATTCGCTGTCGGCAGGCGGCGCAGTGGTCGACCCGAGGCTTGAATGCTTCTGCGTTACGCCCATCTGCCCCCACACCCTGGGCTCTCGCCCGCTGATCTTCCAGAAAACGGCGGTCATAGAGGTCAAAAACGTCTGCCAGCGCGAAAAGGTACTCTTTTTGACGTTGGACGGACGTGTGAACTTTGAGGTCGCATACAACGACACTGTGAGAATAACCGAATCGGACATGGCTACCGAGCTCGTCCGAGTCAAGGACAACTGCTTTTATAACCAATTACGCAAAAAAATGAATTTCAATATATAATACGGAGGAATTTCCGAAATGAAACTTAAAAGACAGGAACGGATCCTTGAAATAATTTCGAAGTTTTCCATCGAGACTCAGGAGGATCTGATCAAGAGGCTGTACGACGACGGCTACGAGGTCACTCAGGCCACCGTTTCCCGCGATATCCGCGAGCTTAAGCTCACAAAGGTGTCCACCGGTCACGGCGGATACAGATATATGCTGCCCCCAAATGCCGACCCCAAGGGAGGAATGAGATTTACGAGCACCATTATGGATTCGGTGCTGGTGGTTGATTATTCTCTTAATATCGTGGTCATCAAAACGGTTCCGAGCCTTGCAAACCCCGTTGCCGCAAGCATTGACTCCATGCACGCCCCCGAGGTGCTCGGTTGCGTGGCGGGCGATGATACGGTCATCGTTGTAGCGAGAGATATCGATGCCGCAAAGGAGATCACCGATAAAGTAAAGGCGATGATCAGGGTCTGATGGCAAAGCTTCAAAAAACCAACGCAATGCGCCAGCTCGACGCGGCAAAGATAGAGTACGAGATCAAGGACTACGAGGTGGACGAAAACGATCTTTCGGGCGTTCATATCGCCGAGCAGATCGGGCTTTCGCCCTCCCAGACCTTCAAGACCCTCGTCACCCGTGGAGACAAAACGGGCGTAACCGTCTTCTGCATCCCCTCGGATAGGGAGATCGACCTCAAGGCCGCCGCGGCTGTTACCAAAAATAAAAAGATAGAAATGCTTCATACGAGTGAGCTGCTGGCCACAACGGGATATATCCGCGGCGGCTGCTCGCCCATCGGAATGAAGAAAAAATTCCCGACCTACATAGACGAAAGTGCGATCACCTTCGATAAGATCACCGTCAGCTCGGGAACACGGGGAATGCAGCTACTGCTTTCGCCCGAAAAGCTCATAAAATTCACCGGCGCAATACTTTGCGCGGTCACAACGAAATAGAAAGGCACAGAAATGCAAAAGATCAAAATTACAGTTGCAGAAAAGATCGCAGATAGAATAAAGGCCGAGTTTCCGACCGCAGAAATAAGCGGCGCGGACGTTCTCGGTATGTTTGAGTACCCGCCCGACCCTGCAATGGGCGACCTGGCACTCCCTTGCTTCAAGCTCTCAAAGAGCCTCCGCCGCTCCCCTATGCAGATAGCAGACGTTATCGCCGAGGGCGTTGAGGGTGAGGAGATCGAAAAGGTCGAGTCGGTAAAGGGCTACATCAACGTTTTTCTTTCGGATTCCTACCTCGCAGGCAAGACCGTGTCGGAGATCCTCTCGGCAGGCGAGAATTACGGTAAGAACGAGGACGGTGAGGGCAAGACCGTAGTCCTTGACTACTCCTCCCCCAACGTGGCAAAGCCCTTCCACCTTGGCCACCTCGGCACCACCGTCATCGGTCACTCCCTCCGCCGCCTCTTTGAGTTCTCGGGCTACAAGTGCATCGGCATCAACCATCTTGGCGACTGGGGAACCTCCTTCGGTAAGCAGATCGTGGCTTACAAGCTGTGGGGAAATAAGAAAATGATCGACGAAATGGGTGTCGACGGCCTCGTCGCACTCTATCAGCGCTTCCACGAGGAGGCTGAGAACAAGCCCGAAATGTTCGACGATGCCCGCGCCGAGTTCACAAAGCTCGAAAACGGCGACCCCGAGAACACAGAGCTCTGGAAATGGTTCATCGGCATCAGCATTGAGGAATATAAGCGCACCTACGGTCAGCTTGATATAGAGTTCGATTACTACACGGGCGAGAGCTTCTACACCGATAAGATGCCCGCACAGGTTGAGAAGATCAGACAGAGCGGTATTCTGAAGATCGACGACGGCGCATCCATCGTCGACCTGTCCGAGTACAATATGCCCCCCTGCCTTATCTTAAAGCGCGACGGCTCCACCCTCTATCCCACCCGTGATATTTCGGCCGCCGTTTACCGCAAGGAGACCTTTGATTTCGATAAGTGCATCTACGTCACCTCGGCAGGTCAGTCGCTTCACTTTGCACAGTGGTTCAAGGTGGTCGAGCTTATGGGCTACGATTGGGCGGATAAGCTGGTTCACGTTCCTTACGGAACCATGTCCATCAACGGCGCAAAGCTCGGAACCCGCTCGGGCAACGTGGTATGGCTCAAGCAGCTCCTTGCCATGTCTGTGGAAAAGGTGCTGGGCGTTATCAACGAAAAGAACCCCGACCTGCCGAACAAGGAGCAGGTGGCCGAGGAGGTCGGCGTAGGCGCTATCGTCTTCAATTACCTCTCCAACAGCCGTATCAAGGATATCAGCTTCGACCTTGAGGAGGCGCTGGACTTCAACGGCAACACAGGCCCCTACGTTCAGTACACCTATGCGCGCTGCTGCTCCATCCTTGCCAAGGCAGGGGAGAGCGCAAAGAGCGAGCTGACTGTCACCGCTCCCACCGAGTCGGCTCTGGTCAAGGTGCTCGCAAAGTTCCCCGAGAAGGTTCGCGAGGCCCGCAACGTATACGAGCCCTCGGTCATCGTCCGCTACGTGCTTGACGTGGCCGCCGCCTTCAACCGCTTCTACCACGATTGCCAGATCCTCTCGGCTGAGGACGAGGCCGTGAGAAATACAAGAATCGCCCTGACCGCCGCCACAAAGACGGTGCTGGGCAACGCCTTCGGACTCATCTGCCTGAAGAAGCCCGAGAAAATTTGATAATATTATTGGAGGAAAAAATATATGTCCGGACACAGCAAATGGAAAAACATTATGCACAAGAAGGGAAAGACCGACGCACAGAGAGCAAAGGTCTTTACCAAGATCAGTAAGGAGATCGTTATGGCCGTTAAGGCGGGCGGCGGAGACCCTAACTCCAACGCCAAGCTCCGCGAGCTTATAAACAAGGCGAGATCCAACAACGTGCCCAACGATAACATCGAGCGCACCATCAAGAAGGCTCTCGGAAACGACAGCGCAAACTACGAGGAGATCACCTACGAGGGCTACGGCCCCCAGGGCGTTGCCGTCATAGTCAAGACCGCCACCGATAACAGAAACCGCACCGCAGGTGAGGTTCGCCACTACTTCGATAAGTTTGGCGGCAATATGGGAACCACCGGTTGCGTCAGCTACCTCTTCACCGAGAAGGGTCTCATCCTCATCAACGACGAGGACGGCGACATCGACGAGGATCAGCTTATGGAGGATGCAATGGAGAGCGGAGCCGAGGATTTCGTTGCCGATGAGGGCGTTTATGAGATCTACACCGTCACCGAGGACCTCTACGCCGTCCGCGATGCGCTGGTAGCCAAGGGCTACACCGTCGAGTCGGCCGAGCCCGAT
>JAFTOB010000149.1 GCA_017451545.1 Clostridia bacterium | reverse complement strand
CTCGGTCAGAGTGTAGGAGACGTCATAGGAGATCTCGCCGCTTGCATCGTACATATAGGGCGCGGGGATGTAGTATACGGCCTCGCCGCTCTTTTCGTCCGAAAGAGTAATGCTGCCGTCGGCGTTCGCCGTGGCCTCAAGACCCTTGACGAGCATCTGAAAAGTGTACGTATAGCTGTCCCTCTTGGCCTTGACGATGATGTTTTCCTTAACGTCGTTGCCCGAGAGGACGTATTCGATGTCGGTGTCGTTAAGAATATCCTCGTAGAGGATCTCGGTGGTGTTATCTATATCGCGGAGCTTGGAGAGCTGATCCTCGGCGCTGTCGGTGACGAGTATCTCGGGCTTCGGGGCGTGGTTTGTGACCTCGCCGGAGCTTACAAAAATTACGTTATCGTCGGCCATTATATTTCCGCTCGGAGACGTTCCCATAATGCCCATAGCGATCATGTAATTGCCCTCGGTCAGGGTATAGAGCATCGAGCCGCCGTCCACGCTCTGCGTGTTCTGCACAAAGCTGATGCGCCCGTCCTCGGTGGTATAGCTTGCAAAGCCGTTCTTCGTGACGGCGTTCAGGCGGTTGTCGATGTCGCGCCAAGTGCCGTCGGCGTTCTTTCTGTGCACCGCGCCGCTGTAGGAGACTGCCTGATAGGTTCCGTCGGGCATTGAGAAATGCTTGACGCTTTCCTCGCGCAGATCCTCGACCTCATAGACCGCGGGAATAAACTCGTCGGGATCGTTGAGGTTGACTTCCTCGGTGACGTCGGCGTTTTGGTTGATTACCGTTGAGTCCTCGGCTACAGCGGTGAAGGGGATCGACAGCAATGCCATTACTGTGGCAAGAATAAGCGATAATACTCTTAATGATCTTTTCATAAAAATCTCCTTTCATTTCTGTAACCCTTCCCGATAGGGATCGGGAAGGGAGTTTGCTTTTTGCGCGGCGTACCCTTTACACCGCGCCTTTTTTGGGGGTTACGGTGTTGGGCAGGTCTTCTCAACGTCGATGCTTTCGCTCTCGGGTACGTTATTCGTGTAGACGGTAACGTCAAACACGGCCTTGTACCTGGTTCCCGCAACGGCGTCGAAACTGATGCTGAGGGCCAGAGTGCCGCGGGTCTTGGTTCCGGATGCGGAATCAACGAATACCCACTGCGAGCCTGACCAACGGTAGACCGTAAGGGTGGCTTCCATTGAAGATGCGGTGGAGCTCTTGGTTAAAGTTCCTATGGCATTTCCATTGTTACCGGAAAAGCTCATATCAACGTTCACACTGGATATTCCGACCCACAGTGGGGAGACGGTTTCATCCTCGATCTGCGCGGCCCCGACTGGTGTCAGAAATGCGGCTCCGACCAGCATCGCAAAGGTAAGTATAACCGATACGGCTATCTTTGCAAACGATCCTTTCATAGTCCTTCCTCCTTTCTTTGTAAGTAGGCGCTTTCCCACGCCCCTACCCCTATAACTCACAAGTGAAGGAAGGAAATTACAGAATTTCGGAAATTTTTTTATTTATTTTTGAATTTTGTACGGTTGCACAAATATTTTATCACTGATTTGTGCAAAATGACGTGGTTATTTTACGCTTTCGGCCATACTTATTATATCCTCGACCGAGAGCACCTCGGTTTCGAATGTGTAGACGTACTCCTCATCGCTCCATACGAGGGTTTTCATCTTTTTGTCAGAATAACTTATAAGCAAGCCTGTGTAATCGTTTATAAATACGTTTTCGGTGATTGCACCTTCGCTGTCGAAATATTTTTTAGTGTCCGTGAGTATGAGCTGTTGGAAGGATCCGACCCATTCGTCGCCGATATAATATTCGTAGACTCCACCGGAAGGAGCCTCCAGCACGATCTCCTCCTCCACGCCGTTCGGCAGATAGGTGGGCTTTCTGATCTCCTCGACGGTTGCGGGCGGTGTGGGCGCGGGCTTTTCGGTGGTTTCGGGCGGTGTGGGCTCGGTGGCTTCGGGCGCGTCGGAGGAACCGCTCTGCTCGCCGCCGAACTGAACGGTGAAGTATTCCTCATACCACTCCACAACCGCGTTGAAGATGGCCTCTCTCGTTGCCGAGACGGAGAGCAGGATGACGAGAGCCAGCGACATGGCGATAAGCGCCGCCGCCACGGCGCGGGTAAGCACGTGCTTTATGCGTACGGTCGTTCCTTCGCGCTCCTTGGCGGCGATGGTCCTTTTTACCCTGCGCGTAAGGCGGCGGCTCAGCACCACGTCGGAGTCGTCGATGCTCTCGAAGAGCTCAACGTCACGACGGCCGCCCTCAAGGAAGGCGAGCTGAATGAGGAGGTCGAGCTTATCGTTTGTTTCGTATTTCATCGAGCTCCTCCTTTCTCTGCTTCAGCAGGATCTGTCTCGCTCTGTGCGTGCGGACGTTTACGAGATTTTTGCTGATGCCAAGTCGCTCGGCGATCTCCGAGGGGCTCATATGCAGAAAGCAACGAAGATAAAGGATGTCTCCGTACATTGGATCCATCTCTTCGATCATTTCGAGTATTTGGCGGCAGCTTTCCTCGCTGACGGTCAGCCCCTGAACGTCCTCTGCCGAGTCGCGCAGGTTTTCGATGGATATGTTCGGGTCGATCATCTGCTCGTCGGTCTTGTTCTTTTTGTACTTGTTTATTGCGATGCAACGGCAGCACTTTATGAGGAAGTTGATCCTTCTGCCTTCGTTCCACGTCTTGTAGCTCTCAAGATAGTCTATCAGAACCACGATGACGTCGTGGAGGCAGTCCTCGCTGTCGAGCTCGTTGTGGAGAAGCGAGAAGGCAAATTTGTAGAGCCTTCTGCCGTACTTATCGTACACGCGCTCGACGTAGCTTCTGTCGTTTTCGTCGCTTATTGCTAAAATTACGGGTAGCATTCGTAGATCCTTTCGTTTGCGCATAAAGAGGACACCGCGCACGGCGGCGCGATTCTTCGGCTCGTCGGTGGCATAGGTCCTCTATAGGGTTATTATATCAGATTTTGCTTTTGCTGTCAATACTAATTATATCAAAAGCCCGCCCCGAGTGTTTCCCGGGGCGGGCAAAATATTAAAAGGTCAAATCAGTCGAGGTAGTAGACCTTTGCGTCGGTCTCTCCCATCACCTTGGCGATGGTCTCGTCGGCCTTCTCGAAGAATGCCATAATCAGAGGCTCTTCGACCTCGTTTGCTCCGTATGAGCCGAGGGTGCGACCGTACTTCTGAATATAGGTGTTGCCACTCATAACGGGGCAGCTCTCGGGCTTCTTGGCCACGAGGTGGATCAGGCGGTAGTCGCTGCGGTCGAAAATGTTATTGGTGACCGAGTAGTTGCTTGCGGTATTCTCATAGCTCCAGCCCTTGATGTGTGCGGGAGTGTGAGTGTTGTGTCTCTGCTGACCCCAACCGAAGCCTGCAAAGCGCAGGAGGTTGCCGCTGATGACGCAATCATCGATGTAGCTCTCCACGTCGCCGTTGGTCTTCTCAAGGAAGTACTCAATGGAGTATACGCAGTACTCAACCAGGTTGTCGAGATAGCGGATGTTGGTCATTGTGTATTTTCTTCCGCCGGTGGTGACCTGGTGGGTCATACCTGCGTCGTAGACCTGATAAATGTAGCAATCCTTGACGATGTAATCGTCGCAACCGCCGTAGATCTCGATACCGTTACCGAAGCGGGTGACGCTGCCGCGGCGACCCTGAACGTAGTTGGGGTCGGTGCCGAAGTAGTGCTGGATGGTACCGCCGATCCAACCGATCTCGCAGTTGGAGACGTGGAGACCGCTGACGTGTCCGCCGCCCGAAATTGCGTGGCAGCCGATATACTTGAGGCAGAGGTTATCGACGGTTACGTTTGCGTTTCTGCCGATGCCGACGCATCCGCGGCGAGGCAGAGCCTCGATCTCGGAGTAGATCTCACCGGGGTTGCCCT
>JAFTOB010000148.1 GCA_017451545.1 Clostridia bacterium | reverse complement strand
CGCTTCTTTTTCAACAAGTCAGGGGCCGCGTAGGGGGGTATTTCGCCCGTGCGCGGGCGACCAACGGGTTGCCGTTGGATCGCAAAAAACTTTTGAAAAAGTTTTATCAAAACTTTCAAAGAGGGGCTCAGCTTAAGCCTTTAAACTCCAATTTATCGTTTTATCGTTCTCTCCTCAAATCACTTGACCCTGATCCAGACCAGCATGGAATCCGAGCCGCGGTTGGCGAAGGCGTTGTAGGGGATCAGACGGATCCGTCTCGCCTCATAGCTCGGCGCGTCGGCACTGTAAAGCGCGGGACCCGAAACGGTAATGGCACCGCTGACCTCAAGCTCGGGCAGACCGCTGAAGGAATCCCCGATCAGCTTCGCGTCAAGCTCGGTGTCAAGCACAAGGGCGTTCAGATTGTCGGTTCCGTTGTCCTGCGCCTCGGCACAGTAGACCACGGGCCCGCGGGTCACAGCGGCGCGGCCGGCGTTGTGGAAGCCCTCAACGTTGGTGTAAACGAGGGTCGCGGGCATATCGAAATCAACGGTGACGGTGGCGGCGGGATCCTCGATCACCGCATAGCCCTTCTCCACCCTATAGTCTTCGGAAATGCTGTACTTGCGGCACCAGCCGGGAATACGAACCTTCAAGGTCTTCACGCCCTCGACCTCAAGCACCACGCGACCGCAACGGGGATAATCGGTGACCTGCTTGACCTTCATATTTCCGTAAACCGCCTCGCTCTGCGCAAACTGGTTGACCGCCAGCGTATCACCCTCGGCGGAATAGAGATAATCGCCCACCGACGGGATCAGACGGTTGATGTTGGGCGGACAGCAGGAGCAACCGAAGACCTCCACGCGCTGAGTAATGGGCAGACGGTCCTGATGCCTTCCGGCCTCAAGCAGATTCCTGCCGTGACGGCCGTGGTTGCGCAGATTGATCTCAAGGGGATTCTCATAGAAAAACGCCTTGCCGTCAAGGGAAAGCCCCGAAAGCACGCCGTTGTACAGCGCGCGCTCAAGCACGTCGGCATATTTTCCGTCAAGCTCCAGCTTCAGCATACGGTCGGCAAAATAGACCAGACTGATGGCCGCGCAGGTCTCGGCATAGGCCTTCTCGTTGGGCAGATCGTAGGGCTTGGTGAAAGCCTCGCCAAGGAAGGATGAACCGCAGCTTCCCGTAACGTACATTTTTCTGTTCGAGATATCGTCAAAGATCGCGCGGCAGGCCTCAGCCATCTCCGCATCCCCCGTCACACGGGCGTAATCGGCCATAGCCGTGTAGAGGTAGTGTGCGCGAACCGAGTGACCCATAGCCTCGCGCTGCTCGCGAACCGGCAGATGGCTCTGCGAATATTCGCCCGCAATGTTATAGCGGCGATCCATATTGCCGTCGTTGGTGTCCTTTGGCGAACAGCCGCGGCGGTCGATAAAATGCTTGGCAAGGCGCAGATGCTTTTCGTCCTTCGTCAAGGCATAAAGCTTGAAAAGAGCGATCTCGATCTCCTCGTGACCGGGAGTTTCAAAGCTCGCACTGTTCTCAACGCGGAAAATACGGTCAACGAGATCCACGTATCTGAGCATGATCTTGAGAAAACGGTCGCGCCCCGTGGCCTCGTAGTAAGCGATAGCACCCTCGATCAGATGACCGCAGCAGTAAAGCTCGTGGCGGTCGCGGTTGGTGAAGCGGCCGTCGGTCTCGGTGACGGTAAAATAGCTGTTAACGTAGCCGTCCTCCCACTGATTTGCCTCCATCATATCGATTATGTGCTCTATCTTCTCTTCAAGATCGGGACGGCTCTGCTTTTGCAGTATGTAGGCCGCACCCTCGATCCACTTGGCAACGTCGGAATCCCAGAAAAAGTGGGGCTTCACGACCTCACTGCCCTCGGTCCACTTGCAGCCGAAGGCCTCAACGCGGCCGGTATCGTAAAATCTGTCGTAAACCGCATCAATGGTCACAGTCTCGTTGAGCTTCTGTTTTTCGTACCAGAAGCCACCGGTGATATCAACGCTCGAAAATTTGATATTATTCATAAAAAACTCCTTACATATATTGACTTTCGGACTCCTTATGGTATAATTATATATAAACGGAAGGGCTATTTCAAGTACAAAAAACGTAGAAAGGGTGAAAAAATCCGACATGCTGGACAACGTAAAATACGAAATGGTCGGCCACTTTTCCTCACGCGGCGAGTGGACTCACCCGAGGCGCGTCATCTCAAGCTGTGAATACGTCCTTATGACAGAAGGAAAAATGTTCATAGAAGAGGGCGGACAGAAATACAGCATCTCGGAGGGCGAGCTTTTTCGCCTCGATCCCGAAGTGGAGCACGGCGGATACGCCAAAAGCCCCGGGGACGTATCGTTTTTCTGGCTGCATTTCACGGGAGCCGATACGTCAAGATTGCCAAAGCACGTAAAGCCCGACTGTGCCCCGCGCCTGACCGTCCTGCTCCGCCAGCTTTTGCACTACGCAAACTCCCCCGACTACCCGAGCGAAAGCGCCGACCTTGTCACGCGACTCATCCTCTGCGAGCTTGAGGTGGAATTTTCCAAGCGCGAAAGCCCGACAACAAGCCTCTACGGTCAGATCTGCGAGTGGTGCCGCATAAACAGCGACCGCCGCCTGACCGCCGCCGAGGTGGCCGACAGATTCGGCTACAATAAAGACCACTTAAACCGAATGTTCGTCAAATACGGCGGCACGGGACTCAAGGAATACATCAATAACCGCCGCACCGAGCGCATCCGCGCCCTGCTCCTCTCAGATCTTTCGCTGAAGGAGGTCGCCGGATCCACGGGCTTTGAGGATTATAAGGACTTCCTCAAATTTTTCCGCTACCACGAGGGGCTGACCCCCACGGAATTCCGCAATCTGTACTACAACACCCACACGAATAACCACTGAAAAACCAATTCACCTCGCCGCACAGGCACGCATACAATATTAAAAATCACGAAAGGCCTATAAAATATGAAAATAACCGTTCTCGCAGGAGGTCTGTCGCCCGAGCGCGACGTCTCCCTTTCCTCGGGCGCACTCATCGCCGCCTCCCTCATCCGCTCGGGTCATAAGGTGGCCCTCGCCGACGTTTACGTGGGCGTTGACATCAAAAACGGCATAGATGCGCTCTTCGTCAGCAACCCGCCCGCACCCTACCGCGTCTCCGAGGCCGAGCCCGACCTCGAGAAGATCATAGCCGAAAACGGCGGCCGCCGTCAGCTTATCGGCCCGGGAATACTTGAGCTCTGCGCCGCAGCCGACGTGGTCTTCGTGGCAATGCACGGGGCAATGGGCGAAAACGGACAGCTCCAGGCCACCCTCGACAATTACGGCATCCGCTACACAGGCTCTGGCTACGACGGCAGCCTGCTCGCCATGGATAAGGAGCTGACCAAAAAGCTCTTGGCCGCCGAGGGCGTGGCCACACCTCCCGGAATCTGCGGCAAGAGCCGTGAGATGACGGCTGCCCGCGTGCTGTCCGAGGTGGGTCTGCCCTGCGTTGTCAAACCCTGCGATTGCGGCTCCAGCGTGGGCGTTTCCATCGTCCATAACGAGGGCGAGCTCGAGTCCGCCCTCAACCTCGCCGCCTCCTTCGGCGGTCGTGTGGTGGTGGAAAAGAAGATCTGCGGCCGCGAGTTCTCAATGGGAGTCCTTGACGGTCAGACCCTCCCCGCCATCGAGATCATCCCCAAAAGCGGCTTCTACGATTATAAAAACAAGTATCAGGGCGGCGCAACCGAGGAGATCTGCCCCGCCGACCTGACCGATGACGAGGCCGCACGTATGTCCCGCGCCGCCCTCCGCGTCTTCGGGATCCTCCGCCTGCGCGGCTACGCCAGAATCGACTTCATCCTCGACAGCCAAAGCGGCGAGTGCTATTGCCTTGAGGCCAACACACTGCCGGGTATGACCCCCACAAGCCTGCTCCCGCAAGAAGCCGCCGCCGTGGGAATCGGCTACGACGAGCTCTGCGAGAGGATCGCCGAGCTGGCGCTACGCTGATATGAATACCCTTTATCTGAAATACGCCCTCGAGGTCGAAAAGACGGGCTCCATCAACCGCGCCGCAGAACGCCTCTTTATGGCACAGCCGAATCTCAGCCGCGCCATCAAGGAGCTTGAGGCATCTCTGGGCATCGTGATCTTCGAGCGCACCTCACACGGAATGGTGCCCACCCCCGACGGCGAAAAGCTGCTCCATTACGCAAGAAAGCTCCTGCGTGAAATGGACGAGATCGAAAATATGTTCCGCGGCTCCTCGTCGGAACGGCAGAGCTTTTCTATCTCCGTCCCCCGCGCCTGCTATATTTCTTACGCCTTCTCGCGCTTCTCGCGCCACATCGAGGCAGGCCGCCGCGCCGATATATTCTATAAGGAGACCAACTCGCTCCGCGCAATAAATAACATCCTCCACGCCGATTATAAGCTGGGCATCATCCGCTACGCCGCACAGCACGATAAATATTTCTCGGATATGCTGGAGGAGAAAAAGCTCTATTCGGAGCTTGTGACCGAGTTTAATTACGTGCTCGTGATGTCAAAGCACCACCCGCTGGCCGAAAAGGAAAACGTGAGCTTTGCCGACCTGACCCCCTACGTGGAGATCGCCCACGCCGACCCCTACGTCCCTTCTCTCTCGTTGTCGGAGGTCAGAAAATCCGAGCTGCCCGACAACGTGGAGCGCCGCATCTTCGTCTTTGAGCGCGCCAGCCAGTTCGAGCTGCTGGCCGACAATCACGAAACCTTTATGTGGGTCTCCCCCGTCCCAACCGAGCTGCTCGACCGCTACGGTCTCGTCCAGAAGGTCTGTGAGGACAACAAAAAGCTCTACCGCGACGTGCTGATCTACCGCGACGATTATAAGCTCACAAGCCTCGACCGCCTCTTTATCGAGGAGCTCAACCAAGCAAGGGAAAAATATCTCTGATCACACCGACAAAACAAAATCCGACGGCACGCCGTCGGATTTTCTGTTGTTAAATTAATTTTGATCGTTCTTTTTGCTCATTGTCTCGACTATAAGCAAAATAGCTTCGTTTTGCACCTTTTGCTGCGTTCTGCGAACCTTGTCGGGAAGCATTGCCACGTAAATCCATCCGATAGGGCCGAACCAAAAGCACATCCAAAATGCGTGAGCTTTCTTGTCGTACCCTTTTTCAACGGCAATAAGCTCCATGTGGGATGCAACGACGGCATTTATGACCATAAGCACAACGAGAACGCAGGCAATCAAAATGCCCCAAGCAATAATACCGTCGTCGTATATGTTAGTACCGAGCTGTGTCAATAAATTCATAACCAAAATCCCCTTTATACTTTATTTGTTAAAGCGAAAAACGTTCGCCAACGTTTATATAACAAGCTGACTGTCGGTTGCCCACAAAAGTCACCCGCATAACGACTTTTATCGGTTTAAGGTATAATTTCGCCTCACAAATATTATTATAACACCGAGTGGTGTTTTTGTCAACACCGAACGGTGTTATTTTTATATAATAAACTTGCATACTATATTTGGAGGAGATGCAATGTTTGTTTATCCGCGCGTGCGCGATCTGCGCGAGGATCGCGATATGACCCAACGCGATGTGGCGCAGCACCTTAATATGCAGCTGACGGTCTACCAACGCTACGAGCGCGGCGAGCGCGAGCTGCCGCTGTGGGCGGCTATCAAGCTGGCCGATCTTTACCGTGTTTCCATAGACTACCTTGTGGGCAGAGAATAATTCTACTTTTCTAATATCCGAATAACAGCACCCGCTCGGGTGCTGTTTAATTTACCAAAATCTCCAGCGGCAAGCTCTCGACAAATCGGAGTTTGAAGGGATTCAAAAAGGCTTCACGGCATCCGCTAAACAATCAAACTACAGGTACCGCACCCCTACCCCTCGGGGGGCGCGAGGGGTCGACCGCAACGCGGTCGGGGGTGGGGGTGGGGGTTAGCGGG
>JAFTOB010000147.1 GCA_017451545.1 Clostridia bacterium | reverse complement strand
CGCGACTCACTCAAAGCCTCCCCCTTTGGGGGAGGTGGCGCGGCTTGCCGTGCCGGAGAGGGCTTTTTTACCCTCTCAGTCGCTTCGCGCCAGCTCTCCCAAAGGGAGAGCCATTGTCTTAACCGCTTTTGAGGTTAGGACAATGCCTTCCTCCGGGAGGGAGGTATTTTGTAAGCCGCATCTTGTTTGTTTTGCACCTTAAATTTTGCAAACTATTTCAAATAAACTCCGATTTATCGGTCTATCAAATTAAATAAAAATCGAAAACCGAAGGTTTTCTTCCGAAATGTTTCCGAAGGAAACGCATCATGCGCCGCAGGCGCGCATCATTCCTCATTTCGCGAAGCGAAACATCATTTGCCGCCACGCGGCAACCTCACGTCACCCGATCCTTGCCCGCCGGGGCTCCCGGCCGCCACCTGTGCTTCCGCTGCCTCGGCGATGTCGATCCCCGGATCGACGACCCGATCTATCGGTGACTTTTTAAATCTTCTTTCAAAAAATATTTGACAAAATGCACAAAGTATGTTATAATTATTTGTTAAGAAAGACAAAGGAGGTAAAAACGTGGTCATAATAACTTCTGTGGAGCAAAATTCACACGCCGAGCGCGCGGGGATCCGCGGCGGCGACGTGCTCGTCGCCATCAACGGCAACGAGATCAACGACGTGCTCGATTACCGTTTTTATCTCGCCGAGCGCAGCATTTCCCTCTCGCTCCATCGGGACGGCGAGCCCTTCGTCGCCCACGTGGTCAAGGGCGAATACGCCGACATCGGCCTTGAATTCGACACCCCGCTTATGGACAAAAAACGCCGCTGCTCCAACGGCTGCATCTTTTGCTTCATCGACCAGAACCCCGCGGGAATGCGCGAGACTATCTACTTCAAGGACGACGATTCCCGTCTTTCCTTCCTTCACGGAAACTACATCACCATGACAAACCTCACCGAGCGCGACGTGGAGCGCATCATCAAGATGCACATCTCGCCCGTCCGCGTTTCGGTCCACACGATGAACCCCGAGCTGCGCTGCAAAATGATGAAAAACCGCCGCGCGGGCGAGTCGCTCTCCTACCTGCGCCGCTTTGCCGACGCGGGACTCGACATCTGCGCCCAGATCGTCCTTTGCCGCGGAATCAACGACGGCGCCGAACTTGACCGCTCCATGCGCGAGCTTGTGTCTCTCGTCCCTGCCCTCTCCAGCGTTTCGGTGGTTCCCGTGGGACTTACCCGCCACCGCGAGGGGCTTTATCCCCTTCTGCCCTTCAGCCCCGAGGACTGCCGCGCCGTCATCGATCAGGTAACGGCCTTCGGCGACGAGTGCGCGAAAAAATTCGGCTCGCGGATCTTCTTTGCCTCCGACGAGTTTTATATAAGATCGAAAACTCCCCTGCCCAGCGGCGAGTTCTACGAGGGCTACCCGCAGATCGAAAACGGCGTGGGAATGCTCCGCTCCTTTGAGGACGAATTCCTCGACGAGCTTGAATTTGCAAAGGATGAGGCCATCAGGGCGGGTCGCACCGTCTCGGTCGCCACGGGCGCGGCCTCCTACGAAATGATAAAACGACTGACCGACCTTCTCCCGCCCCTCGGCGTTACGGTCAACGTATATAGAATAGTCAACGATTTTTACGGCGAGAGCGTGACGGTCTCGGGTCTGCTCACGGGCGGCGACATTGCCGCTCAGCTTGAGGGCAAGCCCCTCGGAGACGAGCTCTTTATCCCGAAGAACGCCCTGCGAAGCGGCGAGGAGATCTTCCTCGACGATATGACCCTCGGCCAGCTGACGGCACGTCTTTCCGTAAAAGTAACGCCCAGCGGTGAGGACGGCTGCGAGTTTCTTCGCGCCATCCTCGGCGTCAACTAATGAAAGGAAGGGATCAAGATATGTCAAAACCCATAGTAGCAATAGTCGGTCGCCCCAACGTGGGCAAGAGCACCCTTTTCAACAAGCTCATAGGCGAGCGCCGCGCCATAGTTGAGGACACCCCCGGCGTCACCCGTGACCGCATTTACGGCGAGACCGAGTGGAACGGCAGGCGGATGGTCATGATCGACACGGGCGGTATCGAGCCCAAGACCGACGATATCATCCTCAAGCAGATGCGCTTTCAGGCCGAGCTCGCCATCGAGACGGCCGACGTTATCGTCTTCGTCACCGACGTTCACTCGGGACTTGTGGCAGACGACCGCGAGATCGCTGTTATGCTGAAAAAGTCGGGCAAGCCCCTGGTTGTGGCCGTCAACAAGTGCGACCGCGTGGGCAAGCCCCCCTTTGAATACTACGAATTTTTCGAGCTGGGTCTGGACACCGACCCCATTCCCTTGTCCTCCCTCCACGGAAGCGGCACGGGCGACCTCCTCGACGAGATAGTCAAGAGCCTGCCCCCCGAGACCGAGGGCGAGGACGAGGACGACAGCATCAAGGTCGCCGTTATCGGCAAGCCCAACGCGGGCAAGTCCTCAATTATTAATAAGATCCTCGGCGAGCAGAGGCTTATCGTCTCCAACATTCCCGGCACCACCCGCGACGCCATCGACACGCAGGTGGAGAACAAATACGGAAAATACACCTTCATCGACACCGCGGGCATCCGCCGTCAGGCCAAGGTCAGCGACAGCGTCGAGCGTTACAGCGTGCTCCGCGCCCATATGGCAGTCGAGCGCGCCGACGTCTGCCTCATTATGGTGGACGCCAACGAGGGCGTGACCGAGCAGGACGAAAAGATCGCGGGCATCGCTCACGAGGCGGGCAAGCCCTCCATTATCGTCATCAACAAGTGGGATTCCATCAACAAGGACAATTCCACCGTCAACGAGTACACAAAAAACGTCTACACCGCACTGTCCTATATGACCTACGCGCCCCTTATGTTCGTCTCGGCCAAGACGGGTCAGCGCGTGACCAACCTTTTTGAGCAGATCAACTACGTTTACGGTCAGTCGGTGACGAGGATCTCCACGGGTATGCTCAACGACGTGCTCAACGAGGCCACCACCAGAACCCAGCCGCCCTCCGACAAGGGCAAGCGGCTGAAGATCTACTATATGACTCAGGTCTCGGTGGCGCCTCCCACCTTCGTTATCTTCTGTAACGATGCCGAGCTCTTCCACTTCTCCTATCAGCGCTACATTGAAAACTGCCTGCGCGACACCTTCGGCTTCAAGGGCACGCCCATCAAGATCGTCGTCCGCATGAAGGGCGACGACGCGTAAGCTCCGGAACACAGCGGACAACACACCGATAAATAGGAGTTTGAAGGTCCAAGCTGAGCCCCTCTTTGAAAGTTTTGATAAAACTTTTTCAAAAGTTTTTTGCGATCCAACGGCAACCCGTTGGTCGCGCTCCGCAGAGCGCGAAATCCCCCTACGCGGCCCTTGCTTCAGTGAAAAAGAAGCGAAAATTTGGGTATGCAGCACCGACACGGTGCAAATACCTAAATTTTGGCTTGTTTTTCAGGCCGCGCAAACGAACGGTTTAACCGAATATTGCCACTGTAGGACATTAAAAGCCACAGCGGCTTTGCCTTGCTCATCCTAATTGCTTTTTTTGCTGAAAAAACAAGCCAAAAATTAGGTATTGCGCTTCGCTCCATACCCAATTTTTCGCTTCTTTTTTCCGAGACGCAAAAAGGGGTATTTCGAGCTCTGCGGAGCTCGACCGGCGTTTCGGCGCCGGCTCCCGAAAAACTTTTGAAAAAGTTTTATCAAAACTTTCAAAGAGGGGTTAGGTTTAGACCTTCAAACTCCAATTTATCGGTCTGACAAAATACAACAACATAAAATCAGAACCGCTTGCGGTTTTTCTTTTCACTTTTCCGAAAGGAGACAAAAATGTTTATAGATAAGATCTCAATTTACGTTCGCGCGGGCGACGGCGGCAACGGTGCCGTGTCCTTCCGCCGCGAGAAATACGTCAACCACGGCGGACCCGACGGCGGCGACGGCGGACGGGGCGGAAACATCGTTTTCACGGTGGACGACGGCTGCAATACCCTGCTGGCCTTCCGCTACAAGCGCAAGTTCATCGCCCAGAACGGCGAGAACGGCGGCGGCAAGAAGTTCCACGGCAAGACCGCCGAGGATCTCATCATCAAGGTTCCCCGCGGAACGCTCATAAAAGACGCCGCAAGCGGCAAAATAATAAAGGATATGTCGGACGACGCACCCTTCACCGTCTGCCGAGGCGGCCGCGGCGGCTGGGGTAACCGCCATTTCGCTACCCCCACCCGTCAGGTTCCCATGTTCGCCAAGAGCGGCGGCAAGGGCGAGGAGCGCGAGATCACTCTCGAGCTGAAAATGATCGCAGACGTGGGCCTCATCGGCTTCCCCAACGTGGGCAAGTCCTCGATCCTGTCACGAATTTCGGCGGCCAAGCCCAAGATCGCCGACTATCACTTCACCACCCTCTCCCCCAACCTCGGCGTGGTCTCCACGGGCGAGGAGCGCGGCTTCGTGGCGGCCGATATTCCCGGCCTTATCGAGGGCGCGTCCGAGGGCGCGGGTCTCGGTCATCAATTCCTCAGACACGTTGACCGCTGCCGACTTCTGCTCCACGTCGTAGACGTGGCGGGCACCGAGGGGCGCGATCCCGTGGACGATATTCTGAAGATCAACGCCGAGCTGAAAAATTACAGCCCCGAGCTGGCCGAACGCCCCCAGATCATCGTGGCCAACAAGACCGACGTGCTTGAGCCCGAGGCTGATCTTTCGGCCTTCGAGAGCTTCGTGGACGAAAACGGGTACGAGCTGATCTACGTTTCGGCCGCCACGGGCGAGGGACTTGACCGCCTTGTCCACCTCGTGGGCGAGCGACTTGAGCTCCTGCCTCCCCTGACCGTCTACGAAAGCGAATACACCCCCGAGGACGAGTACGCCACCTCGGACGACGGCCGCGTCACCACCATCCGCCGCGAGAACGACACCTTCTACGTGGAGGGCGAGTGGCTGGTCAACCTTATGGGTCAGGTCAATTTCGAGGACTACGAGTCGCTGGCCTTCTTCCAGCGCGTGCTCATCAAGGCCGACGTCATCAAGATGCTGGAGGAAAAGGGCTGCACCGACGGCTGTACCGTCAATATCTACGATTTTGAATTCGATTTTGTTAAATAGCGTGAAATTTCATTAGTCGGAGCGGGCAGCTTGTCCGTTCACGCAAGGCAAAAACGCTTTCGGATCAAAGATCCGATCCGCGAGGCGGCCGCGTTTTTTGAAAATAATATCAGTGCCGCCCGAGGGCGGCGAAAAAGAAGGAGAAAAGCATGAACATTTGGCATGACATAGCACCGCACCGCGTGACTCCCGAGGATTTTTCGGCACTCATCGAGATCCCCAAGGGAAGCCGCTGCAAATACGAGCTCGATAAGGAGTCGGGTCTGCTTCGCCTCGACCGTATCCTCTACACCTCCACCCACTACCCTCAGAACTACGGCTTCATCCCCCACACCTACGCCGACGACGGCGACCCGCTGGACGTTCTGGTCATCTGCTCCGAGCCCATCTACCCCATGACTCTGGTGCAGGCCTACCCCATCGGCAATATGCGAATGGTGGACGGCGGCAAGCTGGACGATAAGATCATCGCCATCCCCCACAGCGACCCCAACTACAATAACATCAAGGACATCGACGAGCTCCCCGCTCACATTTTCGATGAAATTATGCACTTTTTCACCGTCTACAAGCAGCTTGAGCGCAAGCAGACCGACGTGCAATCGCTGTCGGGCCGCGAGAACGCCATCAAGATCATTCAGGACGCCATCACAATGTACGGCAAAAGCTTTCAGGGCAAATGAGCCGTGAATGACAAAGAAGCAGAGACCGCAAGGTCTCTGCTTTTTGTTTGCCGCGGGGCGGCAAGGGAAATTTTGCCTTCGACAAAGTGAAATGTGCGTGGCACGTGAAATGTTGCCGCTTCGCGGCAAGTGATATTCGTCCTTCGGACGAGTGATATGCGCCTGCGGCGCGTGATGTTCGCGCGATGCGCGAGTGATATGTTGCCTGCGGCAACGTTAAGGAAGAAAACCTTCGGTTTTCGATTTTATTTAATTAGGCAGACCGATAAATCGGAATTTTAAGGTTTCAAACGGATTTCACCCCAACCAACCTCGGAAGCGGTTAAGACAATGGCTCTCCCTTTGGGAGAGCTGGCGCGAAGCGACTGAGAGGGTAAAAAAGCCCTCTCCGGCGCAGTTATGCGAAGCATTACTGCAAGCCACACTCCCCCAATGGGGGAGGCTTTGAGTTAGTCGCGGTTCTATTATTTAGCGTTCTAAATTTTTCAAACTCTTTCAAATAAACTCCGATTTATCTGTATT
>JAFTOB010000146.1 GCA_017451545.1 Clostridia bacterium | reverse complement strand
CGAAAGGAGGCGCAAATATGCGGATTTTAATTGCTGAGGACGATCCCAAGCTGCTCAAAAGCCTTATGCATATATTCGAGATGAACCACTATGCCGTAGACGGTGTAGATAACGGAAACGATGCGTTCGATTTTGCGTCCTCGGATGAATACGACGGCCTTGTGCTTGACATTATGATGCCCGGTATGGACGGCGTGAGCTTACTCAAAAAGCTCCGTGCGAGTGGTATCACCACGCCTGCGCTCTTTCTGACCGCAAAAACAGAGACCTATCAGAAGATCGAGGGGCTTGATGCAGGGGCTGACGATTATCTCCCTAAGCCATTCTCGACAGGGGAGCTTCTTGCACGTGTCCGCGCGATGCTTCGCAGAAAGGACAATTTCACACCCGATCTGCTCACGTTTGAAAAGCTGACACTCAACCGATCCACCTACGAGCTTGTATATGACGGCAAAACGCAGGCACTCAGCGGCAAGGAATTTCAGGTGATGGAGATGCTGATGCAGAACCGCGGAGTCATCGTTACTGCCGAGCAGCTCATCACGCATATCTGGGGCTGGAATACCGACGTGGATACGAGCGTGGTATACGTTCACGTTTCCAATATCAGAAAAAAGCTCGATGCGCTTCCCGCTCCCGTAGCAATCAAGTTCGTCAAGGGCGCAGGCTATACCTTGGAGGCGACCGTATGATCTACAGACTTCAAAGGAAATTCATTCTGATATGTACCGTATCGGTGCTTGCGGTCATTGCATTGGTGTTCGGCGTTATTCTCGTACTCAATATATCCTCAATGAACAGAAATATGGATATGCTGGCAGACCGAGTATCCGAGGGCGGCGGCAGATTTCCGGGTTCTATGACAGAAAAGCCGCATCTCGATAAAATACCGCAAGAAAACGGACAAGGCTTTGATTTTATTACACCCGAAACACCGTTCTCCACGCGCCATTTTACCGTATTCTTTGATAAGCAAGGAGAGGTAGCAAGAACCAATACCGAGTCGATCTATTCTATCACAGACGAGGTCGCAATCGAATATGCTGAGAACGTTTTGAAGGACGGCGATGAGCGCGGTTGGATATCGAACTACCGATACAAAGTGTTTTCGACGGAAATGGGAAAAGGCGTTGTGTTTGTCGATGGAAGTATGAGCCGATCTTCACTGATGCAGTCAATGACGATCGCGGGACTCGTTTTGCTCGGATGCGCCGCGCTCGTGCTTCTTCTCATTATTCTGCTTTCAAAGCGCGTTGTAAAGCCCATTGCCGAGAGCTATGAAAAGCAGAAGCAGTTCATTACCGATGCAAACCACGAATTGAAAACTCCGCTGACCTTAATCCTCGCCAACCTCGATATCGCCGAAGCCGAGCTTGGCAAAAACGAATGGCTTGACGATATCCGCTCTGAAGGACATAGAATGACCGAGCTTGTGGGTCAGCTCGTCGCGCTCTCCCGTATGGACGAGGAAGGACAGCCTCTAAATATGACCGATGTGGCTCTTGGAGAGCTTGTTGCCGATACAGTTGCTGAGTTTGAACCGCTTGCAAAGGAGAGAGAAAAGTGCCTTGCCGAAAGCATTGATAAAGATATCTCCTACCTTGGTGACGAAGCGCTCTTGCACCGACTTGTCGGCATTTTGATGGACAATGCCATTAAGTATTGCGATCAGGGCGGCGAGATCACCGTAAATCTCCACAGAGGAAGAAAAATTGTTCTCGTCGTAGAAAACACCTATGCAGCCGTTGACGAGCTTGAGCTGAACCGCTTGTTCGACCGCTTCTACCGCGCCGACAAAGCGCGAACATTCACAGGCGGTTATGGCGTAGGACTTTCCATGGCGAAAGCAATCGTCGAGAAGCATAAGGGCGAGATCACGGCGTACAAAAAGGATGCAACGCATATTGGGTTTAAGATTTTTTTATAACAAAAAAGCTAAATCAGTAATTTAACGAATAACGGTCTTTTAACGATAGGAAAGGCACTACACCTTGACGGGGAGTAGTGCTTTTCTGCATTTTGAGGCATCCTCGGCACAAGATATAGGCACCACATATACCGAAATGCACCACAAAAGCAAAAAAGCCCTTGTAAATCAAGGACTTTCGGCTAATTTTTAACGATAAAAAGAAAACAGTAGGTCGATACTACCCGTATCAATCTACTGTTCCTTATTTGGTGGAGACGAGGGGGCTCGAACCCATGACCTCACGGATGTGAACCGTGCGCTCTGACCAGCTGAGCTACGCCTCCGAAACAACACCGCTATTATACCACAACAGCGGTGTTTTTTCAAGTCTTTTTTTGATTTTTTATAAAAAATTTTTAATCAAAAGAAGCTGAGCTGGTCTGTCTCGCTCAGACCGTCAAGAACGCCGTTCTTTTTAAGAATTTCGACAACGCTCTTATTAAGTCCGGCGCGAGTTTGCAGGTCATCAACTGTGAAGAAATCGGATTTCTCGCGCTCCTCGATGATACGAAGGGCCGCGGTCTCGCCGAGTCCCGCAAGCGACAGGAACGGCAAGCGGATAGCTCCGTTTTCGGGCCAGAATTCCTTAGCCGCAGACTTTTTAAGGCTGACAGGCAGGATCTTGATACCGCGCGCCAGGCACTCGTTGAGCAGCTCGAGGGTTGAGACCATTCCCTGCTCTTTTTGTGATGCCTCCTTGCCGAGCTTCTTTATTCTGTTCAGCTCATAGGCGACGCCGCTCTTGCCGCTGAGTGCGATCTCGGCATCGAAGTCTGTAACCGACGCGGTAAACATAGCGCAGTAGAAGGTTACGGGCTGATGTACCTTGAACCAACCGACGCGTATGGCAGACATAACGTAGGCCGCGGCGTGAGCCTTCGGGAACATATATTTGATCTTCAGGCAGGATTCTATGTACCAATCGGGCACGTCGTGCTTCTTCATTTCCTCGATCCACTCGGGGGTAAGTCCCTTGCCCTTACGAACCGACTCCATGATCTTGAAGGCGATGCCGTTTTCAAGGCCGTAGCGGATCAGGTCGAGCATGATACCGTCACGTGTACCGATAACCTTGGAAATGTCGCAAATGCCCTTCTTGATGAGGTCTTGCGCATTTCCGAGCCAAACGTCGGTGCCGTGGGTAAGTCCCGAAACCTGAAGAAGGTCGGCAAAGGTGCGGGGCTTGGACTCAATAACAACAGGCTGTACAAAGGCCGTTCCAAACTCGGGCAGACCGAAGGTTCCGACCTGAACGCCGCCGATGTCATCGGGATGAATACCGAGGGGCGCGGTGGACTGGAACAGATCGTAAACTGCCCTGTCGTTCATCGAAACATCCATAACGTTCATTCCGCTGAACTTTTCAAGGAGCTTGTACTTGGCCGGAATATCGTGGCCGAGCTCGTCAAGCTTAAGAATGGTATCGTGGAGATAGGAGAATGCAAAGTGAGTGGTAACGATGCTTGAGTTAGGGTCGTCTGCGGGGTGCTGAACGGGAGTAAAGTCATAAACCTCGTATTCCTGCGGAACAACTATGATACCGCCGGGGTGCTGACCCGTAGTCCTCTTGACGCCAACGCAACCTGCCACAAGGCGGTCGACCTCGGCGCGGCTGAGTCTGATCTGCTTTTCCTCCAAATACTTCATAACGAAGCCGTACGCGGTCTTGTCGGCGAGCGTGCCGAGAGTTCCTGCGCGGAAAACGTTCTGTGAGCCGAAAAGCTCTTCAGTGTACTTGTGAACCTTGCCCTGAAGCTCGCCAGAGGCAAAGTTCAGGTCAATATCGGGGGATTTGTCTCCATAGAAGCCCAGGAAGGTCTCGAAAGGAATATCGTGACCGTCGCAATTCATCTTCGTGCCGCACTCGGGGCAGACCTTGTCGGGAAGGTCGAAGCCCGAGCCCACAGATCCGTCTGTAAAGAACTCGTTGTGCTGACACTTGGGGCACCAATAGTGGGGCGGCAACGGATTGACCTCGGAAATACCCGCCATAGTGGCAACGAAGGATGATCCGACCGATCCGCGGGAGCCCACGAGATATCCGTTCTCTTCGCTGAAGTGAACGAGACGCTGTGCTATGATATAAAGAACGGCAAAGCCGTGCTTGATTATGGACTCAAGCTCCTTGGCAAGGCGTTTGGAAACAAGCTCGGGCAACGGGTCGCCGTACATTGATTTTGCGCGGTTCCAGCACATTTCCTGGAGTTCTTCCTCCGCGCCCTCCATTTTAGGCGTGTAGGTTCCCTTCGGGATGGGGCGAACGTCATCGCCGATCATATCGGCAATGAGATTGGTATTCTCAACTACCACCTCATAAGCTGTTTCCTCGCCGAGGTAGGAGAATTCCTCAAGCATTTCCTCGGTGGTGCGCAGATACAGATGTGTATCCTTGTCCGCGTCCTTGAATTTCAAGCCCTTGAGAAGGATCTTTCTGAAGATCTCGTCCTCATCATTTATAAAGTGGGCATCGCAGGTGGCAACAACGGGCTTGTTGTACTTTTTGCCCAGCTCTACGATCCTTCTGTTAATATTTTTGATATCCTCAACGCTTGCAAGCTTGCCCTCGTTTATGAGGAACATATTGTTTGTCAGAGGCTGGATCTCAAGATAATCGTTGAAGTTTACGATGCTCTCGATATCCGACTCGGGCAGGCCGTCAAGGATTGCCCGATAAAGCTCTCCACTTTCGCAGGCACTGCCGATGATCAGACCCTCGCGGTACTGCTCGAGCACCGACTTGGGGATTCTCGGGTGCTTTCTGTAATACTGCAGATAGCTCATAGATATCATTCTGTAAAGGTTTTTAAGTCCGGTCTTGTTTTTTACAAGAATGATCTGATGGTAGGGGCGAAGGGTCAGCGGGTCAGCATTGACCGACATCTCGCGGTTGAGCTGATCAAAGTTCTCTATGTTGTATTTCTGCATTTTCTCAACCATACAGAAATATATGTGCGCAAGTATCTCCGCATCGTCAGAGGCTCTGTGATGGTGGAAATCTTTGAGATTATAATACTCGGCTATCTTGTCCAGCTTATGAGTTTTAAGGTCGTTATTGAGGAATCTCGACAGCGGCAGAGTATCAAGGAAAGGATTTTTGAACTCATATCCGCATCTGGCCGCAGCCACTCGGATAAATCCGGTGTCAAAGCTGGCGTTATGAGCAATGAGCAGCTTGTCCCCCGCAAAGTCAAGGAAACGGCGCAGAACCACCTCGATAGTGTCGGCGTCCTTTACCATTTCGTCGGTTATAGATGTAAGGTTGGTTATCTCCTCGGGTATGGGCTCGCAGGGATTGACGAACTCGTCGAAGATCTCAACGACCTCGCCGTTTTTGATGCGAACCGCACCGATCTCGATTATTTTGTGGTGGGTGTTGGAAAGACCCGTGGTCTCGATATCGAAAACCACCATTTCGTCGGTAAAATTACCGCTGTACTTGCCGAACAGCGCGCTCTGAGTGTCGTTTACAAAGTATGCTTCAATGCCGTAGATAACCTTCATTCCGGTCTTGTCGGATGCCAGCATTGCCTCGGGAAAGCCTTGGACGTTACCGTGGTCGGTAATCGCAACGGCGGGCATTCCCCATTTCTGGGCAAGCTTTACAGCCTGATCGGGCGGAATAACAGCATCCATTGCAGAAAGCTGGGTGTGCAGGTGAAGCTCCACGCGCTTCTTCTCTGCTCTGTCCATCCTTTCGACCTTTGAGACCTTGGCCACGGCGGTGTAGTGGAAGGTGGGCTCGTCATCCT
Organism: Clostridia bacterium; assembly: GCA_017451545.1. GTDB lineage: Bacteria > Bacillota > Clostridia > Oscillospirales > CAG-272 > RGIG3994. Next base: position 14,873 of record JAFTOB010000146.1, on the reverse strand, counting down.
TGAAGCGTTCCTTGCCCTTTTTGCGCATCTCATATTTCGTGTATCCGCGCATTGCGTAGGACTTACCGACACTGACAGCTCCCGTAAGCTCCTTGAGCTCCTCGGCATCAAGATATGCCTTGGCTTCAATAGACGAGTTGCCGTCGAACAGTGCGAAAAGCACGTTGAACATATCTCCCGCGCGGTTAGGCTCGGATGTGAACTTTGTTATCTCACCGATGATGGTAACGTCTGAGTGGGATCTACCGTCGTCAACGCTGCAAATGGCGACGGGAGTGATCTCAAAAGGATCACCGAGCAAATACTGAGGCTCGGAAATATCAAATTTGAGAAGACCGATGCGGCAAATTCCACCGTCGATTTCGGGCTCGGCTTCGGTATTGTAGAACGAGCTGACGTGAGCAAGAGGATTTTCTTCGACCTCTGCAGGTGTCCTGTCCTCTGCGGGCTCGTCATATTTGGGTCGGCGGTCATACTCAACACTGGCTTTGGCCAGCTCGCGGTCAAGCGACTCGATCTCGCGAGCATAAAGCGTGTTGTGTCGGCTCAACGTTTCGGCAGGATCTGTGCATTCATTAAGAACCACTTTGACAGATATGCCGAACTCGCTTCTTATGATATTTTCAATAACCTCCGGGGTTCTTGCGTCGCGCACGAACTGAACGCCGTTGACTGTAAAGGGTATCTCGACCGTCAGAACGTCGTCCTCCAGGGAATACGTGTAGTAGCCGAAAAAGCCGCGCGCAACGATTCCGATGCGCTCGGCCTCCGTCAGTATCTGCGGAATATAATCATAGCAAAAGAGCTCGGCGGGATATTTCGGAAGCACCTTGACGATATTGTATTCATAGGCCTCGCGTATATCCTGCTCAAGCTTGTAGATGTCGGATTTGTTGATCAGACGGTCAAAGGAGACCGACACCTCAACGATCCTTTTTTCTCTGTCCGCACGAAGAGAAACGATCTGTGTATTTTCAAGCCATTCGCGCGTTTGAGCGGATGGAATGTATTTTGTGAATTTGTCAAGTAGACTCGCCATTTCTCCTCCTGATATCTTTTATTTAACAAAAGTTGTTTTTATTTTTTCAATAAGAACGTCCACAATATTATCCTCGGATATCTTCTCAAGGATCTCGCCGTGGGCTATAAGAACGGCCTCGCCGTTTCCACCGGCTATGCCGATGTCGGCCTCGCGTGCCTCTCCCGGGCCGTTTACAACGCACCCCATAAGGGCTACGGTTATGGGAAGATCAATTATCCCCTCTTCCTTTGCGCGGCGCTCAAAGCGCTCTACGATGGGAATAAGATCGATCTTAGTCCTTCCACAGGTGGGACAGCTTACAATATTCATACCGCTCTGTCCTTCGATTCCGATAGCCGTGAGTAGTCTCTTTGCCGCATCTGCCTCGCAAAGAGGGTCGGCGGTTAAGGACACACGAATGGTATCTCCGATGCCATCGCAAAGAAGCGAGCCGATGCCGATAGAGCTCTTTACAAGTCCATTGAGCTCGCCGCCCGCCTCGGTAACTCCAAGATGAAGCGGATAATCCACAAGCGCACTCAGCTTTCTGTTGGATGCTATCATATCGGGAACCGTTGAGGTCTTCATCGATATAACCGTATCGTAGAAGCCGAATTTTTCAAGCAGCTCCACGTGGTAAAGCGCGCTTTCGCAAAGCGCATCGGGTGTGGGAGAGCCATACTTCTCAAGGATCTTCTTCTCCAACGATCCGCCGTTAACACCGATACGGATCGGAACACCCGAGGCGGCGCAAGCATTGCACACCTCGCGGACCTTGTAGTCTGCGCCGATATTTCCGGGATTGATGCGTATCTTATCCACTCCGTTCTTGACACATTCGAGTGCGATCCTGTAATCAAAGTGAATATCGGCAACGATCGGAACGGGGACTCCCGAATCCTTAATATATTTTACGGTTTTTGCGGCTTCAAGCGTCGGAACTGTGATGCGCACGATATCGCATCCCCTCTGCGAGAGAGCCTTGATCTGCTCGAGAGTCTTTGCGGCATCTAGCGTATCCGTGTTGGTCATAGACTGTATGGCAATTTTTGAGTCACCGCCTATACCGACGCCGCCAACCGTTACTTTTCTTGTCTTTTTTCTGATATTATTGTAATCCATATTAGTTAAAAAGTCCTATTATATCCTTGAAAGCCACGACAATCATAAGGCCAAAAAGCAGAACCACGCCTGCAAGTTGCAGAGCGTTGCGAAGCTTTTCGGGCGCCGGCTTTCGAACTATTATTTCGTAAAGGTGGAAAACGATATGACCGCCGTCAAGAGGAAGAAGCGGGAGCATATTCATTATTCCGAGGTTGATGGAGATGATAGTAAAGAAGTAGATCAGTGGATACCATCCGTCGCTTGCCGCGGTTGCAATAGCCTCCGTGGTTCCGATTGGGCCGGAAACCGCCTGGAAACCGAACCGCCCCGTAAACAGCCCCGTAAGCGTATCCCAAACCATTTTAACCGAGGAAACCCCGCGGAAGAAAGAATGCTTAATAACGTTGCCGAAGTTTACAGGGTCTCTATAAACTTTAAAATCGGGACTGCCCATAATAAAACCTTCTCCGGAATCGGCATAAAAGCGAACATCATTCAAAACAACTGTAGTCCCGCCTCGCTTGACCGTAAGATCCACGGCTACGAAGGTGTGTTCATCGCCTTCTTGAGGCTCAAGCGGTTTAGAGCCCTGCATTCCTATCTCATACATAAGCTCCACACCGGTGTGAACGTTGACGCCGCCGACCCTGATTATTTCGTCTCCGATCTGAAGTCCGCAGTCATCGCTGACCGCATTCTTGTGAAATTCGCCGACGGTTGTGGAAAGCATAACGATATCACCGTTTGCGTCAAGAGATGTTACAACGAGAACAACAGTCATCAAAAAGCCGAGCAGAATATTCATAAACGGGCCCGCAACAGAAATCAGCAATCTCTGCCACGCAGGCTTTTTATAAAACGAGTTTTCATTGTCGGACTGCTCACTTTCACCTTCCATGCTCACGTACCCGCCAAGCGGGAGCGCGCGCAGAGAGTAAACAATACCGCTCTTTTTTGCGGTCTTGCTTAATATTTTAGGTCCCATACCAATGGAGAACTCGTTTATTTTAACTTTGCACATTCTCGCCACGATAAAGTGACCGAATTCGTGTATTGTTATAAGCACGCCGAACATCAGCAGTGCTAAAAGAACGTAAAGAATAGTAATGGTTATTTCCTCCGAATTGCTGAGACGATCTCTTTCGCTCTTGCTCTTGCCGTTTTGTCGGCATCGATTATCGCCTCAAGCGATGACTCGTTTGCAAGATCTGAAAGCTCGTCGGTTACTTTTATAATAGTTTCGGATATTTCTCCGAAATTTATTTCTTCTTTTAAGAAAGCCCCGACCGCGATCTCATTGGCCGCGTTCAGAACGGCCGGCATAGCTCCACCGACCCTCAGCATATCAAAAGCCACTGCAAGGAGCGGAAATGCTTCCGTATCCGGCTTGTAGAAGGTCAGCTTTGATAATGCGCAAAGGTCAAGCTCTGCCGAAACGCCCGCTTCCCTGTCGGGATAGCCCAGCGCGTAATTTATGCAAATACGCATATCGGGAACCGAAAGCTGTGCAATAACGCTGTTATCAATATATTCCACCATTGAGTGAATTATACTTTCACGGTGTACGATAACGTCGATACGGTCGCCATCGATCCCGAAAAGCTTGGCTGCCTCAATTACTTCAAAGCCCTTATTCATAAGCGTGGCACTGTCTACTGTGATTCCCGCGCCCATATTCCACGTAGGATGAGCCAGTGTATCTTTGACAGACTTATATCTCACCTGTTCTCTGCTCTGCCCGAAGAAAGGACCACCTGAGGCTGTTATGATGAGCTTTTTGATCTCATTGGCCTTCCCGGATCTGAGGCATTGCCAGATAGCGGAGTGCTCGCTGTCAATGGGGCGAACCTCCACGCCGTTGTCTCGAGCTCTTTGCATAAGAATATCGCCTGCCATTACAAGAGATTCCTTGTTTGCAAGGGCAAGCGTCTTTTTTTTGTCTATTGCGGCAAGCGCCGGAGCAAGTCCGGCTGCGCCGGATATGGCATCGAGCACGCAATCAGCATTTGAGGTAGCTATCATCTCACAGACGCCCTGCTCTCCGCCGTATACCTTGATGTCGGTATCGGAAAGCCGTGCGCGAAGATCGCGAGCAGACGCCTCATCTGCCATAGCGCAGGCAAGAGGGCGTATCTCTCTTGCCTGCGCTTCTGTCAGATCCACGTTTCGGTTTGCTGAAAGTGCTGATATTCTGATATTTTTCTTTTTTGCAAGGTCAATCGTCTGGGTTCCTATAGAGCCCGTTGAGCCGAGCAAAATAATTTCTTTATTTTTTGTCATATCGTCATAAGGGATCCGCCAAATTCGCGGATGGCGGCACAAGCAACTATCAAAACGAATGCGACGGTAAGTACGGAATCGCAACGGTCAAGAATTCCGCCGTGACCGGGCATGATCTTTCCGTAATCCTTGATTCCGAATTGGCGCTTGATCTGGGACATTGTAAGATCTCCGATCTGGGCAACCACGGAAATAATTACACCGACGATAGCAAGCAACCAATAAGTGTTACTGAATCCGGGAATGAACTTGGAAAGCACAAATCCATACAGCATGTAGAGGAGCGAGCAGAAAACTATACCGCCAATGCTTCCTTCAACCGTTTTCTTGGGGCTGATCTCAGGTATAAGCTTGTGTCTGCCAAAGAATCTTCCCACAAAATATGCAAAGATATCGGTTCCCCAAGCACCCACAAAGATAAGTATGAAAAGATACTTTCCGTAGGTATCGAAATCTCTGAGGAGAACGATGGACGTAAAGCCGCCTGCAATATAAAATAATGTTGTAAACGCCAAAGCCGCTCGTTCTATGGGCAATTTTCCCTTTGAGAACAGCGACACTGCAAGTATGTAGGTCATGCCTACAATAGCCATCATAAGGAGAAGCGAATTGAATTCAACGTCTCTGCCACCGTCAAAGGCGCGCGCAAGAACAGGCATGCTTCCTCCGAGAAGGATCAACGGTATCGAGAGATGCCACATTTTCATTATTCCGATGCAATTGAACATTTCGCAGAGTCCAACAACACATCCAAATGCAATGGCAATGGGAAAGACCCATCCCTGCGGTGTGCCGGGCTCGGAAAATATAACAATCGGAAGAAAGATAATGAAAGCGACTATTCCCGATATAATACGCTTTAACATAATAAAATACACTCCATGCGACCGAACGTCAACGTATTCGGTGATTTGGGGCTTATCCCCGTTTAAGATTCCACGCCACCGTAGCGGCGTTGTCTGCTGTAAAAATCATGAATCGCGGCATCTATGTGCTCGTTCGTGATATCAGGCCACAGCACGTCGGTAAAATACAGCTCTGAATATGCGGCCTGCCATATAAGAAAGTTTGATATTCTGAGATCTCCTCCTGTTCTTACGACCAGATCGGGATCCTTGCAATCAAAAGTATCGAGAGCAAGCGATATATCCTGCTCCGTGATGTCGGTTTTGCCGGAATCGACGAGCTTTTTGAAGGCTCTTACGAGCTCGTCGCGTCCGCCGTAATTCAGCGCAAAGTTCAAAAGCAAGGGATTGTCGGCGGTAGCCTTCTCCATATTGTCGATCTTTTTGATGAGACCGGGTGAAAGGACACTTTTATCGCCTATAACGCGAAAACGTACGCCGTGCTTCATAAGCTCATCCCTGCTGCTTGTGAGATATCTTTCCAGCAATTTCATAAGTGATGAGACCTCTTCCTTCGGGCGCTTCCAGTTTTCTGTTGAGAAAGCGTAGACGGTGACAGCCTTAAAGCCCAAATCTGCACAGTAGCTCACTACGCGCTTGAAGGCTTCGCTACCCTCGCGGTGTCCCTCCTGGCGCTTCAATCCGCGCTTTTGGGCCCATCGACCGTTTCCGTCCATTATGAACGCAATATGCTGAAGTCTTTCATCAACGAAGGGTCTGTTTTCTGCCATATCGATCCTTTCTTTAAATTTAAGCGGGCCGAAACCCGCCTAAATCTATTACATAGACAGAACTTCGGTTTCCTTCTTGGAAATGACGTTGTCTACGTTCTTGATATATTTATCGGTAAGATCCTGAACGGCCTTATCGGAGAGCTTTACCTCGTCCTCGGTCATAGTGCCGTCCTTCTTGTTCTTCTTGGTAAGATCGTTTGCATCGCGGCGGATGTTTCTGATAGCGACCTTGCATTCCTCACCGTATTTCTGAACCTGCTTTGCAAGCTCGCGGCGGCGCTCCTCGGTGGGCTGGGGGAATACGAGGCGGATGGTTCTGCCGTCGTTGCTGGGGGTGATTCCGATATCGGAGGCGAGAATGGCCTTTTCGATAGCCTTGAGTGTTCCTCCGTCATAAGGAGTAATGGTGATGGTCTTGCTGTCCGCAACGCGAACGTCTGCCATCTGAGTTACGGGTGTGGGCGATCCGTAGTATTCGAAGGAAACCTTGGAAAGGATCGCGGGATTTGCCTGCCCGGCACGAATGGTAGAGAGATTGCTCTCAAGGGATGCGATGGATTTTTGCATCTTTGCTTCAAAATCTTTTGTGTCGAGTTTCATGTTGATTCTCCTTATTTATATGTGATTAATTATGAATTTCTGTTCCTGCTTTTTCGCCGCAAACAACGCGGTATATGTTCTCGGGATCTTTAAGCTCAAAGAGATAGGTAACAAGGTTGTTCTCCATGCAGAAAGAGGCTGCGGTAAGATCGATGACTTTGAGCTGCTTATCGAGCATCTCCTGATAAGACAGCGCATCGTATCTCTTTGCGTTCGGATCTTTCTTCGGGTCGGCGTTGTAAACACCGTCGATGTTCTTTGCGAGAAGAGTTGCGTCAACGCAAAGCTCCGCTGCGCGGAGAGCCGCCGCCGTATCGGTTGTGAAATAGGGATCTCCCGTTCCGCCGCCGATAATAACGACCTTGCCCTGCTCAAGATACTTTCTTGCCTTTGCTGCCGAGTAAAGCTCAACAAACTCGTTGATCTCAATAGCCGAAAGAGCGACGGTCTCGAGCCCGACTCTGTTAAACTCAGATTCAATACCAAGGCAATTTATAATTGTTGCAAGCATTCCCATATTGTCGGCGCGACAACGGTCCATACCGACGCCCTTTGCGCCACGCCAGATGTTTCCGGCGCCAACGATGATTGCTACTTCGACTCCGTCCTTGACGCACTTCTTCAAAACCTCGGCTATCTTATCGAGAAAATTGAAATCGATGATACCGTTTGCACCCGCGGAAATTGCCTCTCCGGAAAGCTTGAGAAGAATGCGTTTGTACTTAATTTGTGCCATAAAAAGATCCCAATCCTTATTATTAAATTATACCTATTATATTGTACTCTATTTTGCCCGTTTTGTAAATATCAAAATGAAAAATTATTGTAATTTTTTCTTAAATTTTGGCATAAAAAGGCCGCGAAACGGATCGGCCTTGACGTTTCTCCGAAAAATCCTTTTCCTCTAACGTCAACTCCGCTATTTCGCGGCTTTTTATCAATTACTTACCCTGGGTAAGCTTTGCAACTTCCTCAGCGAGGTTGTCCTCACGCTTCTGGATGCCTTCGCCCTTGTCGTAACGGCAGAAGCCCTTAACGGTGATGTTACCGCCAAGCTCCTTAGCAGTTGCGGCGATGTACTGGTTTACCTTGTAGTCATCGTCAAGGAAGAACTCCATCTCAAGCAGGCAGTTGTTCTCATAGAACTTGCCGATCTTACCGTCAACCATCTTCTCGATGATGTTAGCGGGCTTGTTTGCGCTCTTGGGATCGTTGGAGATCTGAGTGCGGATGATCTGCTTCTCCTCCTCGAGAACGCTTGCGGGAACCGAAGCGCGATCAAGGTAAGGAGCAACCTCAACGGCTGCAACCTGGAGAGCAATGTTCTTTGCGAACTTTGCGAAGCCCTCGGTACCGACAATAGCCTCATCGACATCGAAGCTGACGATGATACCGATGCTACCCGCACCGTGAATATAGGTGCTGGTGATGCCCTCGAAAATTACGAAGCGGCGGATGGTGATCTTCTCCTTGATGATGAAGATCAGCTCCTGGAGCTTCTCGGTAACGGTCATAGTATCATCGTACTTGCACTCGCAGAGAGCCTCAACGGTCTCGGGGCGATTCTTGATGATGATAGCAAGGGTGTTCTTAACGAACTCCTTGAAAAGGTCGTTCTTAGCAACGAAGTCGGTCTCGGTGTTGACCTCGATCATAGCGGTTACGTCGCCGTCCTTGAGAATGTCAACAAGGCCGTCAGCAGCGATTCTGTCCTGCTTCTTAGCGGCGGCAGAGAGGCCCTTCTCGCGAAGGATCTTTATAGCCTCGTCGATGTTGCCGTCAGCCTCAACGAGAGCGTTCTTGCAGTCCATCATACCTGCGCCGGTCTTGGCGCGGAGAGATGCAACGTCTTTTGCTGTAAAGTTTGCCATTTTGAATATCCTCCGTATTAATTACTCAGCGTCAGCAGCCTCGGCCTCGGTAGCCTCGGTCTCAGCCTCTGCGAACTGCTCGCCCTGCTTGCCCTCGATAACTGCATCGGCAATAACGGACGAGATAAGCTTGATTGCTCTGATAGCATCATCGTTACCGGGGATGATGTAATCTGCATCATCGGGATCGCAGTTGGTATCAACGATAGCGATTACCGGAATACCGAGTCTCTTTGCCTCGAGAACTGCGTTTCTCTCCTTGCGGGGGTCAACGATGAAGATAGCGGAAGGAAGCTGATCCATATTCTTGATACCGCCGAGGTTCTTCTCGAGGTCGAAGATCTCCTTCTGCTTTGCGGCTACCTCTTTCTTGGGAAGCATATCGAAGGTTCCATCCTCCTGCATCTTCTCAAGGCTGTTGAGACGGCCGATAGATCTCTTGATGGTCTTGAAGTTGGTCATCATACCGCCGGGCCAACGTACGTTTACATAGTACATACCGCAACGGGTTGCCTCCTCCTTGATTGCGTCTGCTGCCTGCTTCTTGGTGCCGACGAACAGAATGGTGCCGCCCTCTGCGGCAAGGTCACGGACGAACATATAGGCCTCTTCAAACTTCTTAACGGTCTTCTGAAGGTCGATGATGTAGATTCCGTTTCTCTCGGTGAAGATGTACTCTGCCATCTTGGGGTTCCATCTTCTGGTGTGGTGTCCGAAATGGACGCCTGCTTCAAGCAGCTGCTTGATGGTGATAACTGACATTTTTATGTCCTCCTCGGTTTTTTCCACCCCGGATGCTCAGCGACGTGCAATCCGATGAACATCGGACACCGTTCGCGCCATTCGCCCCGGGTGTGTATTTTTACTTTGCGGTTTACGCAAGCCTGAATATTATAACATATCAAGTTCGTAATTTCAATATGCAACCGCATTTTTAACAAATTGTTTACAATTCAGGGTTAAAATTTCGCTTTTTTACCCTTCTTTTTGTGTTCATGAACGCATATTTGGAGCTCGTTGGGTTCGAGCTTAACGAGAACCGTGTCCTCTCCGATGCATTCTACCTTTTCCCACGGAATAATAATATCTTCTCTTTTGGAAAATCCGAATATTCCGCCGTCTCCGGCAATCACAAGCGCAAGGATCCGACCGCAGGAAACGTCTATTTCAAAGTCCTGCGCACATCCGAGCCTTGCTCCGTCGCAAAGATTTATAACTTCCTTGTCTCTGAGATCCACCGTACTGCATATTTTCATCTGCATTTCTCCTCAAAATAATATACAGTAGAATTTTATGCTTTCTTTTTTCCTTTCTTGACCGAAAGAGCAAAATAACATACGGCAAAAGCCGCGGGAGCAACAGGAATTATTATAAGTGATAGCGCGGACGCCCATCCCGAGCCTGCCGCAAGCGCTATCGGTGTGATGGCCGAGAACAGCAAAACAGAGATTGAAAACAGGCAGATCGCGGCTATGCAGAGTTTACCGAAGATTTTTCTGCATCCCGAAGCCCGACGTATCAAGAGAAGCATTACAAGCTGCATAAGAGTAACCGAAGCAAAGGTAGCTCTCGAAACATCTGCTTGAGAAATGAAAGAAATTATCAATGCAACAAGTCCCGCAGCAAAAGCCGCAACAACAGAGCATATGAAGTACACCTTTATATTTTTGCCACCGAAATCAATTATGCGTTGCTTATGGAGGCGGTGAGTGTCAAAGGACATCATCACCGCGACCAGAAAATCAAAGGCCATTCCGCCAATGAGCAGTTGGACCGGTGTTAACAGAAGTCTGCCGAATATCAGCGAAAAGATTACGGATATTACAAGCCTTGCCGCTTGTGAGCACACAAGATAGGTAATGATATTTTCAAGATTGCGATGTATTCCCCCGGCAATTCTTGTCATATTGAAAAGACCTTCAAGGCCTCCTCCGCGAATGCCGGCACGGTGAATCGTTGCATCGCTCGTACAGCGCAGAGTTTGCGCGCCCTCCTTGCTGTGAGGCTTGCCGCTGTCCGCGTTGCTTTCAAGTGCCGCAAAATCCATACCGTCGGTTCTGTATACCGAGGACGAGAAAGTCACGGACACGTCCGAATTTGATAGCACGTCGAGATCCTCGGAGTCTATACCAACCGACTCGACGGTCTTTCCTTCCTTGTGTAAAGCATCCACCATATCCACGATCTTTGCGGACGGAAATCCCGCAAAAACGCGGTACGCCTCAAGGCAGGACGTGAGCTTCATGGGTCTTTCACAAAATGCGGAATAAGTAAGAACGTCATTTCGCGATCCGACACCGAAAAGGCGCATTGATTCGCGAATGTCAAAAGGCTTTTCACTGTTTATAAACAGCACGGGATTAATACCGACGTTCACAAGCTCGGCTTTACGTTTGGCAGAATCCTTGCCCGCAAGCTTGGAGAGAGCGAAAACTCCCTCAAGGATAGCTCCGTTTAAGGCAGGACGGCTTCCCTGCTCCGCTCCGCGAACCGTAGCGCATATCCGTATATGAGCTCCGCTTTTCACGGATTCAGAGACTTTTTCTGCTATTTTTATACGCATTTCCGTTCCAAGCGGAACAACTCCGGACTCGGTTCTGATATAAGAGCAACGTTCCAAAAGCTCGTTGGAAGCAGAAGAAAAAACTGATATTCGCTCTCCTGCCGCCAAAACAGACGCGGCCTCAAACGGTGCAACGGTGTTTTTCGGAAAATATACTGCAGACTTTATTTTTATTGGAAATGAACCGACGTCGACCCCTATCTTTTTGCCGTAAAAGGAAAGAGACTCCTCTACAGGGCGGCGACTTGAAGCAAGGTTGCCGGGAGTTAACGATCTCGTGTATTCAAGCATCATCAAAAGCTCTGCGGCACCCAACGCCTTTTGCGTTAATATATCTTTGCCACGAAAATCTCCGTCGCCAATGATAGCCCTCTCTACCTTGAAGCTGCCGTCTGTCAGCGCGGCATCTCCAAGCAGGAAGATATAATCCGGATGAGCGATTTTGTCGAGCTTGCCAACGGACTGAACAATCGCACCGCCTCGCCCGTTGCCTTCCGCAGCCAGCTCCATCAAGCCAGAGGAAACGGCTATGCCTCCGATAACGTATATCAGCTCACCTAAAGACGACACCGACAGCGACATCACGAGCATAAACGTATCAAGCATATTCGGAGATCCGAATGTGAATATACCGAGCACCGTCAGCGGCAGTATGGCGGCAAGAATTATAAAGCTGTAGATCTGCGAGGCTTTTTTCAGCTTGCGCAGAGCCACAAGACCGTCTGCGGTATTATTAAGAGGAATACCGCCGTCCAGAGCACCTATGTATGTGTGATCTCCTACCTCAACCACCACAGCACGTGCGTTCCCCGAAACGATATGGGATCCCGCAAAAACCATATTTCCGCAATCAAGCATATTTGCGGGATCCATTGAAGGAACTGCATTTGCATGCTTTGCAGACAGCTTCGGCTCGTCCTCAGATCTTGCCCCCGCATAGGTTTCGACGTCAAGTCCATTCGTGCTTATTATGCGGACGTCGCAAGGCAATACGTCGCCCTCTCCCAGCAAAACGATATCTCCGCGCACCAATGCGCGCGAGTCGGCATAAAACAGCTTGCCGTCACGTATTACGTTGATCTTCGGCTGTGAATACTCTGCCATTGATTCTGTAACGCGGCAGGCCTTAACGTACATAAGAATTGCTGATATAACGTTTGCGGCAATAAAAACACCTGAAATTATAGCAGTAGACACTCTGCCGAAGATGGCGGCAATGATATTAACGGCTATAATGAGTATCAGCATCGGGTCGGAAAACACCCGACGCACACACTCTCCGACAGACCTTTGGCGAAGGTAAAAGAAGTTATTTTTACCCTCTTTTCTTAAACGAGAACGAGCCGCCTTGCGGGAAAGTCCCGAGGCGGCGTTGGTATTCAGCTTTTTCTCGATCTCCTCGATCTCAAGTGAGAACCATTTTTCGTTCATATTATTACATACAGGTGACGGAGAGTTCCCCGTCCTTTACTCCTATAACGGCGTGAGTTATCTTTCTGTTATAATCGGAAATGATCTGCTCGGCAAGAACGTCCTCCACGTTGGTCTGAATAAATCTCCTCATATTTCTTGCGCCGAATCGGCTTGAGAAGGATTTCTTTGCAATAAGCATCTTGGCTTCGTCACTGCAGGCGAGCTTGATATCCTTTTCGGCGAGAACCGTTTCAAGCTCGCCGATCATGATCGAAACGATCTTTGCAAAATCATCTTCGTTGAGAGAGCGGAAGGTTATGACCTCGTCCACACGGTTTATGAACTCAGGACGGAGGAATGTGGAGAGAGCCTTCTCGGTCTTCTCGGCAGCACTCTTTTTCTCGTCGGTCACAAATCCCGCGAAATTGGTGCTGTTATCACTTCCGGCGTTTGTGGTCATAACGATTACAGTGCTCTCAAAGTTTACGGTCTTTCCGTGGGAATCGGTAATACGTCCGTCATCGAGGATCTGAAGAAGAACGTTGAGCACGTCGGGATGTGCTTTTTCAATTTCGTCGAAAAGGATGACCGAATAGGGCCTTCTTCTGATCTTCTCGGTAAGCTGTCCCGCTTCCTCGTAGCCAACGTAACCGGGAGGCGAGCCGATGATCTTCGAAACGCTGTGCTTTTCCATAAATTCCGACATATCAAGTCTGATAAGCGTTTCGGGAGAATCGAACAGATCGGCCGCAAGAGTTTTTACGAGCTCGGTCTTTCCGACACCGGTGGGGCCTGCAAAGATAAAGGAAACGGGCTTTTGCTTATAAGAAATTCCTGCTCTGTTGCGCTTGATGGCTCGTGTTACGGCAGACACCGCCTCGTCCTGTCCCACAATGCGCTGCTTCAGTCGGTCTGCAAGCTTATCTATTCTCGCAAATTCGCTTTCGGTTATGGAGGTGGCGGGAACACCCGTCCAGATCTCGACAACGTCGGCAAGGTTTTCCGCAGTGAGAATGATCCGCTCAAGGGCGGGCTCGATCTCATGCAGACGGTCGGAAAGCTTGATCTCCTTTGCCTTGATGGTAGCTATTCTTTCGTATTTGCGCTGTGTCTCCTTTTCGTCATCGGTGGGTGGTCCGGCTTCAAGCTCCTCACGTTCTGTTTTGAGTGCAAGAAGCTCGTCCCTCAGCTTATAGCTCTCGTTAAGCTCGGCAGAGCTGAGCGAGAGGTGGGATGCCGCCTCGTCAAGCAGGTCAATGGCCTTATCAGGCAGATATCTGTCGGTAATATAACGCTCGGACATTCTGACTGCCTTGTAAAGTATATCATCGGGAATTATTATCGAGTGGAACTGCTCGTAGTAATGCTTGATTCCGCGAAGGATCCCCACGGTCTCGTCGATAGAGGGCTCGTTAACGGTAACGGGCTGGAATCTTCTCTCGAGCGCGGTGTCCTTTTCAATGAATTTTCTGTATTCGGTAAGTGTCGTGGCGCCGATGACCTGAAGCTCGCCCCTTGAAAGCGCAGGCTTGAGGATATTGGCCGCGTTCATGCTTCCTTCGGCATTTCCGGCGCCGACAATGTTATGAACCTCGTCGATGAAAAGGATAACGTTCCCTGCTTCCTTGACCTCGTTGATAAGTCCGATCATACGGGACTCAAACTGTCCGCGGAACTGTGTTCCCGCAACAAGCGAGGTAAGATCCAGCAGGTAAAGCTGCTTGCCGCGGAGCTTGTAAGGAACGTCATCGGCGGCTATCTTCTGTGCCAATGCCTCGGCAATAGCGGTCTTACCGACACCCGGCTCACCTATGAGGCAGGGGTTATTCTTCTGTCTGCGGCAAAGTATCTGGATAACTCTTGCAAGCTCGTGATCTCGGCCTATGACTCTATCAAGCCCACCTCCTGCCGCGCGAAGTGTAAGATTCCGACAATAGGTATCAAGGAATTTCCATTTCTTTTCTTCCTTTTTGTTTTTATCCTTTGTCTTGTTCTTTTTATCGTCCTTTGCAGACTCCTTTTTTACGGTATCCTCGCCCTGAGGCTCGTTTGGAATAAGCCCGCTTTCGCGGAAAAGCTTGGGAAAATCGATAGCGGGAGCTCCCGCATCCGCATTATCGTCGTTGTCGGAGGGGAGACCTCCCTGCTCTTCTATGAGCTTGTTGAGATCGTCCTCCATATCTCCGAGCTGATCGGGGGTAATTCCGAATTTTTCGAAAACGTTACCCATCATATTTTCAACGGGCAGACCCAGCTCCTTGGCACATTTCATGCAAATGCCTTCGCTGACCTTCTGTCCGTTTTCTATTTTGGTTACAAAAACCACTGCCACTCTTTTGTGGCATCTTGAACACATTAACATTTATTAAGAAACCTCTTGGT
>JAFTOB010000145.1 GCA_017451545.1 Clostridia bacterium | reverse complement strand
TGTTTCCTTGCTCTCCTTGGGAACAGAGAGATACTGGAACATATGGTTAAACAAAGCCAAAACAGTCAATCCGAGGGATACGCCGCAGATAACGTTGGTCCAAAGAACACCGAGATATTGACCCCAAAGCATAACCGATCCGATAACGGCATAGAAAACAAACGCCGCAAGCTTCCCTACGATATTGCTGACAACAACGATCTTTCTATCTTTAAGTATAAAGAGTCCGCCCGCAAGCATAAGTATCTCCTTCAGAACGAAAGGAGTTGAATACCAAATCGGTATGGCTCCGGTAATGGTGAGACAGATGAGAGCGGTGCACTGCATCATCTTATCGGCAAGCGGGTCGAGAATCTTTCCTGCGTTTGATATCCAATTATATTTTCTGGCAAGGAATCCGTCCACAACGTCGGTAAGTCCCGCGAGGATAAATACGCCGAATGCGATCTGGGACGAGAATTCATAGTTAAGTCCGAAGTAAATGAATGCAAATACAAAAACGAGGATGATTCTGAAGATTGAAAGAATGTTGGGAATGTGTTTGGCTTGAATTTTCATTTTTCTTTTCCTATCCTAATGTTTTTATTTTCCTATTACGGGGAAGAAATCCAAATACTTGAAGAATTTGTATATATAAGTCGAATTGCATATTTCGTCGGCCGTTTTTCCGAAAAGATCCTCAGCCGCGAGATTAAGCAACGCGGTAAGCACCGCCGAAGCAAAGCAAAGCGAGATATATGCGCAAATAACGCCCAAAACAAAGCCTAACAGTTTGTTTGCTGCGTGCAAGATCGGCAGGTGACACAGCTTATCGATTACATAAACAAGTGCCGTCAATATTATATACGATGCCGAGAAAACCAGAAGATACGCAACTATTTTTGATTGAACGTCCGAGGGCGTGAAAAAGATCGGAGTCAAAAAATAGGTTGCAACAACTGCCATAACGAGCTTCAAAGCTCCGAGCATTGACTGAACAAAGCCCTTCACCGTATGCTGAACAATAATGAGAAGAGCCAACAGCCCGAGAATAACATCAATAACTATATTCATCTATACCCCCAAAAGAGATCACTCAAATTTTATGTACTTTACTCTTTCCGGTAAGCATAAAAGAACTTCCTGATCGCTTTTTATAAGCATTTCGCCGCCGAAATATCGGCAAGGAACGCGGCTGACTTTTTTGGAGGACAGGTCTATTCTCATAATCGTTTCATCACTGTCCACAAAAACGAATGATCCGTAAAGCCGAATTCCTTCAGTCGATCCGCTCAAATGATCATTATACACCGAATTTCCGTTTCTGTCAAATACTATCAGACGATATTCCTGATTTTTTTGAACGACCACCGCTGCACCGTCCGAATTCATATCGGCGAAAACCGCGCGCCCATCATCACCAAATAGTATTTCTTTTATTTCGCGACCGTTTTCTTCGTAGGACACTATTCTGTCGTCGCAAATAACGTTCAGACGACCCGAGGAGGTGAACTCACAGTAGAGCGGGAAAGAACCGTTTATTTTTATTTCATTAAATCCACCGTTCCCCGACGTATCGGTTATCCCGACCTTTGATATAACCTCCGCGCCATTGAAAGAATATGACAGAACGGCAAGCTTTGCGCCGTTCGAGCTCAGAGAAACGTCTACGACGTAATCGTTTGCCAGCTTGTAGCTCTTTTTTAGCTTAAATTTGCTGTTATAGAGATCTATGGATGAGTTGTAAGCGTCTCCTTTTGTTACGATGACCACGTCCCCCGAATCGGCAACGTCAGCCGTGAAGATATCACCCGCCGCGTGATCCGAAAAAATTTCGGTGAACATATTGTAAATTCGGAACTCGGTTCCTCCCGAGTCATACATCAAAAGATATCTGTCCGACGCTTCAAGCTTCGGATTTCCGATATCCTCGGAGTCGTCAACTATCAATCGCCCCGACGAGGTGTATAGCTTGAAGCCGGAATTTCCCGCAACAGCAAGCTTGCCTCCGTAAAGCTCAAAGGACTGATTTCTGTCTACGCTGTACATAACGTCCTCAATATTTGAATCCGAGGAGGTTATGTAATCACCCATATCACTGAAAAAATAATAAAAGTTTTCGTAGGTTATCCACTCGCTGTTGATCATAAGCGATATGAGAACAACAAGAGTGAGTAAAACGTAAAGCAAGGTCTGGGCGATGCTGAATCGCTCGGAGACTTTTCCGTAATATTCGTTTCTCGGGCTTGCGTACTCCGCTTTGATCGCCTGGGGCGAATCCTTTACGCGGAGATAACGTTTCAACTTATCAAGAAACATCTGAACTCCTTTTAGTCTGCTTGATTATAAAACACTTTATTCAGGTAGAGCCCACACGCAGGTGCGGTTCTTCCTGCCATTTTGCGGTCGCACGCCGCAATGATATCCGAAATGCTGTTTTGAGAACGCTTGCCTTCTCCGACCTCAACGGCCGTTCCGACAATAATTCTTACCATATTATAGAGAAATCCGTCTGCGGCAATTCGGAATCTTACGATATTACCTTCCCTCTCGAAATATGCATACTTTACCGTCCGTGTTGCGTCTTCGATCTTTGATCCCTGCGCCATAAATGAAGTAAAATCGTGCTTTCCGACCACGGCGGACATAGCAATATTCATATTTTTGATATCGCTGTCCGAGAATCCGTGCGGAATATGCCATGAGCGTCCCGACATAAATGGGTCACGCTCCGCGCGATCGAAGATCAGGTATTCGTATTCCTTTCCGACAGCCCCGTAGCGCGGGTGAAAATCGTTCTCAACCCACTCGGCGTTAATTACTCCGATATCCTCGGGCAGAAAATTATTGAACGCACGCGGTATCCTGTCAATTGGAACCGTGGTGTTAATCGAATCCGAGCCCTTTGCGGTCACTGTCGCGCAGAACATATTGGCGTGAACCCCGCTGTCGGTTCTGCTGCAGCCGGTTACATCACACTCAAAGCCGAAAAGCATTCCTGCCGCTTCGGTCATTTTTTCCTGAACCGTAATGCAGTTCTTTTGCTTTTGCCAGCCGCAGTATCCGGTTCCGAGAAATCGGATGGTGATCAGCAATTTCATTACATTGAGTATCCTTTTCCGTATATGTTTATGAAAACGATGGCAGTACCCAAAGCGACCATAAGCAGCATCGCGAACCAATCCGAAAATCTCATATGGGTAACGGTCATTTTGGTTCTGCCGTTGCCGCCGTGATAGCATCGGCATTCCATCGCCGTGGCAAGCTCATCGGCGTGTCTGAAGGAAGAAACGAAGAGAGGGATCAGCACGGGAATAAGAGCCTTTGCTCGCTTTATAAGGCCTCCGTTATCAAAGCCCGCGCCGCGAGCCTTCTGAGCTGACATTATCTTGTCGGTCTCATCTGAAAGCGTTGGAATAAACCGCAGTGCTATCGTCATCATCATAGCGAACTCGTGAACGGGAACGTGTATCTTTTTGAGCGGCCAAAGCAGTCGCTCAATAGCATCCGTCAGCTTTATGGGCGTGGTTGTGTAAGTCAGAAAAAGGCTTGCTCCCACAATAAGAATTACGATCCTAACCGCCATAAATACCGCGTTATAGATTCCCTCAACGTATATTTTTATAAACTTCCATTCAAACAGAAGTCTGTCTCCCGACGTCATAAAAAGATTTATGAACACGGTGAACAGCATTATTATGATTATAGGCTTCAATGAGCGCAGTATGATCCGCAGCGGAATGCGCGAAAGAAGCACCGTGAATATCCCCGAAATCAACAGCAGTGCAAAAGCGAAAACGTTTTTGCAAAGGACTGATACCACGATATAAAGTATCGCAAGCAACACCTTCGTTCTCGCGTCCAGCCTGTGGATGGGAGAGTTGGCAGAATAATACTGCCCTATCGAAATATTTTTCATCTATCTTTATTCTCGTCAAAAAGTTTTTTTACCGACGCTATCGCCGCGTCGACGGTGTACGCGCCTAGATCAACGTCCAAACCGCGCTTTTTCAGCAGCATCATAAGTCTCGTTATCTCGGGAATATCAAGGCCCACAGAAACAAGCTCTGAGGCTCGCTCGAAGATCTCGTCTGTCGTGCCTGCCATATACACCTTGGAGTGGGACATAACGACGACGTTATCGCACCATCTTGCCATATCCTCCATACTGTGGCTAACGATTATAACGGTGGCGTTTTTCTGCTTCTGATAATCGGCAATAGCGGCAAATATGGAATTCCTTCCCTCGGGGTCAAGACCTGCGGCAGGCTCGTCGAGAACCAATACCTCGGGTTCCATTGCCATAACGCCCGCGATGGCGGCGCGCCTCTTCTGTCCGCCCGAAAGATCAAAGGGAGATTTATCGAGAACGGACTCGTCAAGACCTACTATCTTTGCGACGGTTTCGGTGCTTTTAGCGATCTGCTCGTCGCTCATTCCCATATTTTTCGGTCCAAAGGCTATATCCTTGCGAACGGTCTCCTCGAAAAGCTGATATTCGGGGTACTGCATAACGAGACCGACGCGGAAGCGCACCTTGGATATTTCCTTGGGCTTTTCCCAGATGTCCTCGCCGTCGATAAGCACTCTGCCCGATGCGGGCTTCAAAAGTCCGTTAAGCATCTGCACGAGGGTGGATTTGCCCGAGCCCGTGTGTCCGATAAGACCGGTTATTTTTCCTTTTTCAAATCCTATGCTTACGTCATCCAGCGCGTCCGTCCTGTAGGTCGTTCCTGGTGAATAAACGAAGGAAACGTTTTCTATCTGTATCTTATTTTCCACGGGAACCTCCAATAGCTCTCAAAATGGCGTCGGCACACTTTTCGGGAGTTGTGCAGTCCCCGTCCACGGAAATTCCGTAAGCTTTAAGTCCTTCAACAAGCGACGCACACTGTGGCAGATCAAGTCCCGCCCGCTGAATGAGCTCGCTGTTAGCGTAAACCTCGGCGGGCTTGCCGTCGGCAACGATCTCACCGTCATTGAAAACAATGACTCTGTCGGCACGAACGGCCTCGTTCATATAATGCGTTATGGTAATAACGGTTATTCCCTGCTCACGGTTGAGCTTTTCCATCATATCAACGACGTTGGCTCTTCCGACGGGATCGAGCATTGCCGTGGATTCGTCGAAAATGATGCACTTCGGCAGCATAGCAACGATTCCCGCTATGGCGACGCGCTGTTTCTGACCGCCCGAAAGCCTTGCGGGCTCGTGCTTGGCAAACTCGCTCATTCCGACGGTTGCGAGGGCTTCATCCACGCGCTTGCGAATCTCCGCGGACGGAATACCGAGATTTTCAGGGCCGAAGGCCACGTCATCCTCAACTATCGTAGCAACGAGTTGGTTGTCGGGATTCTGAAAAACCATTCCGATATCGCGGCGTATGGCAAACACGTCCTCATCGGTCATATTTTCATCGGCTATATCCTTACCGTTAATATATATGTGTCCGCCCGTTGGCTCAAGTATTAAGTTAAGCAGCTTTGCAAACGTCGATTTTCCCGAGCCGTTGCGGCCTATGACCGCCACGTACTCCCCGGATGCTATATCAACACTGACGTTGCGCAGAGCGGGAATCGGATTTTCCTCGTCATCGTAAGAAAACTCAAGATTCTCAACTCTTATAAAAGGCTCACCCATCTGTTAGTTATCTCCTGATCATTTAGTATCCGCGCCCTCGGAGAACCATCTTGCAGAGGCTCCGCAGGGCAAAAGTCCACCAACCGAGCTTACGGGTAGAGCCAGCTCGCCCGCCTCGCACTTGCCGCCGTATTTCTTCTTGACGTTCAGCTCAAGCAGATACTGCATAGTAAGCGGCGAAAGTCCGGTGGTATATGAGTTTATCAAAAAGAACAGCGGTTTGTCGGAAAGCAGACCTGCCGCAAGTCCCACAAGCTCGTCGATGCACTCTTCAAGCTTCCACATCTCGCCGCCGGGACCGCGACCGTAGGAGGGAGGGTCCATAATTATGGCCTCGTATTTGTTGCCTCGGCGAAGCTCTCGCTCAACAAACTTTTTGCAATCGTCAACGATATATCTGATAGGCGCATCTTCAAGCCCCGAGAGGGCGGCGTTTTCCTTCGCCTGGGCCACCATTCCCTTGGCGGCATCCACGTGGACTACCGAAGCCCCTGCCGCCGCTGCGGCAACCGTTGCGCCGCCCGTGTAGGCGAAGAGATTCAGAACTCTGACCTTATCCGTGCGATTTTTTATGAGCTCGGAGAACCAATCCCAGTTTGCGGCCTGCTCGGGGAAAAGACCCGTGTGCTTAAAGCCCATGGGCTTCAGTTTAAATCCGAGCTGATCTCCGTATCTGATGTTCCAGCTTTCGGGGAGACGGTTTCTGTTCCAGCCTCCTCCGCCGCCCGACGATCTGTGGTATACGGCATCGGCCTTTTTCCAAAGCTCCGCATTGCCTTTGGCCTTCCAGATTATCTGAGGGTCGGGACGAACAAGTATGTATTTTCCCCAACGCTCAAGGCGCTGTCCGTCGGCCGCGTCAAGCAGCTCGTAATCTTTCCAATTTTTTGCTATCCACATATGCAATCCATCCGATCATTTTAAGTTATAGTATTGTGCAAGTCGGGAACCCCCGCTGTGAGCGTGGCAAATTGCCGCGGCCAGCGCATCGGCCGTATCGTCGGGCTTTGGAGGCTCGGCAAGTCCGAGAAGCATGGTGACCATCTTTATGACCTGCCGCTTCTCTGCACGGCCATATCCAACCACTGCCTGCTTTATCTGCAAAGGCGTGTACTCCGAGATCTGAAGCCCCCGCTTATGACAACGGCAAAGAATGACCCCTCTTGCCTCCGCGACACGGATACCCGTGGTCTGGTTCGTGTTCCAGAAAAGCTCCTCGATCGAAAGCTGCTCGGGCTTATACTTCTCAAGTATCTCGTCAAGCTGTCGGTCGATATCGGCAAGCCTTTCGTGGGTCGGCATACCTGCGGGCGTTCTGATCGCCCCGTATGCAACCGTTCTGAATTTTGCGTTTTTGTATTCGATTATCCCCCATCCGACAATGGCCAGACCGGGGTCAATTCCCAAAATGTACATATAAAATTCCCATCATATAGTAATCCAATATGTATTATACCACACATTTCTTAATAAGTCAAACTGATTTTCACCTTTTTTATAACATTGTTGTAAATTAACTAAAAATTTATTTACAAAGCTTGGATGTTGTGGTATAATATATATTATGTATGAACAGGAGGGCGAATATGGATATAATCAAGATGTCCGTCGGAGATATTGTTGAGTTGAAAAAGCCCCACCCGTGTGGCGGGAAATGCTTCAAGATACTCCGCGTGGGAAGTCAGATACGCGTCGTATGTCAGACCTGCGGACGTGATATGGTCATAGAACGCCCCAAGCTTGAGAAAGCAATAAAAAAGATCACAAATAACGAAAATGGAGTTCAAAATGGTTAATAACTTATATATTGCGGAGCTTCCGTCCGAGAAAAAGACCTTCAAAGAGCGATTTATGGCGCGCTTCTTTGAATACAGATATCTTTCTCTCGCCTTTATTATCCCGGCGGTTATTATGTATATCATATATCTCGCCATGGAGATCCACCCGTTCGGCGATGGATCGGTTCTCGTGCTCGACCTCAACGGTCAGTACGTTGATTTTTTTGAAGCGCTTCGGAATTTCGTGTACGGTGATGCAAGTCTGCTTTATTCCTTCAGCCGCGCTATGGGCGGTGAGTTTATGGGAATGTATGCATACTATCTTGCCAGCCCTCTTTCCTACATTGTCGCTCTCTTTCCTCAGGATATGATCCTTGATGCTTTGCTCGTTATATTCCTCATCAAGGTCGGCCTTTGCGGCGTTACCTTCGGCTTCTATCTCCATCAGATGTCGAAGCACAAGGAGAGCTTTAACAAGATATCGGTCGTCACCTTCTCCATGCTTTACGCGCTCTGCGCCTATTGCGTGGTTCAGCAGCACAACTCCATGTGGATCGACGCTGTCATCTGGCTGCCTCTGATCGCATACGGAATCGAAGAGCTGATCAAGAAGGGACATTACAAGCTCTACACCGTGTCTCTTGCCGTTGCTCTTATGAGCAATTTCTATATCGGCTTCATGCTCTGCATCTTCACGGCCGTATATTTCTTCGTATACTACTTTATGCACAACGAGAACGGAAGAAACAATCCTTACAGCGAAAAGGGACATCTTGCGAAGTCCTTCCTCAGAATCGGATTTTTCTCGATTCTTGCCGTTGCCATCGCCGCCGTTATTCTTCTTTCGGCGTACTATTCGCTGACCTTCGGCAAGACCACCTTTTCTACTACGAATTGGGAGTTTGAAACGCGGTTCGACATTCTTGATATGTTTGTCAAATTCCTGCCCTGCTCCTACGATACCGTCCGTCCCGAGGGACTCCCCTTCGTATACTGTGGCGTGCTTACTCTGCTTCTTATTCCCGTTTTCTTCTGCTCCTCGCGAATCTCGGTGAGAGAAAAGGTGCTCACCGCAGTTCTTATTGCGTTCTTTATTTTGAGCTTCGTTATAAGTCCCGTGGATATTATCTGGCACGGCTTCCAGAAGCCCAACTGGCTCAATTACCGTTACAGCTTTATGCTCTGCTTTGTCCTTCTTGTGACGGCTTACAAGGCATTCGAGAATCTTGATAAATCAAAATCCAACGTGCTCTTCTTCGGCGGCGGCATCATCGTAACACTCGTTATGATCGCTCAGAAGTTTGAATTCTCCACCTTCGTTCTCGGAGACGGTTCAAATGACCGCAACCACGAGGTCGGTAAGCTGCTCACGCTCGAATGCGTGTGGTTTACAGCTTTACTTGTGGGAATTTATCTGCTTGTTATGGCCATCATAAAGCACAAGATCAGCAACAAGAGTATGTCCTTGGTGCTGGCCATAATCGTTTCGATCGAGGTGTTCTGTAACGGTCTGTCAAACTGCCTGGATCTGGGATCTGACGTTGTCTATACCGGCTACAGCACGTATAGCGACTATATTGGGGATCTCAGAAATATCACCAACACCGTAAAAGAAAAGGATAAGAGCTTCTTCTACCGAATGGACGAGATAACTCACCGCAAGGTCAACGACAATATGGCCGTCGACATTTTCGGCCTTACAAGTTCCACGTCCACACTTAACGCGGCTACGATCAACTTTATTTCCAATATGGGATATTTCGGAACCTCTCACGAATCCCGCTACTACGGTGGAAACGTGGTCTCCGATTCCCTGCTCGGTGTCAAGTATGCGTTGGTAAAGCAGAAGGATCTGGTCAGCCCCATTTACGGCGTTATCACCGCAAACGAGGGCAACGTACTCAACAACTTCTATCGCGATCCCGACCTTTATAACACCTTTGCTTCGGACGAGGCGTATATCGCATATCAGAATAAGTTCGCGCTTTCGCTTGCATATGCCGTTGACGGATCTATCTACGGTATCGATATGGGCGATTATCTGAATCCCTTTGACAGAGTCAATGCCATTATAACCGCTATGCTTGGCGAGGAAGAGACAGTTGAGGTATTCCGTGAACTTCAGCACAGCGTGGTCACCGAAAGCTGTACAACCACCGTTATGACTCCCACAAGCGGTCAGAACTACAAATACCAGCTCACAAAATACGCACCGTCCTCCAAAGGAGCGACGGGTATCGTAAAATATTCTACCACGCTCCCCGAATCCGACGTTGAGGACACGACATATCACTGCTATCTCTATATTCCCAGCGAATTCCCGAGAACCTTCAACCTTTCGGTCGAGGGCAAGTCCTTCGGTTCCGTATTCGGAAGCGGAAAGGAGAGGGCTATCAACATCGGAGAATTCCCCGCAGGCGAAATGATCACCTCCAACCTCAAGATCGAGGGCGAAGCACTTTACGTGACGAATAACGTCGGCATTCTTTACTACCTTGACGAGGAAGTTTTCGAAAATGCGATCAATAAGCTTGCCGCACATCAGCTTCAGATCAACGGGGACTCCTCCGAGGATCATATCCGCGGCAGCATAACCACTCCCGAGAACGGAACCACCGTCTTCACCTCCATTCCTTACGATGAGGGCTGGGAGATCTACGTTGACGGTGAGCGCGTTGAAACTCGCGGCATACTTGGTGACAGCTCCCACAACGCAGGAACCGACGAAGCTATGATCGCCTTCGATATTGAAAAAGCCGGAGAGCATACAATTGAGCTCAAATACAGGCCCAAGACCTTCACCTTCGGTCTTGGAATTACGGTTGCCGGTTGCCTTATATTCCTGCTCATAGTAATATTCGAGAAAAAGGTCAACAAGGTGGCCGACCGTTTGCTTTGCCCCATCGTAATTCCGCTTGACGGCATGGCATACGGCGAGGAGCACCTCTTTGAGGCTGACCGCGAGGAAGAAATGAAAAACGCACTTTCCGACGACGGCTGTGAGCTCCCGAAGGCCGAGCCCATTTACGGCGCAGAGCTTGAGGAGGCCACACCAATTGAAGAAGAAAAGCAAGACACCGACGGAGGTAACGAATAAATGTTCTATTATATAAAAGGTCCGCTGGCGTTTTCCGATCTGACCTGTGCCGTGATCGAGGCGGGCGGCGTCGGGTACAAAATGACGGTGAGCCAGACCACCCACGATGCCCTGCCCGCCCTCGGCAAGGAAGCAAAGCTCTATACCTATCTTGCTGTCCGTGAGGACGGAATCGAGCTCTTCGGCTTTGCCACAATGGACGAGCTTGCGGCATTCAAGCTGTTGATCGGCGTTTCCGGTGTCGGCCCCAAGGTGGCAATTTCCGTGCTCTCCCTGCTGACTCCCCAAAAATTCACCGCAGTTGTCTGCTCGGAGGACAAAAAGACCCTCGGCAAGGCCAGCGGCGTGGGCGCGAAGACGGCGGCGAGAATAATTCTTGAGCTCAAGGACAAGATGTCTGCGGGCGTTGTCTTCAGCGACAGCACCATGAACGCAGACGTTGCCGTGGCCAACGAGAGCTCCTCCGAATTTGCCGATGCAATGGACGCTCTCTCGGTGCTCGGCTTCACGCGCGCCGATATTCTGGTGGCTCTTCGCGGCGTGGACACCTCAAAGATGAACGCCGAGGAGATCATCAAGCTCGCTATGAAAAAGCTCGTTAAGATTTAATGGGAGGTATTTATGTTCGACGAAGATCTTGACTTTGAAAACCGAATAATCAGTACCACCTACACCCCCGAGGACGGCGATATCGAGGTCTCCCTCCGCCCCAAGACCATTGACGATTATATCGGTCAGGACAAGGCAAAGGAAAACCTTAAAATATACATCGAGGCAGCAAAGCTCCGTAAGGAATCGCTTGATCACGTTCTGCTCTACGGCCCTCCCGGACTCGGAAAAACCACTTTGTCCTACATTATTGCGGCCGAGATGGGCGTAAATATCCGCATCACGTCGGGCCCCGCTATTGAGAAACAGGGCGACCTTGCCGCGTTGCTTTCAAACCTCAACGAGGGCGACGTGCTGTTTATCGACGAGATACACCGCCTGTCGCGCTCCATTGAAGAGATACTTTACCCCGCAATGGAGGACTACGCCCTTGATATCATCATCGGCAAGGGGCCTGCGGCGAGAAGCATCCGTATTGATCTGCCAAAGTTTACGCTTATCGGCGCCACGACCCGCTCGGGTCAGCTGACCGCGCCTCTGCGCGACCGCTTCGGAGTCCTGCTCAAGCTTGAGCTTTACACCCCCGAGGAGCTTGCCGCCATCGTCACACGAAGCGCCACCATCCTCGGCATTGAGATCGACGAGGACGGAGCATATGAGATCGCTTCCCGCTCCCGCGGAACTCCCCGTATCGCCAACCGCCTGCTGAAGCGCATCCGCGATTACGCTCAGGTCAAGGGCAACGGAAATATCGACCTCAAGATCGCAAGCTACGCCCTCGATAAGCTCGAAATTGACGAGCTCGGGCTCGACAACACCGACCGCAGAATGCTCAAAACCATTATAGATTACTATAACGGAGGCCCCGTCGGTCTTGAGACTCTTGCCGCCACCGTCGGCGAAGAGGCTGTCACACTTGAGGATATGTACGAGCCCTATCTTATGCAGATTGGCTTCCTCTCGCGCACGCCTCGCGGCCGTTGCGTGACCGCTCTGGCCTATGACCACCTCGGTCTTAAGCCTCCAAAGACTCTCCCCAACGGCGCACAGCTCAACGTTTTTGACGATTAAATAAAAAATCGCACCTTCGGTCGAAGGTGCGATTTTTAGTTATTTATAATATTTGCCGTAGGTTCCCTCTTTGGCTCCGGAAACGTCAACGTCGCCAAGATATTCAATGCTGTCCATTCCGAGATAATTGCAAATATTTATCATTTCGGCGGCCGTGCTTACGTCGACCTCGATGCCATCCTCCATTTTCTTTTGCATAGAAATGCATTCCTTTTCTCCGTGGGTGTAGATGGGAATATTCTCGTCGGCGCGTTTTGCATCGCGCAGCTCCTGCAGAAATACCGACAGATGCTCTTTTATAGCCTCGGCGTCGCCAAAGATCTTCGGGTCAATAACTATAAACGAATGACAAGTGCCTGCCCCCTGACCCTTGACACGGACGTGATGGTTGGAGGTATCACCGCCCGACGTTATGGCGCTGAAGATCTCGCAGATCATGCTGAAGCCGTAGCCCTTGTGGCTTCCGCTTTCCTCGCGGCTGCCGCCTACGGGCAGGATTCCGCCCGAACCAACCTTGCCGTCGATGCACTCGAGCACGTGCTCGGCATTTGTGCACTCCTTGCCGTCGATCCACACAGCCCAGCCCTCGCCGAGCTCCTTTCCTGCCTTGTTGTATACTTCAAGCTTGCCCTTTGGCACAACTGTGGTTGCCGCGTCAAACCAGAATGGATAAGGCTCTGCGGGCATAGCGAATGCAATGGGATTTGACCCGAGAAGAGCCTGCCGCGAGCCCGTGTGAACCGCGATAGACTCGGAATTCGTGGTACAGATACCGATCATCCCCTCGTCGCAAGCCATTTTGGTGTAATAACCCGCAATGCCGAAATGGTTGGAATTACGGACCGATACAAAGGCCATTCCCGATTCCCTGGCCTTTTTAATGGCCAGCTTCATAGCAAAGATCGAGATTAGCTGACCCATACCCGAATGCCCGTCGATAACCGCCGAAACAGGAGTCTCGAAGACCACCTCGGGCTTCGCATCAACGCGCACACTGCCCTTTTCTATGGTCTTGTGGTAACGCACAAGTCTCTGCGTTCCGTGAGATCTGATCCCGTAAAGGTCCGCCAGAAGCAAAACGTCGCTTATCTGCTCTGCCTCCTCACGGGAAAAGCCGAATTTTTCAAAGGCATCGTTGCAGAAGCGATACAGCTGTTTGTAGGTGTACTTGATCATTTTTTGTATTCCCTTTCTTTTTTTCTTTATTATAAATCTGAAAGGGGTGTGTTTCAATGTAACACAGTTCGCAAAAATCGTCTTTGCGTTCAATTACATTTTGTATTTCGCGTATTTTGCGTGTTTTTATTGACTTTTGTTCACTTTGATGCTATAATCGAAAGCAAAGGCAGGTGTGTTATATGAACCGATACGATTATAATTTCGGCACGGCGTGGGAGACCTTCCACGTTGAGCGGCGCGAGGCCTACTCCACCTCGGTGACCGACTATCACAAGCACGGTTTTTATGAAATAAATCTGATTTTGTCCGGCAACGTAAAGGTGCTGATGAAGGATCGCTTTGAGTCGGGCAAGGAAAAGCGCATCGTCCTGACCGCTCCGCAAACTCCGCACTATATAACCTGCGACCCGGACACGCTTTACCGCCGCATTTACCTTGTATTCACCGATAGATTCGTTGCCAATCTCTTGCCCGAGTGGGACAGCCTCCGCACCGTGTTCGGCCAAAGCGGAAATATTATCACGCTGACAAAGGAGGAGACCGACGGGCTTGAGCGCCTCATCGAGCAAACGGAGCGCGAGGACTCTGTTCTCGGCCAGCGGTTGCTCATCTATTATATACTTTTGCAGATATCAAAGCTCTCAAAAAAAGACGGGCCCGCCGCAAGGCAGGCGCCATCCTATATATTTGATGCACTGTCTTATATTGAAGAAAATTTCTCAGAGAGAATAAGCTTCACCGAGCTTGCCCGAAAGCTTTACGTGGGCAGGACAACGTTGATGACGGGCTTTAAGCTCCACACGGGAGTCCCTATCGGAGAATATCTCTGCAAATGCAGATTGAGGAACGCCGTCAAACTGCTTGCAAACGGGCAGACCTTGGAGACCGCGGCCGAAGACTGTGGCTTTTCGGACAGCAGCAGCCTCATCAAAGCCTTCAAGCGAGTTTACGGAACAACGCCGCATAAATATATTTCCAACCATAAATAAACACACCGCCGAGAGCGACCAAACGGTTACTCTCGGCGGTAAAATTTATATTACCAAATAAGCTCCCAACATCTGTTTGTCGTTATCTTTATCAAATGTTAAATAGCCTTGCCTAATAGCTTCTTCCAAAACCGCGCCGCGCATACAAAAGATATTGACGCAAGCGTGAGCGATCTGAAATTCATCCTCTTTCAAAAATTCGGGGATCTCTTTGTAAATCTGCTCGCGGCAGAACAAATAATGCTGTGTGGCTATTTCAGTTGCTTTGCGGCGCAATGACTCAAAGCGCTCCTTTATCTCCTTCGGCATCTTAATGGATTTTGCTTTGCGCATAACCATAATAGTCGGGACGTAGCCGTCATCTGCTTTTTTGATGTATCCGTAGGACTCCAATCTTTTTAGAATAGCACCGTCTACCTCCGCACTCTTACCATCGGCTACCGCAACCATTGCCTGACCGTCCGCATAAGTCAGAACCGACGGCGTACGATTTTCAAGTCCGCTGTACTTAAAGCGGAATTGGCGGAACATAATTTCCGGAAGATCTTTTTCATTCGGGCATGAAACACATCCGCTGAGGCCCACGTGTTTGGGCTCGTCTCCGTGATGGATCTCCATACCAAGCAGATCCCATTCGCCTCCGTTGGGACGAAGTGTATGCCCCCAAGGACCGATATTAGAAACATCTTTCACGTTTTTATTAAAAGGTCTGAGTGTATCGAAATTTACGTTATCGGTTTCACTCATAAGAAGCGCCCACTTCATATCCTCATAGCTTTGATATCCCTCATGCCAATCGGGCGAGTTTTGGTTTGACCACTCGGTATTGAACTCTACCGCATCAATGATCGCTTTTGTAAGCTCCGGAGCAATACTGCGCACGTGAGCACAAATCTTTTCCTGCGCTTCTGCACTCACAATAAAAATATTAGTTTCGTATTTGTTGCCGTTTTTCTTCATCAACGTAGCGTCTACAAGTGTGGATAGTTCTTCCTCCATATAAGGGAGCGCTACTCCAACCTCCATCGCCAATTCTTCTGCCGTTGCTGGGGTTCTGTATGCGGCAAGCATAATGTTTTTGCTAAGAGCGCGAGAAATATAAATTCTGGGTTCGCCGTTTTCCCCGTGTAAGCCGTTAACCCAAAATGAAATATTTTCGGGGTTATAACTAAGCTTTCCAAATTCTCTTGCCATATTCATACCTTCTTTCAAAATTTGTCTTGCGCGGTGAAGGCGTTGCTTTACCGCGGTTTCCGAAAGCGAGAGTAACGATGCAATGTCACGAATGCTCTTATTTTCTATGTAATAGGCAACGACGATGTTGCGGTAATCGCTTTTGATGAACGCCAGCTCCCGCCGAAGCAGAGCCATTTGCTCTGTATGTATCATTCCATCAAGGATATTCTCGTTCTCGTCCTCTATTGCATAATCACCGATGTCGGAACCGGTTACCGACTCATTCCGACTATGTTTTGACTTTGCCCATACCGAATAACGGTTGCGCGCGATCTGCCATATCCACGCCGAAAAGCTCGTCGGGATCGTGCCTTTGTTCAAAGCCGTGAGTATTTGAAGCGCGATATCTTGGGTCAAATCTTCGGCTTCAATTTGGTTTCCCGTCTTTTTCAAGCAGAAATAAAACAGCTTCTCCATGTAGTTTTCGGCAAACTCATCAATAAGCCGATCACGCATGACCATCGTTTCTTGCATTTTCTCGCCTCCTTTCATCCATGTAGTGTGGCGTTTTTGAATTTGGTTACGTAATTTTTTGCATTATTTATCGTTTTTCGCGTTTTTCACATATTCAAGCGGTGAGCAGAACATATATTTTTTGAAGCATTCGGCAAAATAGCTTGAGCCGGCGAAGCCGCAGGCAAGGGCGGTCTCGGTCACGCTGTGCTCGCGCGAAAGCAGAAGCGGCAGGGATTTTCTGATCCTTGTGCGGGCGAGATATTCCATCGGTGTGTTCTGCATTATATTTTTGAAGCATCGGCAAAACTCGGAGCGGCTGAGTCCGCAAACCCCTGCCAGCTCGTCAAGGGATATTGGCTCTGCAAAGTTCGCTTCAATATAATCTATTGCCTTTTTGACTCTCGCCACGCGCTTTATGGCCGCGCCGTCGGTCTCGCCCCGTGTGGCCTCCAGAGCCTCGGGCAGCATAAGCTCCCAAATTTCAAGCAAAAGCCTTTGTATTTTTAGCTCGTAGAGCTCGACCTTTTCACGCTTTAAGCCGTACATTTCTCGCAGGTGTGAGATTATCACTTTATGTATCTCGCTCTTTTCCGGATCAAAAACGAGATATGGCAGATTTTGCGATTTTATTATGGGATCGACGTATTTTTCCTTCATTCGACGGTTGGATTCGCCGTAAAGCATTGAAGGATAAAAGTTGAGGGGCATATAAACGCATTCCTCGGTCTCGTTCCAGCCCGAATGGAGCATATTTGAATTTACGAATATCCCCTGCCCCGCCTTGAGGCGCAAAACACGGTCATTGACCTGATAAAACATCTCGCCCTCGAGTATGACCGTGAACTCGGGATCCTCGTGCCAATGGTGGCAAAAGCGGCGGTCGGTATACTCTGAAATACGTGCAATTCCCGCAGTAAACGGAAATTCCATTTTACGCAGGCTCCTCTGCTCAAGCCCGCGGCTGTCCACTATAAGCTGATCTTTTCCCATAAAATCTCCAAATCGCAAAATTGTTATAAAATTCGTCAATACAGTTATTGAATCGCGTAAAAAAATGTACTATACTTATTATACAGTATATTTCAAAAAAATCAATAGAAAGAGGTGCTTTTATGGGAAAAATGACATTTATGGGCGCGGGCTCCACGGTTTTTGCGAGAAACGTTATGGGCGATATGATGCTCACCGAGTCCTTGCGCGACTTTGAGCTTGCTTTGTACGATATCGACGAAGAAAGACTCAACGACACGTACCGTATGATCTCAACCCTCAACAAGAATATTAACGAGGGTCGCGCCACCATTACCAAATACTGCGGCGTTGAAAACCGAAAGGATGCCCTTCGCGGTGCGGACTTTGTTGTCAACGCGATTCAGGTCGGACTTTACGAGCCCTGCACCGTGACAGACTTTGAGGTTCCGAAAAAGTACAACCTCCGTCAGACGATCGCGGACACTCTCGGTATCGGAGGTATATTCCGCGCGCTCCGTACCATCCCCGTTATGGATGATTTTGCAAACGATATGGCGCAGGTCTGCCCCAAGGCGATCTTCCTTAACTACACTAACCCCATGGCTATGCTTGCAGGCTATATGCAGAGATACACCGATATTCAGACGGTCGGCCTCTGCCACAGCGTTCAGGTCTGCACCCGCGATCTCTTCCGCGGTCTCGGTATGGAGCCGAAGCAGCCCGTAAAGGAAAAGATCGCCGGAATCAACCATATGGCTTGGCTTCTTGAGTGCTACGATGCCGACGGAAACGATCTCTACCCCGAGATCCGCCGCCGCGCAAACGAGATCCTCGAGAATCCGCCCGAGAATTTCTACGATCTTGTTCGCTTTGAGTACATCCGTCGCTTCGGTTATTATGTAACCGAGTCCAGCGAGCACAACGCGGAATACAATCCTTTCTTTATCAAGGACAAGTATCCCGAGCTTATCGAGCGCTATCGCATCCCGATAGACGAATATCCTCGCCGCTGTGTAAATCAGATCGCAAAATGGAAGGAAATGAGAACTCAGCTTAACGAGGACTTCACTCACACCCGCTCTCACGAGTATGCATCGCGCATTATGGAGTCTGTGGTCACCAACACGCCCTATATGATCGGCGGCAACGTGCTCAACCGCGGACTTATCACCAATCTTCCGAAGGATGCCTGCGTTGAGGTTCCCTGCCTCATTTCCAACCGCGGTATTCAGCCCACGGTCATCGGCGATCTGCCCCAGATCTGCGCCGCTATGAACCGCACCAATATCAACGTTCAGCTTATGACCATTGAGGCCGCCGTAACGAAGAAAAAGGATGCAATTTATCAGGCCGCGATGATGGATCCCCACACCGCCGCCGAGCTCTCCATTGACGATATCGTCTCGCTTTGCGACGATCTTATAGAGGCTCATAAGGGCTGGCTTCCCGAATACCATTAAAAACGCCGCAAGGCTGAAGCTTCATGCTTCAGCCTTGCTTTTTCTGTACAGATGCCGCGGACAGCAACGGTTGAACTGAATATCGGCTCTCGATATGCCGCAAAACTCGCCGTCCTGCAACGCATTTGCAAAAAACGCGCCGTCTATTCCGAAGTACGGGGTTATATCCTCGGGCAGATCGCGCCAGACGTACTGCGCGTCGGTGACGTTTATCTGCATGGGAAAGCTTCGCTCGACCGAGATAAGACCGACCTGTACTGTCTCGCCCTCGGGACAGTATCCGAGGCAGACGCCGCCGCTTTCTGCATCATAATCCACAAGAATATGGCACTCGCAGAACTCGCGTGGCTGTGTTCCTTCAATAAACCAGCCGTATTCAAGGCGATCTCCGCGCGGGTCGGCAAGGCAGGCCCCGGTCATCAGCTTGCCCGAATCCATACAATAGGATGCGCTGATAACGTTTTCGGGAACGTCGAAGCTCTTGTATTCCTTGCTTTCGTGTATATCGGTCATCACGGCGTTCCACACCGTGGTGCAGATGCTTTTGGCACTGTCGGGCAGAGTCTCGGGGTAATCGTGGCCATACCACACTCCCGCAACGTAATAGGGCGTATAGCCCACAAACCAGCGGTCGCAGGTGTCCTGAGTAGTTCCTGTTTTACCTGCTGTTGCCATTTTGCTGTCGAGGGTCACGGTAGGATGGGTGGCGGTCACGTTTTCGAGCAGCTTCGTCATAATGGCGGCGTTGCCCTCGCTGATAACGCGCTCACCTTCTATGCTTTTGTCAAGCAAAACCTCGCCGTCGCGGGTCTGCACAAGGAGATAGGATCGCGGCTCAGTACAAACTCCGCCGTTGGCAAAGGCCGAATAGGCGGCAGTGATCTCGCGCAGGGTCACGCCGTAATTCTGCTGTCCGAGGGCCAGAGACGCAACACCTCGGTCGGATTCCACCAAACTTTCAATATTAAAGCCGTTTTTCAGATATTCGTAGGAGCTGTCAAGCCCAAGCTCGTAAAGCACGCGTACGGATACCGTATTAAGCGAATTCTGAACCGCGCTTTTCACGTTTGCAAGGCCGCCGTACACGTTGGTGGCGTTGTTCGGCCAAGTCCTGAAGCCGCCGTTCTCCTCGATAAACTCGATGGGAACGTCATCGTAAACACTTGACCAAGTAATGATGCCCTCTTCAAGCGCCGGCGCGTAGACCGAGAGAGGCTTGATCACCGAGCCCGAGGGGCGAAGAGTATCGGTGGCGTAATTCTGAAGGCGGTTTCCCTTCTTCTCCCCGACTGCCCCCGCCACGCCGAGAATGTTGCCGTTATATGGGTTTATTACGATCATAGCGCAACGCCCGTCCTCAAGATCGTCCTGCGGGAAGTTGCTCTGATCGGCAAAATACTGCTCGACTGCCGATTGAACCTCGGGATCCATGGCCGTGTATATCCGCAACCCGCCCGAATAGACCAAAAGACTTGCCGCCGCCTCGCTGTACCCGAGCTCGGAGACCAGATCGTCGATTACGTCCGAAACAACCGTGTCGGCATACCAGGAATTCACGCCCGACGTACTTTCGTCAACGTTTAATATAAGTTCCTTGCCCGTGTTCGCATCAAGCTCCTCGGCACTGATATAACCCTGCTCGTGCATCAGAGAAAGGATCACGTCGCGCCGCTCGGCGTTGTTGCCCGGATTCTTGATCGGATCGTAGCGCGAGGGATTTTGCGTTATGGCGGCAATGGCTGCGCACTCGATGAGGGTCAGCTCTGATACGTTCTTTGAAAAATACTTCTGTGCCGCCGCTCCCACGCCGTAGCAGCCTTGAGAGAGGTTTATAATATTGAGATACAGCTCAAGTATCTCTTCCTTGCTCATATGCTTCTCAAGGTCTGTGGCGTAAAGCATTTCCTGAATTTTGCGGTTGACCGAATACTCGCTGTTTCCCGTTGCATTTTTGATAAGCTGTTGGGTGATGGTGGAGGCGCCGAAGCTGTCGCGAAAGCCGAAAATGTAGTTTGCCGCCGCGCCAGCCGTTCTGTATATATCCACGCCCGAGTGACGGTAAAATCGCTTGTCCTCTACCGCTATGAAGGCGTTTTTCAAGTGCTCTGGGACGTCCTCAATATCGGCAAAGACCGTGATCTTTGAGCCGTATAGCTTCTCGTCCAGCTCGTGTGCCACGCCGTCCGAATCGAAATAGTAAAGCCTTGACACGGTGTCCGCGCCCACGCTGTCAAACACCGAAAGCTCGATATCCATATCTATGCCGTTGACGTTAAGATATATCGCCGCCACACTGACTGCCGAAAGTGCCGCAAGAATAAGTATGGAGAGTGCGGTGACTATCCACTTCAAAACCCGTTTTTTGCCTTTATTTTTCACCATTTTTTCTTTCCCTTCAATAAAATACCACGTTTAGTATTGCCCATTTTTTCGCATTGTATCATCGCTCGGGGGAAAAATAAGAGCATCTCATAAAATTGGAGAAGCTATGGATAGAAAAAATATATTCAGTATAAATATTTTGGCCGCCCTTTTGGTCATTCTGATGTCGATCGGTACAATATGTGCCGTTTGCCTGCTCCGCGCCCGCGAAAAGGATCACGGCGTAGCCTTTGATCCGTCAAATAAGGCTGAGGAGGAGGTCGTCAACGTAAAACCCGACGCCGTATATATTATTCGCGAGCACATGGGAGAGTTGTGCGTGTTTGACCAAGGCGGTAATATGCTCGAGCGGCTGGACGTTCCGCTTATCGCGCTCCCCGCCGCAGACCGACAAAAGCTGACCGACGGCATAACCGTCAACGGGGACGACGAGCTTGCAAGGATCAAAGAAGACTTTACGGGATAAAAGGTAAAAACACAAAAGCCTCAGCAGGGAGTTTCCTTGCCGAGGCTGAATTTATTGTTGTATTAAATACGTTTATGTGTTATAATGAACTCAACGCAAAGTTGAATCGAACTCGTTTTTAAGTCGCTTCTTTTTGTGCAAATAGTATGCGATAATATAAGCACAAATCAAATACCCAACAAGGAGGTTCGATTATGAAAGAAACAATGGGGCAGATCATACGCCGATTACGTAAAGAAAGAAATCTTAC
>JAFTOB010000144.1 GCA_017451545.1 Clostridia bacterium | reverse complement strand
CGGCGCAGTTATGCGAAGCATTACTGCAAGCCACACTCCCCCAATGGGGGAGGCTTTGAGTGAGTCGCGGTTCGATTATTTAGCGGTCTAAATTTTTCAAACTCTTTCAAATAAACTCCGATTTATCGGTATGTTAAAATACAATGTTTTTAATATATACCCGTAGGGGCGCACTTTGTGCGCCCGCAAAAACAAACCCAAATCCACCGAACGGGCGCACAAAGTGACGCCCCTACGGTGTTAGGTTTGTACGATGCGTAATTTCAAGCGGTGAAGAGACCGATAAATCGGAGTTTGAAGGGTTTAAACAGATTTCACCGAAACAAATTTCAGGAGCGATTAAAACCATAGCCTTCCCTTGGAGGGAAGGGGGACCGCTTGCGGTGGATGAGTGGACACCGTAATGATTGAAAACGGTGAGACAGGTCACTCGTCTATATTACGTAAAGCGCGGAAAAATCTATATTTTACAAGGTTTTTTGTAATCATGGGAAACCCTCACTCTACCGAAAACGATCACGGCGGTGTCCACTCATCCGTCAAATTGCTACCGATCCGAAATTCAACGATTATCCAAACTTCGCGCATTTGCCACCTTCCCTCCGAGGGAAGGCTAATTGTGGGTCACAAACTGTTTGTTTAACGGTCTAAATTTTGCAAACATTTTCAAACAAACTCCGATTTATCGGTCTGTCTAATTTAATAAAATTGAAAATCGGAACGATTTTCTACCTTAATTATTCATTATTCATTTTTCATTATTCATTATTCATTGAAATTACAAAGAGAGCCCTCCCCGGGGAAGGCTCTCAAAAAACCAAAATTATTTGTCAAGCTCCGCGACGATGGCGGCGATGGCGTGCTCGGTGTTGGCAACGGTGATGCGGTCGGCAACCGCCTTAACGCTGTCAATGGCGTTAGCCACGGCGTAGCCGATATCGGCTTTTTTGATCATATCGATATCGTTTTCATAGTCGCCCACGGCAATGACGGTGTGGATCCTGCCGCCGTACAGCTCACGGAGCCGCGCGATGGCGTCTCCCTTGCCCGTGCCCGCAGGCTGGATCTCAATGCCGTTGGGCCAGCTCCGCGCAACTATGTAGTCCTCGCCGAGCAGAGCCTCGATCCTCTCCTTATATTCGTCGCTGTCTTCGGTTTCCACAATGACCACCAGCTTATAAAGCGGCTCGGGCAGGGAAGGGTAGAAATCCTCAAACCGATCGGCAGGACAGAGCTCGCGAAAATCCGCGCCCTCGTAGTGGCGTATGTTCAAGATCCTCGGGCAGGCGTCGATGACGCGGCGGCAAACCTCCGCCATATCACCCTTCGGAAAGGGCAGCTCCACGGCGTTTTCGCGGCCGTCGGGCGAGCAGATGACCGTGCCGTTTACGGTGATGCACCAGCCGTTCAGAGGGATCTGCCGACCCAGCTCAAGCACGAACTCGCGGTCGCGGCCGCTGGCAATGCAGAAAATGCCGCCCTCGCTCTCAAAATATTCCACGGCTCGGCGGTTCTCCTCCGAGATCGCGCCTTTTCGGACGGTCAAGGTGCCGTCGTAATCGCTCATAATAAGTATTCCGTCAAATTTTCCCATAGGTATCTCCCTTTGATTTTCATTGAATTATGACACACGGGTGCGCTGTTTTGGGCTCAGGGCATAAAAATGACCGAGAGCTGAGTGCCGCGCAGACCCTTCTGTCGGCGGTGCGAGTAAAAGAGCTCGCCCTCGCAGTGGGTGCAGAGGCCGCAGACGTCGATATTGCCCTCGGGCAGGCCGCAATCGAGCAAAATGAGGCGGTTCAGGGCGGCAAGATCGGGAAAATATTTCGAGTTTTTACCGTCCGCGATACAGCCTCGGCCTCGGTTCACGGCCTCAAGTGCCGCACGGCAATCTGAATCCACCTCGTAGCAGTGGCCGCCGATGCAGGGGCCGATGGCGGCAAAGATCCGATCGGGCGTCGCTCCAAGCCCGACTAGCCCCTCAACGCCCCGCGCCACGATCCTCTGCGCCGTGCCGCGCCAGCCCGAATGAATGGCCGAAACGGCACACGTCTGCCCGTTTTCGTCCCGCGCCTCAAGCAAGATCGGCACGCAATCGGCGGTCTTGACCCCCAAGGTCACGCCCCGCTCGGAGGTGACGTAGCCGTCGCAGGCGCGGTCGGTGGCGCGAAAATAGCCCTCGCCGCAGTCGACGACCCCGACGGTCAGCACCCGATCCGAGTGGATCTGAGGCAAGGATATCACGCTCTCGGGCGCAAAGCCTGCCGCCTCGCCGAAAAGGCGCAGGTTTTCGATGACGGTGCTGTCCCCGTCCCCGCGCCCGAAGGCCAGATTGAGGGACGCGGTGTGCGGCGCCTCCGACAGACCGCCCACGCGAGTGGCGAAGGCGTGGGGCGCGCGCAGAAGCTCGGAAACCAGATATTTTACGCCGTTTTCGGCAGTCAGAAGCTTCATTTCGGGTCTCGCTTTCATATTTACTACCATTATTATAGCAGACCCGTGCGTAAAAATCAACCGTCAGCCGCCAAAAGCCTCAAGAATTTTGAAGCGCAGGCGGTAGCGCGGCTCCTCGGTGCGGGTGACCACGCGGTACTGCTCGGGGGTCAGCCCAGCGGCGATGAAGGCATCCTCGGCGTCACGGCTCGAGGCCGCCCCGAGGCAGAGGTCGGGGAAAAGCACGCACCACCAATTCCGACCCTCTGCTTTGCCGATCTTTATCTGCAACGAGCGGTACTCGCCCGCAGGAAAGCAGATGCTCTCGTAGCTTTTGGTGGGGTATTTTTCTAGCCCCAGCTCGGCGGTCACGGGCAGGGAACAGCCGTTTTCGTTAAGGGTCTGCCGCGCGACCTGCTCGATGCGGTCAAGGCTTTCGGCCACACGGGCGCAGGTCGAGTCAAGGTCCTCGCAGTCGGCCGTAAGCTCGGCCACCAAGAGAGCTACCGAGTCGCGGACCTTGAGCTTCAGGCTTTGGTCGAGCTCGCTGTCGGAATTGGCCACAACGTGCAGGCGCAGGACGCTGTCGTATATTTCGGCCTCGCCGTGGACGGGCAGAAATGAGAGCAGGAAAAGGGATACGAGCGCCACGGCGCAAAGGATCGCAATTTTTTTCATAAGTCTAAGTCCTCCAAAAATTCAGATGCCTTGAGTCTTCCCCAAAAATCGCCGCTCTATTCGCATTGACAAAAATAAAATTTGGTTGTATAATATTGTTATCAAATTTTGAGGGAAAAAGATGGAAAATACGAAAAACATACGACCCGTTGCGCGAATTCGCACCGATTTCAAGAGCAAGTTCGGCGTGCCGCGCCAGAGCGGACTGGTGGACGAGCTCTGCGCCACCGTGGTCTTCGAGCCCAAATTTCGGAACGCCGACGCCCTGCGCGGGCTGGAGGATTTCTCCCATATCTGGGTGATCTGGGGCTTTTCCGAGGCGAAATACAGCGGATCCCTGACCGTCCGTCCGCCGCGGCTGGGCGGCAACCGCAGAATGGGAGTTTTCGCCACCCGTTCACCCTTCCGCCCCAATGAACTTGGGCTATCCTCTCTGCGGCTGCTCGAGATCCGCGAGACCGATGACGAGGGAACGGTGCTGGTGGTCAGCGGCGCGGACATGAAGGACGGCACGCCCATCTATGACGTGAAGCCCTATCTGCCATATACCGACAGCCACCCCGAGGCGGTGGGCGGCTTTGCCGCGCCCCTGCTGGATTACGCGTTGCGGGTGGATTTTCCCGACGAGCTCCTTTGCAAGCTGCCCGAGAGCAAGCGGGCGGCGGCGGTGGCTGTGCTGAAGCAGGATCCGCGACCCGCCTATCAGGAGGACCCGACCCGCGAGTACGGCTTCAATTTTGCAGGCTACGAGATCGAGTTCACGGTCAAGGGCGACCTGCTGACGGTGTTCAGGGTAACGCCTGCGGCGAAGTGACCGACAAATCAGAGTTTGAAAGCAAGACATCATCGAATCCTTGTAGGGGAGGGGTCTCCCCTCCCGCGGAGAATGCCTTGGTTTGCGGGAGGGGGAACCCCTCCCCTACGGATAAATTTATTATCTCCGCCGCCGCAAACGCCACGAACGGTATAATATAATCCCGTAGGTGGGCGCACGATATTGGCTTTGCCAAATCGGCGTTCGCCCGCAAAATAAATCCAAATCCACCGAACGGGCGCACAAAGTGCGCCCCTACGGTGTTAGGTTTGTACGATACGTAATTTCAAACGGTGAAGAGACCGATAAATCGGAGTTTATTTGAAGGAGTTTGAAAAATTTAGACCGCTAAATAATCGAACCGCGACTCACTCAAAGCCTCCCCCTTTGGGGGAGGTGGCGCGGCTTGCCGTGCCGGAGAGGGCTTTTTTACCCTCTCAGTCGCT
>JAFTOB010000143.1 GCA_017451545.1 Clostridia bacterium | reverse complement strand
GCCCCCGTAACAAGACCCACGCAAGGGCCAAAGAAAATGCCCGACATTATAAGCGGCGTGTTCTCAAAGCTTATGCGGATAATGTCCTGAAAGGGATTGGGGATCTGCAAAAACTTGCCGAGTACGATGCTGAGCGCGGCCAAAAGCCCCGCGCAGGTCATGACCCGCATATTTCCGAAAAGCGCGATGTCGCGCCTGACCGACGGCTTGGTGCCTCTCTCTGTTGAATCTTTTTTCATATAAAAAACCTCCTTTTTCCCATACTCATATGGCAAAAAAGGAGGAATGTCAAAGCGCCCGACGGCGCAGTATGACAAGGACAGCGATTTGCCGTATAAAGCGGGATGCAGAGCAGCGACCGCGCCTGTGGCTTCGTCCGGACGACAACTCCCCGTTCATCCGGCACTTTACGCCGTTGCTCTTACTCTTTTACGTTATTATTATATCACAAATCGCCCGAAAGTCAACAGGAAACTTTCATTTTTTCGGATTTTCCACCACGTAAATGCTCTGGGAATCGATATCTATATCGGGGAAAAAGAGGGGCGGCACGTTGGCGGTCACGGTTATGGCCGTCACCATGGCCTTTGCGTGGGGGAAAAGCACCTTGTAGCTGGTGCGGTGAACGTCGTCCTTGGGGGCATCCTCCTCGCAGACGAAATTGCCCACCAGAGTGACCTTCAGATAAAAATTGTCGGGATCGTTTTTATTGAACACCTCAACCATCATCTCGCCGCGGCAGAGATTTCCGTTGGTGAAGCCCAGATTGTAGCGACAGCGGTTGCTCAGCTCCACCGTAGTGTTGGCCTGAATATTGTTTTTGTAGGTAATATCCTTAGCCGAGTAGTTCAGAAGCCTTATTTTAGCCATATCAGTTATGCCTCCCTTTAGAATTCAACGCGCGGCGTATCTCGCTCTGCGAGTAGCCGTAGCGCATAAGCGCGGCGAATGCCCGCTCCCGCGCCGCGCGGTCGGCAGACCGCGCCTCGGGGTATCTTTTTTCTATGAGCTTGCGGCAATTTTCCACAAGATCGGCGTCCTCAAGCATATCGGCCGCCAGCGATATCGCCCCGTCACGGTAGCCGCGAGCTCGCAGGTGCGCCGCGATGCGGCGCGCGCCCCAGAGCTTTCGCAGGCAGCGCTCGACCTCGTCGGTCACGCTCTTTTCGTCGTCTATATACCCGCGCTCCTCAAGCTCGTCGGCCGCCGATTCGGCGTCCTCGCGGGAAACTCCCCGCGTCTCCAGCTTGCGCACGAGGGTGGCGCGTGAATTTGCGCCGTATGAAAGAATGACCTGCCCCCTCCGCACGGCGGCCGAGATCCCCGACTGCGCCTCCAGCCCGTCGTAGACCGAGGGCTCTACCGCACCCGCGGTGATCCCGCGCTCGGCGCAGAAGCCGAGGGGCAATATCATTCTCTTTTTTTCGCACCTCTCCCCTGCCCGAAGCTCCAGCGACACGCACTCAAGGGGCTCGTTTTCCAAGGGACGTATGCTTTTAATTTTAATTTCGACCATTACTCGGCGGTGACTTCCTCGTCATCCTCCTTGAGAGTGCGGATGTCGAAGCCGTCGTCCTCATCAAGCTCGAACTCGTCCTCCTGCTCCTCGACCTCCTCGGGAACCTCCATCTTATCGCAGGCGGCGCGAACCTTGGCGTTGATCTCCTCGAAGAGTGCCTCGTCGTTCTCCAGGGTCTTTCTCGCGTTGTCGCGACCCTGACCGATCTTCTCGCCCTCGTAAGAGAACCAAGAGCCACTCTTCTGGATCACGCCCAGCTGTGCGCCCATATCAACGAGCTCGCCCGCGCGGGAGATGCCCTTGCCGTAAAGCACGTCGAACTCGGCCACCTTGAAGGGGGGAGCCACCTTGTTCTTGACGATCTTGCACTTAACGCGATTACCGTAAATATCGTTGCCGTTCTTGAGCTGATCGGCCTTTCTGATGTCGATACGCACCGAGGAATAGAACTTCAGCGCGCGACCGCCCGTGGTGACCTCGGGATTGCCGTACATAACGCCCACCTTCTCGCGGAGCTGGTTGATGAAAATGACCACGGCGTTGCTCTTGGAAATAACGGCCGAGAGCTTTCTCATAGCCTGGGACATCAGGCGCGCCTGAACGCCCACCGAGGACTGACCCATGTCGCCCTCGATCTCGGAGCGCGGAACCAGCGCGGCAACCGAGTCGATGACCACGGCGTCGATGGCGCCCGAGCGAACCAGCGCATCGGTGATCTCAAGTGCGTCCTCACCGCAATCGGGCTGGGAGACCAGCAGATTGTCAATATCAACGCCGAGGGACTTGGCGTAAACGGGGTCGAGGGCGTGCTCGGCGTCAACGAAAGCGGCTGTGCCGCCCGCCTTCTGCACCTCTGCCATAATGTGGAGCGCCACGGTGGTCTTACCCGAGGACTCCGGGCCGAAGATTTCAATAATTCTTCCCTTCGGCACGCCGCCGATACCCAGCGCCATATCGAGAGAAATGGAGCCTGTGCTGACGGCCTGAACGTTCATATGTGTATTCTCGCCCAGCTTCATGACCGTGCCCACGCCGAAATCGCGGTTGAGCTGCGCCAGAGCCGTGTCGAGAGCCTTTTGCTTATCGCTTCTCGTATCTACTGCTGCTTCCTTCTTCTTTGCCATTTTTATATCCTCCAAGACATAATTTCTTATTCATTGGCCCTATTATACCACCCTTTTGCCCGCTTGTCAATAGTTTTTTGAATTATTTTTTCCTAAATCGGAATTTTTTTCGTACTCAACCGATTTTGTGCCGTGCCGAGTAACTTTTTATTTCCCAACTCGGAATTTTTGATCGCTGACAAAAAGCTGTCGGGCGCAGAGGCGTCGCCCGTGATATAATAAAGACGGTCAAAAGCCAAATACCCGTAAAAGAAGGAGAAATTATGAGCCTTGAAGCAGTCTGCGGTCTCTTCTCCATCGTCACTGCGCTGATTTCCATAATCGGCGTGGCCGTTCGGGTGAACCGCGCCATCGTGCTGCTTGAGGCGGCGGTTGACCGACTGAACGAAAAAGGCAAGGAGCAGAAGGCAAAATGCGCCCGCCTTGAGCAAAAGCTCGCCACCTGCGAGCGGCGCGTGGCCTTCCTCGAGCGAGAAAGGATAAACCGTGAATATTAAAGAAAAGCTTACGTCGCGCAAGTTCTGGGTGACTCTCGTCAGCATTCTGACGGGCGTCGCACAGCTGCTTGGCGCCGACGGCGAGCTTGCCGAGATCCTCGGCGGCGTTGCGCTGGCGCTGATCCCCTCGGTCATCTACGTGATCACCGAAGGCAAGATCGACGCCGAATCGGCCAGAGGGCTGATCAAGGACGCCTCCGCCGAGCTCGACGAGCTGACGAAATAGTAATAAAATGAAGGGAGCCCCGCGGGGCTCCCTTCTGTTTTTCAGTTTACGTAGTCCTTATAAATTCTCGCGCTGTCGGTATAGGACGAGCGCTCGGCGTTGTTGCCCGCGGTGACAACGAGATACTTATTGCCGCTCGCGTCGCGGCCGAAGGAGACGAGGCAATAGCCCGCCTGCTCGTCGAGTCCGCTCTTGCCGCCCAGCACCGTGATGCCGCCCGTGGAATGATTTTTGAAGGCGTCAAGCACCAAGGAGGGCGCGTACATATAATTGATATATTTGCCGTAGAACTTGTAATCTCCGGTTTTGGTGGTGATGATCTTCTCGGCCAGCTCGTTCTCGAGGGCGTAAAGGAAGATCACGCCCACCTCGCGGACTGTCGAATAGTTGTTGTCATGGTCGCCGCCGTAGCTGTTGGCAAAATGGGTGTTTTTAAGACCCAGCGCCTCGGCCTTTTTGTTCATGAGATCGACGAAATTCTCCTCGCTGCCCGCCAAGTGCTTGGCCAGCGCGCAGGCCGAGTCACAGCCCGACTGAAGAATGAGCGTATAGAGCAGATCGATGACGTAGGCCTCCTCGTCGTCGATATTGAAGGCGAGCTGATATTTGTCCTTGGCCAGATCGGCGCGGGTGTCGGGATCGAGCTTGACCTTCTCGTAGAAG
This sequence comes from Clostridia bacterium, assembly GCA_017451545.1. Classification (GTDB taxonomy): domain Bacteria; phylum Bacillota; class Clostridia; order Oscillospirales; family CAG-272; genus RGIG3994. Next base: position 837 of record JAFTOB010000143.1, on the reverse strand, counting down.
GTGTCGTTGGACTTGATCAGGTCGAGAGCGACGATAAGGGTCATGACCTTGGTCATGGACGCGATGGGCACGCGCTGATCGGCGTTCTTCGCGCAGGTGGCACTGCCCGAGGACATATCCACCAGAATTGCGGCGGTGGACTTGATATCGTCTCCGAAGGCGCCCACCGATGAAGGCAGGGAGATCTTCGGCGCGGTCGATGCATTCTGCCAATCCGTGACCGCGGGGTAATTATTCGATGGCGTGTCGGTATTGCCGCTGTTGCCCGTGGTCCCGCTCGGTATATCCCAATCCGGCAGGCCTGCCGACGCGGGCTTGGCATCGGGTATGAGGACGACCACGGCGGTGATAACGGTCATAAGCGTCAGAAGTGCCAGCATCAGCGCCACAAAGCGCATGATCTGCCCCTCGCCCATCCCGTTTGAGTTTATGCTTCTCATATTAATCTCCAAATTCAATGATATATTATTGTAACATGAATGGCGGCATATGTCAATATCTTTTTTGGCGAGGACGGACAGATAAGTTGCCCTTCGGGCAAATGATATTCGTCCTTCGGACGAGTGAAATTTCGCCTTCGGCGAAGTGAAATGTGCGTGGCACGTGAAATACGCCTTCGGCGTGTGAAATATTTCCTTCGGAAATGTAAAGGAAGAAAACCTTCGGTTTTCGATTTTATTGAAATCAAACAGACCGATAAATCGGAGTTTGTTTGAATGCGTTTGCGATATTTAGACCGCTAAACAATCGAAACGGGACTCACTCAAAGCCTCCCCCTTTGGGGGAGGTGGCGCGGCTTGCCGTGCCGGAGAGGGCTTTTTTACCCTCTCAGTCGCT
>JAFTOB010000142.1 GCA_017451545.1 Clostridia bacterium | reverse complement strand
TTGAGCTTTGATTTGCAGGGATGCCTGCTTTGGCAAACCCGAAATGTGCAATTGAATAATAAAAGGATCGCTTTTTCTGCCAAAACGACAGGGAAAGCGGTTTGATTTATTATGATGAAAAATATGAGGGGCACCCGACCGTCAGCTTTCGCTTGATCTTCTGTACTGCGACGGCGTGAGTCCCGTTTTTGCCTTGAAAATGTTGGAAAAATAATATTCATCCGAAAAGCAGAGCTTGGTGGCGATCTCCTTGACCGTGAGATTTGTGTCCACCAAGAGCTTTTTGGCAAAGCCGATCTTCTTGCCCAACACGTAGGTGTAGGGCGTGATGCCGAAAATTTTCTTGAAAAGGCGGATGGTCTGGGATTCCGAGCGCGAAATGTGGCGGCACAGGTCGCCGATGTGGAATTTTTCGGTGATCTGTGTGTTCAGAAAATCCTTCATCTCCGCGCCGATGCCCGAAAGCTTGCCATCCTTTTTTATGCTCGCCCGCATTTTGAAAAAAATAAGATTAAGCACCGAAATGATCTCGGGAGTATTGTCCATCTCGCCGCGCTTTGCAATGTCTATTATCTGTTTCAGCTCCTCCCCGAGGTCGAGACCCTCAAAATATGAGGCCTCCGAAAGCCCGTATCCCTCGACAAGGCTGTCCACCAGCTTACCCGAAAAGTTTATAAAATGCTTTTTCCAAGGGTCGTCCCTGTCCGAGTGATAAAAATGTCGCTTGCCCGCGTGGAGAAAATAGCTGTCTCCCGCCCGCGGATAGAAGGTTTCGTCATCGACCTGCACCACGCCGCATCCCTCCTCCACGTATTCTATGCACCACACGTCCGAGAGCGAACGGCGGATCAGATAGTTTTTATCGGGAAAGGTGGTTCCGCAGAGCTGAAATTTTATAAGGTCGCGTGTCTCGCTTTTTTGATTTATTCGGTAAAGCTCCTCATTCATGCGTGTATTCCTCATCTTTTTGCCTGTTTTACCTATTGCTATACCGTTATTATAGCAGTATAATTAAATAAAATCAATACCTTTGGAGGAAATAATATGAAATTCAGACCCGCGGCAGTTCCGCTTATTACAGTCGACCCCTTTTTCTCGGTATGGTCCTGCAGTGACGCGCTGTACGCCACTCCCACCGAGCATTGGTCGGGCATTCCTTGCCCCATTCTGGCAGGCGTTTTTGTGGATAACAGCTTCCACTCGGTCAGCGGCTTCGACGTCAACGGCAAGCTTATGAAGAGACGCATCTACCAGAGAAGCGTTGAGGTCTCCCCCACAAGCTCGAAGTACCTTTTCGAGAACGAGTCGCTCAAGCTCGAGCTGACCTTTACAACTCCCCTGCTTCTCGACCGTCTCGACATTCTCACCCGTCCCGTCAGCTACGTTTCCTATAAGATAGAGCCCAAGTGCGACAGAACAATGAGATTCGCCTTCGGCATCAGCACCCGCGCCTGCGTGAACAACAAGACCCAGCGCGTGGGCGTCAAGAAGACCGACTTCTCTCTGTGCTGCGGCAACGTCTGCCAGAGCCCTCTGACCCAGTCGGGCGACAACGTAATGATCGATTGGGGCTATCTCCATATTTGCGACAAGAACGCGCAGGTCGGCAGGATCAGCTCCAACAGCCAGATCGAGCTGCTTCCCTTTAACAATACATATAACGGCTACGATGACGGCGCTTACCTCTTTGCCGTAAAGAACGAGCTTGAGGGTGTTGTCACCGTGGCTTACGATGAGATCAAGCCCATCGAGTATTTCGGCGAGCAGCTTGACGAGTATTACACCAAGCATTTCGAAAGCTTCGGTGATATGGTCAAGGCCGCAGTTCGAGAGTATCCCGAGGTAAAGAGACTCTGCGACGAGTTCGACGCAAAGCTCACGGCAGAGACGGGCGCGCTTGGCGAGAACTACAAGAACATCACCTCCCTTGCATACCGTCAGGCCATCGCGGCTCATAAGCTGGTGGAGGACACTGAGGGCAACATTCTCTTCCTCTCCAAGGAGGACGATTCCAACGGCTGCATCGGCACCCTCGACGTGACCTATCCCTCCATTCCTCTCTTCCTCAAGTACAATCCCGAGCTGGTCAAGGGAATGCTCCGACCCATTATCAAATACGCAAGCTCGGATGCTTGGGATTTTGACTTCACTCCCCACGACGTGGGACAGTATCCCCTCGCCAACGGTCAGGTCTACAGCACCAGATCCCTTTCCCTTTCGGGCAGCAGTGACCGCGGCAACCGCATCATAGGCCACCTGCTCCCCGAGAATCAGATGCCCGTTGAGGAGGCGGGAAATATGTTCCTCTGCCTTGCGGCGGTCAAGAAATATTCGGGCGGAGATCAGAGTCTCCTCGACAGCAACCGCGAGCTTATGAAAAAGTGGGTCGACTATCTCGTCGAGTTCGGCTACGATCCCGCAAATCAGCTTTGCACCGATGACTTTGCAGGTCACTTGGCCCGCAACTGCAACCTGAGCCTCAAGGCCATTCTCGGCATTGCGGCCTACGCCGAGCTTTCGGGCGACGGTTCCTATATGGAGATCGCCAAAAAGTACGCAAAGCAGTGGGAGATTGACGCAAAGGCCGATCACGAAGGCACTCGCCTGACCTTCGACAGTGGAGACGGCTGGAGCCTGAAGTACAACATCGTTTGGGACAGCCTCCTCGGCTACAACCTGTTCTCCGACGAGGTAAAGCAGAACGAGATAAAGGTCTATATGTCCAAACTGAACCGCTACGGAGTGCCGCTGGACAGCCGCGCCGATTACACCAAGATCGACTGGCTCATGTGGTCCACCTGCATTTGGAAGGACAAAGCATATTTCGATGCCGTTTGCGAGAGTATGGTCAATATGATCAACGAGACCCTCGACCGCGTACCCCTGACCGACTGGTACTACACCAGCACCGCAGATTACCGCGCCTTCAGAAACCGAAGCGTGGTCGGCGGACTCTTTATCAACCTTCTCGATTAACAAAACAAGAGCTTGCGATCAGGGATCGCAAGCTCTTGTTTCTTTGTTTTGCCGTATTTTGGCGAGCTCTGCTTTGCAGAGCCCTCGGCTGAGTTAAGATATATCCGTACTCACGGTGCGGGAAGCTCGACGTCGCAGATTATCACGTCCACGTCCTCGCGGTTGCAGAGGGTGAAGGTCCTGCGCTGACCAAGCTTTGAGGAATCGCAGAGGAATACCTTGCGGTCGGCGTGCTCAAGCATCACGCGGCGCAGGGCGGTCTCCTGCTCGGAAACGTCGCTGATCTCGCCGTCGTCCGAGAGGGCCTGGCTTGAAAAGAAGACCAGATCGGCGTGCACCGAGCGAACAAAGCTCTCGGCCGCCGCGCCGAGGAAGGCGTGGTTTTTCTTCGAATAGACCCCACCCGTGCAGTAAATTTCGGCATCAATGCCCTCGGCCTCGCCGAAGATCCGCTGATTGTTGGTGATGATGCGCAGATCCTTTTTGCCGTCAAGATACTTGATCATACGGCGAACGGTTGAGGAGGCATCCATAAGCAAAGTCGCCCCGTCAAAGACCAGCTCGGCGGCGCGCTTGGCGATGAGCTCCTTGGCAGAGCTGTTGTCGCCGTCGCGCAGATCAAGGGGGACTACGCTGTTTTTATAACTTGAAAGCACTACTCCGCCGTAGACCCGACGGACGTAGCCCTTTTGCTCAAGATAGGCTACGTCTCGGCGCACCGAGGCCTCGCTTGCGAATACCAAGGTTGCAAGCTCGGTCACGGTGGCCGTTTTCTTTTCGCCTATTATCTCAAGTATTTTTTGCTGTCTTTCGTACTGCATATCAGGCGTGGAGCTCGTCGATTATCTTCTCGCACTCGTCGCAAAGCACCTTGAGCGAGCCCTCACCGAATGGGGAGGGAATGCCCGCGTCCTCAAGGAGCTTGCCGAAGGACTTGGTGCCGCCGGCGCGGGAGAACTCGACGTATTTCCGGAGAGCGGTCTTATAATCGTCGCGGGACATCTTGAGGAACCAAAGCGCCACGGTTTGTGCGAGGCAGTAGTCGATATAGTAGAATGGCGACTCGAAGATGTGCATCTGATACTGCCATCTTGTACCCTTCTCAAGGTAGGGAATGCCCTCAAAGGACAGGTAGGGACGGTACTTCCGCTCGAGCTCGCGGTAGGCCTCGTTGCGCTGTGCGGGAGTGTACTCGGGGTGCTCGTAGGCTATGTGCTGGAACTCGTCAACGATAACTCCGTAGGGAATAAAGGAAAGCGCACCGCAGAAGTGGGAGTGCTTGTACTTTTCGGGCTCGGCGAAGAAGCGGGACATTCCGGGCCAGCAGAGGAACTCCATGCTCATGGAGTGGCACTCGGCAGTTTCCATACCGCCCACGGCCAGCTCGGTGTCGCCGTAGGTGAAGCTGTTCTGCGCGGCGAAGGCGTGACCGAACTCGTGAGTGATAACGTCAATATCGCCCGCCGAGCCGTTGAAGTTTGCAAGGATGAAGGGCTGCTCGTACTTATCAAAGGAGGTGCAGTAGCCGCCGCCCCACTTGCCGTCGCGGGGCTCAACGTCAAAGGCCTCGGCATCCAGCATCTTCTTCATAAACGCGCCGATCTCGTCGGACATATCGTTGTACATTTCCTGCGCCTGGCGGAAGATCTCGGCGGTTCCGATCATGGGCTTGGGAGTCTCGCCGGCGGAGTAGACCGAATCGTCGTAGAACATAAGGCTGTCAAGACCCAGCTCCTCGGCCACGGCGGCCTTCAGCTTGCCCACGCAGGGAACCACGTACTTCTGTACGTTCTCGCGGAAGGTGGCAACCATCTCGGCATTATAATCAATGCGGTTCATACGGTAGTAGCCGAGCTCGATAAAGTTTTTATAGCCCAGCTTCTTGGCCATGGAGTCGCGGAGCTTGACGAGTCTGTCATAGAAATCGTCCAGCTTGTCGGATGCTCCCTCAAGACCGCGACCGATAGCCTCGGCAGCCGCGCGGCGAACGGCTCTGTCGGTGTCGGAGAGCTTGCCGCGAACGACGGACAGGGGGAGCTTCTCGCCGTCGAAGTCGATGAGCAGCTCGGACATAAACTTGCTGTACTCGGTGCAGATGGCGTTCTCGTTCTGCATATCCTCAACGATGGCGTCACCGAAGGACTTCTTCGACACCTCGTAAAGGTCGAAAATGCGGGGGTTGAGCAGCTTCTCAAGCCCTGCACGGTAGGGGGATTCCAGCATAAGGTCGGCATACTCGGTCATCATCTGTGCAAAGAGGGGCGAGACCTCGTCATAGTAGGCCATCTCGCCCTGATAGAACTCGTCCTTGGTATTCAGGGTAAAGCGGCAGTTGGAGAGGGAAGCGGCAGTGGCGTATTCAATATAAACTTCCTTGATGAATTTGTCGCGGGCACGCATAACGCACTTCTCGCACTTTGCGTCGGCAAGAGCGGCCTTGAACTCCTCAAAGCCCGCCTTGGCCTGTTCGATGGTATATCTTTCGTACTTGATCTCTGAAACTTTCATTTTTCGTCTCCTGAAAATATAATATATACTAATATTACACTAAAAGTGAAAAAAAGTCAACCGTCGGCGACTCTTTTTGCAAAATCATTGACATTTTTTAAAAATCGTGATACAATTTATATAAATCTACGAAAGGAGAACAATCACATGACTGCAAAACAAAAGAATCTGTATCGCATCGTTGTCAGCCTTGTATTTATCGTTCTCGGTCTGGCATCGGGAATCCCCGCCCTGCTGGGTATTATCGGAGCTCTGCCGAGCATCCATCTCTATGCCGTTATCGGACTTGCCATTGACGTCGTTATGTTCTTTGCGGGTCTGCTCGGTCTGCTTAAGACCAACAAATCGGTCTGCATCCTGCTTTCGACGGTACTCTTTGTAGGCTATGCCGTGAGCGCAGTACTCAGCATCATCGACAACGCGCCTATCTGGGACGTTGTGTTTGCTATTCTCAAGGCTGTTGCCGCTTGGTTCTACATCGGCTGCATCGGCGGAAAGACGCAGACGGGATCAACCTCCAAAAAAGGAAAAAAGAAATAACCTTGATAATCCGGGAGCCGATCTTCGGCTCCCCTTTTTTTGTTGCCGCTTTGCGGCAAGTGATATTCGTCCTTCGGACGAGTGATATGCGCCTGCGGCAACGTTAAGGAAGAAAATCGTTCCATTTTCGATTTTATTGGAATTAAACAGACCGATAAATTGGAGTTTGAAGGTTTAGGCTGAACCCCTTATTGAAAGTTTTGATAAAACTTTTTCAAAAGTTTTTTGCGATCCAACGGCAACCCGTTGGTCGCGCTCCGCAGAGCGCGAAATACCTTTCGTTCCGAAGGAACGACGGCGGC
>JAFTOB010000141.1 GCA_017451545.1 Clostridia bacterium | reverse complement strand
CGCTCACGCAGGCCTTAGTCCGGCGTTACCGCCTCCTAACGGCCACGACGGTGATATTACAATCAATTTCTGATCGTAATATTTAGAAAGGGCGCGCCAGGAGGAGTTTTCACCGGACTGCGCGCCTGCGAGAGCGCGAACGATTTAGCCGATATAATCACTCAAAATTTGCGACCGAGCAAATTTTGAAAGATATACTCCCCATTTAACTTAGCCAATGCATTAAAGTTTCTTGGAGAGCTCGAGAACCTTCTTGCAAGAAGGTTCTCGAAAAAAATCTTTCAAATAAACTCCGATTTGTCGGTGAGACATTCCCCCGAGCAAAAAGCTCGGGGGCTGACCTTTGTCAGCCCCCGTTTGGATATTTTACTTAATGTTAGGAAGGCTTGCGGCGGCGATGGACTGACCCACGCGGCGGCTGCTCTCATCGGGAAGATGTATGGTGATCTTCTCGGCAAGCTCGGGGAACTCCCCTGCCAGAACCTTCTGTGCGGTCTTATGGAGGATGCTTCCGCCCTCACCGGAGGAAACGCGACCCATAAGCAGAACGTGCTTGATATCGTAGAAGAGTGCGTAGTAAGCTACGGCATAGCCGAAGTATACGCCGATGGTCTCGTAGATCTTTGCGGCGCGCTCGTCGCCCTCTGCCATCAGCTTCTGAACCACCTTCAGCTTCTCGGCGGGAGATGCCTTCTCGTCAAGCTCGATGCCTGCGGCGGGAGCCAGCTTAATGACCGAATCCTGGGAGAAATACTTAACTCCGCATCCGTAGTCGCCCGACCACTCGTCAACCATTGCGTCCTTGTTGTAGTCGGCGGGAACGAATGCAAGCTCGTTGAGCCAGCCGGTGATGTTGCCGTTGCCGTCAACGTAGCCGCCTGCCTCGGAGGTACCCATTGCAACGCCGAGAACGTTGTTATCGTCGAGATCCATAGCGCCTGCGAGAGCGGTGATGTCACCGTCATTGGCGACCTCGATCGGCACGTTGCCGAGCTCCTTGGCGATATCGGTATAAATGCTCTTGACCACCTTATTGAAGGCCTCGGGGTTCTCGTTCTTTACCTTCAGGAAGAGGGACGAGGTCATAATGCGGTTGCCGATGACAACGCCTGCGGTGGAAACGCCGATACCGTCCACGCGGGGCATCTTGGAGGCGGCGGTCTTCATTGCGTCCATAATGCCGTCATAGTGATACTGAGGATCGTTCTGGAGCTTTGGGAACCATACGACCTCCTCGGAATAAACAGCCTCGCCCTCGACGACGGCGCTGACCTTTCTGTCGCTTCCGCCTGCGTCAAAGCCGATGCGGTAGCCATCGAGGTGGCGACCGACGGGGGCTGCGGACTCCTTATCTGTCGGAGCCTGCTCGAAAGGAACGTGAACTACCTCAAAGTCGGCCTCGTAAACGCCCGACATAAAGTCGCGGTCGAAATCACGGTAGCCGCCCACCGAGTAGTCGGCCTTGATCTTATCTGCGATGAGCTTGGAGCCTGCGACAATGATCTTATAGCCGCCGCGGGTCCAAAGCAGGGTTTTTACAAGTCTCTCGACGAACTCGTGGTTCTCCTCGTCGTGGCCGATGCCGTCCTTGAACACCGAAACCGTGTAGGTGGAGACGAGACCGTCATTTCTCTCGAGACCGATGGTGAGGGGCTGTCCGCCCTCTGCCGCAACGGCGGCCTCAAAATCGCGATAGACCACGGCCATGGGCTTGAAGCCGGGATCCAGCGGTGCATTAAACTTCAGAAACATAGATAGTTCTTCCTTTCTTTATAGTTCTCTTGATATTAATATTTTCATCGGCAATTATGATGTCCGCGTCCTTCCCTGCCTCCAGCGAGCCGATGCGGTCGGCGCACTTAATGGCGGTGGCGGGGTTAAGGGATGCCATCTTAAAGACCTCGTTGACGGGCAGATCCGTATGGTCGAGGACGTTTTTGACGGCGGAATTGAGCTTGAGCACGCTGCCCGCGATGGTTCCGTCGGCCAGGCGGCACTCGATGCCCTTGAGGAAGATGGGCTGACCGCCCAGATCGTACTCGCCGTCGGGCATTCCGCCGGCTCTGGTGCAGTCGGTGATCAGGACGGTCTTGTCGCCCTTGACCTTGGCCACGATGGAGTAGAGACCGGGGTTGATGTGGAAGGTATCGGCAATGAGCTCCACCGACACGCCGTCGCAGGCGAGGGCGGCACCGACCACACCGGGATTGCGGTGAGCCAGAGCGGTCATTGCGTTGAAGAGGTGGGTGGCGTGGGAAACGCCGTCTGCCACGGCACTCCTTGCCTCGTCAAAATCCGCACCCGTGTGACCCATGGAGATGAGAACGTCGGACTCGGCGGCCAGCTTTTTGATGCAGGCGTGGTCCTTATCCATCTCGGGGGCGAGGGTCACGGAGGTTATGATATCCGAGTTTTCGATAATGAAGTCGGCGTCGGGAGCGAGGATGTTCTCCTCGGCCTGCGCGCCCTTTTTCGAGGGGTTGATGAAGGGACCCTCGGCGTGAACGCCGATGATCTCCGCACCGTCCCAAGTGCGGCTCTCCTCCTTAACGCTTCTGACGGCGTTGAGTGCGGCGATGATCTCGTCCTTTGCCACCGTCATAGTGGTGGGAAGGAAGGAGGTAACGCCGTTTTTCGCCACGCCGTAGGCCATTTTCTTAATGCCCTCGGGCTTGGCATCGCAGGTGTCCTCGCCGAGGTAGCCGTGGATGTGGATATCCACGAGACCGGGAGCGACGTATTTCCCTGCGGCATCTATTGTTTCGGCTCCTGCGGGAATAGAGTCCGCAAGTCCGACGATCTTGCCCGTTTCGCTGTCGAAGGCCAGAGCCTTATCGCTGACAACGGCATCGGGAAGGACAATTTTTCCGTTGATTACGTATACCAATGCCATGATCTTTTCTCCTTTTGAAAAAAATCCTATTTGGGTACAGTATAGCAAAACTTTATGAACAATGTATGAATTTTGCCCCATATTTCAAGATTTTTTCAAAAGTTATTTTTCTGACAAAGAAAAACGGATCCCCTGCCACGAAAAGGCGCGGAAGATCCGTTTGTTTCTTTTATTTATCAAATTTTTCGATACCGCGGAGAATGGTCTCCACAGCGGCGGCATCGATCTTGCGCGGGTTGGTTGCGGTGCAGGCATCGTTGACCGCGCTCTTTACGATGTGAGCACGGTTAGCCAGATAATCGCTCTTGGCGACGCCCGCATCGGCGAGGGTCTGAGGGATTCCCACCTCGCGGCTCAGGCGGCGGATCTCGTTGATGAGATTTGTAGCGCCCTGCTTTGCGTTATAGGCGGGCAGGCCGATGAATCTTGCGATCTTCGCCATCTTTTCGCAGGCTCTGCTCGGCTTGGCCGACGGCAGATCGAGCTCGGCGTTATATTTCATAACGTGGTAGAGCATCATTGCGTTGGCGCGACCGTGAGGAATATGGAATACCGCGCCGAGGGCGTGGGCAATTCCGTGGTTGACACCGAGGCTTACGTCATTGAAGGCCATACCTGCGAGGCAGGATGCGGTGTGCATCTTCTCGCGCGCCTCCACGTCCGAGCCGTCCTTGCAGGCGCGGGGGAGGTACTCAAAGGCCAGCTCAAGGGCCTTTTCGGCAAAGGCATCGGTGAAATCGTTAGCCAGCGTGGAAATATAAGCCTCAAGGGCGTGGGTGATAACGTCAAAGCCCGTGTCTGCGGTGATGGTCTTCGGTACGCTCATAACGAGCTCGCTGGAGAGCACGGCCACGTCGGGCAGGAGCTTATCCGACACCAGCGGATACTTGACGCCCGCTTCCCTATCGGTAATGACGGCGAACTTTGTGACCTCACTTCCCGTTCCGCTGGTGGTGGGAACGGCGATGAGGGGCACGTGCTTGCCCGTCTTTTTCTCATACATCAGGATGGTGGACTTGGCCGCGTCGATGGACGAGCCGCCGCCGAGGGCGACCACCACGTCGGTATTTGCGTCGAGAAGGAACTCAAGCGCCTTGACGATGAGCTCAATGGGCGGGTCGGGGATGGTCTCCGAAAACACGCTTATATTGCGGCAGCCCTTCATATAGGATGCGATCTTGTCGGCGTTGCCCGACTTTTTCATAAACGCATCGGTGAATATGACGGCGTTCTCCGCCTCGATCTCGGCAAGGGCACCCAGAGAATCCTCTCCGAAGCAGACCCGTGTTTTAAGTTCAAATGTATTCATAGGTTTTTCCTTAATAATACAGCTTGATGTTTTTGCTCTCAAAGTAGTTTTTCCACTTCTCGCCGGGGTCAACGTCGGTGACTACGATATCCACGTCGTCCAGCGTGCCGAATTTGACGAAGGAGACCTTGTCAAACTTGGTGTGGTCGATGGCCAGCACCACCCGCTTGGCGGCGCGGAAGAAGGACTTTTTGAACTGCGCGAAGTTCTCGCGGGTATCGGAAATTCCCTTCTCCATATCAAGCCCCTTGCAGGAAAGGATGGCGTAATCGGCGTAATATTTCTCGATGACCTCCTCGGCGGTGCTGCCGTAAAAGGCCATGGAGTCGCTTCTGTAAGAGCCGCCGGTGGAAACGATGTTCCAGTCGTTGTTCTGGGGCAGATCAAGCAGGATCTCCACCGAATTTGTGACGAGAGTGAGGTTGTGCTTTGAGAAAATGCTCTTGACGGTGAAAAGCGCGGTGGTGCTTGAATCAAGCAACAGGCGGTCGCCGTCCTCGATCAGACCTCCTATGAGCTCGGCGATATAACGCTTGCCCGTTACGTTGGTCTGCTTTCTTACGGTGTACGGAAGCTCGCCCGTAATATTATCACTGCGAACCGCGCCGCCGTAAGTCTTTTTTGCATATCCGTCAGCCTCCAGCTTTTCGAGGTCGCGGCGGATGGTCTCCTCCGTCACGTCATACTTCTCGGCAAGCTCGCTGACCACGACGCGTCCGTCCAGCATCAGAAGCTGGAGGATGTCGTTTCTTCTCTCGATGGGAAGCATCTGTTAAATAATGCAGCCCCAAAGGCTCTTGTCGGGGTTGGGGATGACCGAGCTGTCAAGCAGGAGTCCCTCGCCGCCGATCTTTACTCTTGCGGCCTCGATGGCGGCAGAAACTGCGGCCACGTCGCCCGTCAGGAGCATATAGGACTTACCCGCCATACCGCGAGCGATGCGGAGCTCAATGAGCGACACGTCGCTGGTCTTGGCGGCGGTATCTGCGGCAACGATGACTGCGGCGGCCGAGAAGCTCTCGAGCACGCCCAGTGCCTTTGCGTTCTCGACGGGTGCACCGCCGTAGATCGCGGGGAAAATATCAGCGTGGGGATTACCGAGCACGAAGGAATCGACGAGCTTATCGCCGAGCTGGACCTTTGCGGCATCGATAGCGGCGGTGATAGCTGAAAGCTCGCCGCCCACGATGGTAATGTACTTACCGGGGCAGACCACCGAGGACTGCAGGATCTCTATATTAGCGGTCTTGATCATAAGGTCGGTGGCTGTGATGCCCGAGGAGACCGTCTGATATTCGACCATTCCGATTGCTTTATTCAACATTTTCTGATTCTCCGATCTTAAAAATTAGGCCTCGATGACCACGTATTTGTCGTTGACCTCGGTCACGCGTCCCGCAAAGGGTGCGTGAACGGCGGTGCCCAGCTTATCTGCGGCGTAGTTGCCGAGCTTCTGTCCTGCGGCAACGGTGTCTCCCACCGAAACGCAGGCGGCGGAGGGAACGCCGATGCTCTGGGAGAGCATTACCTTCGCGCTCTTGCACTTGATGTCAACGTCGATAATGGGTGCGGGAACGTCGTACTTGGTAAGGCCGAGTCTTGCGGTCAGTCTGGTGAGGGGAACGCGCTTGTAATCGCGGTTCTTGTCCACGGGGTCGGCCTCAAGTCCGCGAGGCGGCATTACGCCGTTCTTGCGGAGGGTGGCCTTGACCTCGGAAATGAGGGTGCGGGGGTTGAGACCCTGACCGCAGGCGTACATTTCGCAAAGTCCGCAGGCCGAGCAGGAATAAGAATTGATCAGCGCCACGCTGTCGGATGCGACACCGCTTGAGATGGCGCGCATGATCTTATGGGGCTCGATGGGATGACCCAGCAGATTTCTCGAGCAAATATCGGTGCAGGCGCGGCACTGACAGCAGGCGGCCATGGCACGCTTTACGTCGAGGGTTATGGGGGTTATTCTCTTCTGAACTATGTATGCGTCCTCGGGCATGATCAGTATGGCGTTGGAGGTCTTGGTCACAACGTCAGACTTCTGTGCGATGCGGCCGGTCATAGGTCCGCCCGCCACGATGACGGTATCGCCCCGAGTCTCGCCGCCCACCATTTTGATCAGCTCGCCGTAAGTGATACCGAGGGGAGCCTTCAGCGTGCAGGGGTTCTTGACCTCGCCTGCCACGGTGATGTACTTATGGGTGACGGGTGCGCCTTCCTTCCATGCTCTGTATGCGTTGTAGATGGTCTCTACGTTATAAACGATGCAGCCCACCGAGATGGGGAGCGCGCCGGGATTGACCACGCGACCCGTGGTCTCGTAAATGGTGACCACCTCGTCGCCTGCGGGGTATATCTCGGGCAAAAATCCGATCTTTGTCTTTTTGAATTTGGGCAGATTTGCCGTAACGGCGGCAACTGCCTCACGGTAATGCTCCTTGACGGCGATGATGACCGACGAGGCGTCGAGAGTATCGGCGATCTCCTCAAGCATTGTCATAATTTCGGTGGCGTAACGCGCCAGCATCTGTCTGTGGAGCTTGAGCAGGGGCTCGCACTCGGCGCAGTTGAGGATAATGGTATCGGCGGCCGCGTTGAGCTTGGCGTAGGAGGGGAATCCCGCTCCGCCCGCGCCGACTACGCCGGCCTCACGCAAAATTTCACTTAATTTGTTCAATTCCATTTTTATACGGTCCTTTCTCGTCTCGATCAGGTTTCATCCACGATGCCCACAACGGCGGCATCAACGGGGGCTTCGGTACAGCCGCAGCCGATCCTTGCAGCAGAGCCGCGGGCAACCAGAACGGTCTCGCCGATGCCGGCTCCCACGTTATCGGTTGCGACGAACTCGCACTTCTCTTCCATATTTTCAAGGGGACGGATGACCAAAAGCTTCTGTCCGACCAGCTTTTCGTTCTTTCTTGTGGCGATTATACTGCCAACGACCTTTCCGATTATCATAACTTTTCCTTTCGTATTTTTATTTCACGAAGCATGCGCCGAAAACCAAATTTTTAGTTTCCCGCGCAAGCTCCGTGAGATGCAGATGGGCGAAATTCGCCCATCTGCAACCTTCCGAATCCGAATTACTTAAGGATGGGGAGGATCTTCTCGACGTCGGTGTGGGGTCTGGGAATTACGTGAGTTGCAATGACCTCCCCCAGATTGCCTGCGGCTGCTGCGCCGGTCTCGACGGCTGCCTTAACAGCGCCGACATCGCCGCGAACCATAACCGATACGAGTCCGGAACCGATCTTCTCGGTGCCTACGAGCTCAACGTTTGCTGCCTTGAGCATTGCGTCTGCTGCCTCGATTGCCGCGACAAGACCGCGGGTCTCGATCATTCCAAGTGCCTGCTGTACCATTTTTACAGTCTCCTTTTTAATGTTTTCTGTATTTTCTTTTGTTTGCGTGGGCGTTACCGCCTTTGTGGTTTTCTTTGTTGCCGCCATGATAGCCTCCGGCCTTACGCCTTCTTCTTTGCCAGGCGGGATGCGCTGAGCTCGACCATGCGGACGGTCTCACTGTGGGGATTTGCGATGACGTTGGATGCGGGGATGGGCACGCGGCTCTGGCGCTTTGCGCACTCAATAGCCTCTGCCACGTCCGAAACGCTTCCCGTGATCACTACGGTGACCATTCGGCCGCCGAGCTTTCTCTCCCAAGTGACGAACTCCACGTTTGAGCTCTTGCACATGATATCGAGGGCATCGACCGCCGCAACAACGCCCGATACCTCGATAAATCCAAGTGCCTTCACGGTTTTAATTACGCAAGCTTGGGAAGGATCTTCTCAACGTCTGCGTGGGGTCTGGGAATTACGTGAGTTGCAATGACCTCGCCCAGTCTCTGAGCGGCGGCGGTGCCTGCCTCAACAGCGGCCTTGACGGCGCCAACGTCGCCGCGGACCATTACGGATACGAGACCGGAGCCGATCTTCTCGGTACCGACGAGAGTTACCTCTGCTGCCTTTACCATTGCGTCAGCTGCCTCGATCGCTGCTGTAAGTCCTCTTGTTTCAATCATTCCGAGTGATTCCTGTGCCATTTTATGTACCTCCAAAATTATTTTTTATAAAATTTAATTTTTATCGAATGCGTTCAGGGCCAGCATCTTATCTGCGCCCTCGCCAACTCCCGCGATGATCTTTTTACAGACCACGCCGCTGATTCTGTTGGCCTCTGCCTCCGCCGCCTCAACGGCTGCGGTGACGTTTTCCACCGTTCCGCGGAACTTTACGAGTATCTGAAGCGGAACGGGCAGTCCGTCCGGGTGGGCGGGCTTATTTTTGTCAAAGGGCTCGACGGTCACGTTGGCCGCTTTACAGCCTGCATCGCAAGCCGCGAAGGCCGCAACGAGTCCGTAGACCTCGATCATTCCTACTGCGCTTCCCATATCGGTCACCTATCAAGGAATAATTGCGATCTTCAAGCCGTCCTGACGAAGGTTGGTCTGAAGTGCCTCGTTGGCATCCGCCAAGTGGAACTTGTGGGTGATGAGCTTTTCAAGGGGAAGGCCGATGGCCTTGGCGCGCTTGAGGAAATCGAAGGTTGTTGCGTAGTCGCGCAGGGTGTAGACCCATGAGCCGACCACGGTGATCTCCTTCGAGCAGATGTCGAAGTGGGGGTTGATGGTGGCGTCGCCGCCGTTGATGAAGAAGCCGAGCTCGCAGAGTCCGCCGCCGTTTCTGATGAACTTATAAATGTTCGAGTGAGCGACGGGAGAGCCTGTGCACTGGAAGGCGAAGTCGGCAAGGTAGCCTCCGAAGGAGTCCTTAACAGCCGCCGCCAGCGAATCCTGATCCTTGTAGTTTCTGAAGTTGACGGTGGCATCCGCGCCCATCAGCTTTGCAAACTCAAGTCTCTGCTCGTTGCCGTCCACGGCTGTGATATTCTCGATTCCCATAGTGCGAAGAACGGCGATGCAAAGCAGGCCGATGGGGCCGCAGCCCTGAACCGCAACGCGGGAGTTGAAGCGGAGGATATCCGTGGTCTTTGCGCGCTCCACCGCGTGAATAAGCACTGCGGCAGGCTCGATAAGTATTCTCGAATCAAGGTCGAGATTGCTTACGTTAAAGATGGTCGATCCCTTGCGGACGACGATGTAATCCGCGTACCAACCGTTGAGGTGAACGCTGTCGTCAGGCAGGAGTCCGTAAACGTCCGCGCCGCCAACGTTCTGCTTATTGAGGTCGAACATTGTGATATCGGGGTTATCCTTGAATATCATGCAGGTAACGACCTTGTCACCGACGCCGAGGGGCTTGCCCGCGCTGTCTTTAGTGACGTTTTTGCCGATCTTGACGATCTCGCCCGTTCCCTCGTGACCGAGGACTACGGGGATGAGGCCGAAGGGGTCGCGCTTGAACTCGTGTGCATCGGTTCCGCAGACTCCGCAGCCCTCAACCTTTACGAGCACGTCATCATCGCCGATCTCGGGAATGGGATATTCCTGAATCTCGAAATGCTCCTTTTCGGTGAGCATTGCGACGCGCGAGGTCTTGGGGATGCTGCCCGATGCGGCGGGAGCCGCAGGGGCGCTTCCCTTCATTCCGGCAATGACCTCACGGACTATTGCTTCTATTTTCTGCTGTTCTGTCATTTTAATCTCCGAATCAGGCGAACAGGTCGCCGAAAATTTTCTTTCCGTAGGCCGAAAGAGCGGTGTCCTGCTCCTCCGTGCCTCCGCTCACCCCGAGTCCGCCGAGGATTCTGCCCCGCAGCTCAAGAGTATCGCCGCCGCCGAAAATGACGATCCTGCCACCGTTGGTGTGCTGGATTCCGTACAGCGAGCCTCCGGGTGCGGCCAGAGACGCCAGCTTTTTGGTTGACATCTTCAGCGCCACCGAGGTGTATGCTTTATTTATTGCAATGTCCCGACTTGCCAGAAAAGAATTGTCCATACATTCGCATATTTTCAGGTTTCCGCCCTCGTCGGCAATGGCCACAACGGCGTTGACCCCCATTTCGCGCGCTCTTCGCTCCACCGCTTCGGCGAGCTGCTTTGCGCAATCAAGCGAAATGAACTCTATTTTTTTCTTTTCGCGAATCGGCTGTGCCGTACCCTGTGCGAGGGTGGCGGCCACTGCCTCCTTGACAAGCTTTTCGATATCGGTGCTCATTATTTACCGAGGGAAGCGAGAACCTTCTTTGTGATCTCTGCGATCAGATCGTTGTCATCGGCACTGCCCGAGCAGCCTCCGTTGAAGCTACCGGTGTTGATGCCGCAGGTGTGGCAGCTGGGCTTGCCTGCCTTTGCGTTGGGGCAGATATCTGCAGGGTGCTTACCCTTGAGGCCGAACTGACGGCGGATCTCGTAAAGTCTCTGAACCTGTGCGTTGGTGAGCTGCTTGGGACCGCCGAGGACCTTTGCCTGGTACATGAGCTGAGCGTAGAACTCAAGAGACTCCATCTTGTGATATGCGTTGAGCAGGCTGTCCGAGAAGGAGAGCGCGCCGTGGTTTGCAAGAAGAACTGCATCGAAGTGCTGGAGGTACTTCTCAACGGCATCGGGGATCTCCTCGGTGGAGGGAGTGCCGTACTCTGCGATCGGAACGCAACCGAGAGCGATAACTGCCTCGGGCATAATGGGCTCGGTCAGCGGGATTCCTGCGATAGCAAAGCTGGTGGCGTAGAGAGGATGAGCGTGGACGACGGACTTTACGTCGGGTCTCTGCTTGTAAACTCTCAGGTGCATCTTGATCTCGGAGGAGGGTCTGAAGCCCTCGTAAGCCTGAATGACCTTACCGTTGGCATCGATCTTGCAGATGTACTCGGGGGTCATGAAGCCCTTGGACACACCGGTGGGGGTGCAGAGGAACTCGTTGTCGTTCAGCTTAACGGAAATGTTACCGTCGTTGGATGCGACCATTCCCTTGTCATAGATTCTCTTACCGATCTCACAGATCTGTTTTTTGATTTCGTACTCAGACATTTTCTTTATTCTCCTTATAAAAAATACAATTTTGGGGTTGGGACTGTGTCCCTTCTATGCCTATGGTAACATTTTACCACATTTTCTTTGTTTTGTCAACAGTTTTCTTTGGATTTTGTGGTGTTTTCTTCGATTTTTTGTTGAATTGTGTTGGTTTTTCGTCGAAACAAGCCACAAAAACACAGATTTTTGGGTTTTGGTTGTTTTATTTCAGATAGGCGAGCAGCTCTTCGATCCCCTGCCCCGTTTTGGCCGAGGTCAGAAAGATGCGCTCGCAACCGCAGTTCTCGAGCCAGAGGGTCGCCATATCGGTCCTCGCCCTCTCGGAGTCGCATTTTGTGACGATCCCGAGGACGGGACGGTTGGCCACGGGAGCGCAGGCGGGCGGAAAAATGCAGAAATCGTCATCTGCCGCCACCACCAGACCCACCACGTCGGCCTCGTAGGAATAGACCGCCAGCGCGCCGCCGAGATCGTTGCCCTCGGCATATTCGCCGGGCGTGTCCACAAAGGTATCCGAATAATCAATGTACTGGGTCTTGCGGTAGACGATGCTCTCGCCGCGCAGAGTCTCGATGAGCGAGGTCTTGCCGCCGCCGCTTTTGCCCATAAAAATTATCTTTTTCACGTTTTTGTGATCTCGCAGACGTTGAAGCCCAGCTTGCGCTCGGCATACTCGACCACCGCCAGCATTGCCGACTCCACCTCGGACACGCTGCCCACAACAATGAGGGTTCCCGAGAAGCGGTCGACAAATCCGACCTCGGCTCCCGAGGACTTCAGCGAAAGATCCGCGGCGATGATGGCGTACTCGCTGGGCGACATGGTGACGATGCCGATGGCCGACTTATGTGAATAATCCACCGTCGGGTCAAGTCCCAGCTTGCGGTAGAGGGTGCTGTCGGGGTTGGCGATGATGTGCGCCAGCGTGATCTGCTTGCCCGGAACCGTTTCCTGTATTATTCTTTGTTTTGTTTCGTATATATCTTCTCTCATTTTAGTCTCACTTTCATGAAAACGGGCCGCCTCGCGGCTCGGATCATTGATCCGAAAGCGTTTTCGCTTGCGTGAACGGATATGCGTTCGTTAAAGGATTACGAACCTTCACGCTATTAGCCTCCGATGATGGCTTTCAGCCCTTCCTTCTCGGCCGCGCGGCGCAGGCTCTCCATATGCTCGTTAGACGGGGGCTTGACGTCACCCATGCCGTACTCACGGTCGAGTCCCACGTATTTATCGTAGCCCAAGCGGTGATAAGGCAAAAGGTGGATCTCCCGAACGCCGCCCAGCGAGGCGGCAAAGCGGGCAATGTCGACGATCTCCTCCTCTGTATCGTTGAAGCCGGGGATGACGGGAACTCTTATGATCAGCCTGTCACCCTTGGCGCGGGCGATCTTTTTCGCGTTGTCGAGGATGAGCTCGTTACGAAGCCCGGTGAAGCGCTCGTGCTTTGCGCTGTCCATGTGCTTTATGTCCATCAGCACCGTGTCGAGGAGCGGAAGCTGGGGCTCGATCATATAAAACGGCAGGCAGGCCGTGGTCTCAACGGCGGTGTTTATGCCGTTCCGTCTCGCCTCGGTGAGAAGCGCGGTGACAAACTCCTGCTGACAGAGTGCCTCGCCGCCCGAGAGCGTGAGCCCTCCGTGGCTTCTTTTATAATACGGCATATCCTGCAATACTTTTTTCATAACCTCACCGACGGTAGTGTCGTACCCGACGGTCTTTTCACCGTTTGCCGTTCTCATTCTTTCGATCAGGTGGCTTTGCGACTCGGGGTTACAGCACCAGCGGCAACGGAGAATACAGCCCTTTAAAAATACTATCGTGCGTATTCCCGGCCCGTCGTGCGTGGAGAATTTCTGTATGTCGAAAATTCTTCCGACAACCGAATTGTTATCCATAAAAATTCCTTATTCTTCAAAACAATCGTAAGATTTTAAAATATACTCCGCGATCTCGTACATCGTTTCTTCAAGCTTGCGCTGCATAAATAGCTGTGGCTCTGCGAGTCTGTCGTCCCGCTCGAACGCTCTTCTGCTTTTCGGCCAACCTTTTTTCTTAAGGAGTGAGGAGCAACATTCAAGTGTGAAATAGCCCTTGTAGCCAATATCAATAAGCGCGTTCATTATCTCATCATGATTCAGCGTGCCGAGATAGGGCATCATATGCTCGTCAGCCTTGCCGCGATTATCATTATAATGTATCGCGTAAAGCTCATCCCCGAGAGCTACGATCTCATCATACTGATCTCCCTCGCAGTTGCCGTGTCCCGTGTCCCAGCAGGCGTGAAGCATCGGGTGAGCGAAATATTCGATAAACTCGCGCATATCCTTGCCCGTATTAACAAAATAGCGCTCCGGCATATTGAATTTGGTTGAGTTTTCTATAAGAACGTTAACACCGTTTTCTTCCATAGAAGGAACGAGTTTTTTATAAAAAAGCCTATTGAGCTCAAAGAACTCATCCTTTTCCATACCTCTCCGAGTGCCGCTGTGAACCACGGTGTTCTTAATTCCAAGCTCGCGGCATATCTCAATGGAGCGAAGTGTAGCATCAATAAGAAAATTAACGTGCCCTGCATCCTCACTCAAAGGATTTCCGCCTAGTGAATGAGCTTGAACGAATGTCATTCCGAGCTCCTTTGCAAGATCTTTTACCTTTTTGACCTCATCACGCCAATCATCGCTCATATACGGCGAATCAGGTTTAAACTCCATATTGAGATCGATATAACGAAATCCCGCACGATGAAGCTCACGTATTCTGTCCAAATCGTTATTACAATAAAACCCAAAATCGTAGGTTGTCGTTGCTATCTTCATTTGTCTGCCTCCATCAGTTTTATAAATTCGTCAAAAATAAATTTCCCTGTTACGTCTGCGCCCTTCGGGGTCGGATGGCAGGCATCGTCCCTGATGCCCGAAAGCCAATCGCCGTGTCCGAAATTTACGGCGACGGGCTCGTAATGCGCGCTCCAGAGGGCGTTGGTGTCGATAACAGCAATTCCCTCCTCCGCGCCAAGCTCTCTTGCGCGCTCGGCGTGGTCGCTTACGCTTTTATCGTTGGTCGTGGGAGTTAAAATGACAAACATCGTTTCGGGATTTGTCTCCCTTATGGCGTTTATAAGATTTCTGTAATTCTCCTTGAAGACCTCGGGGGTCACGTATCTGTCGGGAACGTGGGTCAGCGAGTCGTTGATGCCGAACATCATAAAGGTCAGATCGGGTCGTCGACCGTTGGCAAGTGTTCCCGTGAAATCGCCGATGCGGCGGTGGGCGCGAAGCACCGTATTGCCGCCAACGCCATTGCGGATAACGTCAAGGACTGCGCCACCCTCCGATATCACCCTCGGCCCTTCAAAATGGTCTATGGGCAAAAGCTCGTTTGGCGCGATCCCGTCATAGCGGCGCACCGTGTGAGAGGTGAAATGCCCTGCCATATACGCGGCAAAGCGGGCAACGTAGGTCTCATCGTTGTTACAGTAGTTCGTTCCTCTCGTCACGCTGTCGCCGACGAAATTTAGGGTCAGCGCCTCGCCGTTTTTAAGTTTTTCTGCTATAATTCCGTATTTGTTCATTATGATTAAAAGGCCGACTGCTCGGTTCTGTTGATTATATCGTCCTGAAGCGATTTCGACAGCGTGGTAAAGAGTGCGCTGTAGCCTGCGACGCGAACCACGAGACTTCTGTAATTGTCGGGGTTCTTCTGGGCGTCGATAAGGGTCTCGCGGCTGACCACGTTGAACTGCATATGGCTGCCCTTCATCTCAAAATAGGTCTGAACGAGGGCCACGAAGTTCTCAAGTCCCGACTCGCCCGCGAGGGCCGAGGGGTGGAACTTCATATTGAAAAGCGTGCCGTTGGAGGCGATGCCGTGGTCGAGCTTGGCCACCGAGTTGGCCGCCGCCGTGGGACCGTTTACGTCACGGCCCGCGCTGGGCGAAACGCCGTCGGCCACGGGGGTCTTTGCGTAGCGTCCGTCGGGGGTCGCGCCCGTCTGTGCGCCAAGCGGAACGTTGGCCGAAACGGGGTAAAGTCCCGCCTGGAACTGTCCGCCGCGGGGGTTTTTGTAGTTCAGCATGGGGCGGGTGTAGGTGTACGCCGCCTCGCGAGCCATTGCGTCGACCTCGTCTGCATCGTTGCCGTACTTGTCGACAGCAAGGATCATCTCGCGGATCTCGTCGTATCTGCTGTCGCCGCCCTTGGCCTTAAGGGTGCTGTATATCTCGGCGACCACGCCCTCGTTGACCTTTACGCCGCTTCTCTGAAGCTCGCGCGCGATCTGCTCGGTCAGCTCGGTCATGCTTGCCGCGCCGCGGCCGAAGTTTGCGCGCATTGCGGCGTCAAGCTCCTCGAGAGTAAACTTTTTCTGATCGTAGACCAGAGTTTTGATGGCGTAGAGCGCGTCTGCCACGTTGGCAATTCCGAAGCCCTGGGGGCCCGTGAAGTTATAGACCGCGCCGCCCTGCTCGGGGGTCTTGCCGCGCTTGATGCAATCGTCGACCATGGACGAAAGATAAGGCAGCGGACAACGGACGGCGTGAGCCTCGTCGATGGCGTTATCGGCATTTACAAGCAGAGAGATGCAATATTCCATCTGCTTTTTATATGCCTCGAAGAATTTTTCAAAGGTGTTGAAGCTGAGCAGCGAGCCCGTGCGAAGGCCGACCTGCTCGCCCTCCAGCACGCCGTTGGAGAAGACCATCTCCATTGGCTTTAGCATATTGAAGAATGCGGCATCGTGCCAGCCCCAGGTCTTACCCGACTTCTGCGGCTCGACACAGCCTATAATGTTATAATCTCTTGCGTCCTCGATGGTCAGGCCGCGGGACATAAGCGAGGGAATGATGACCTCGTCGTTATAGTAAGCGGGCAGACCCACGCCGGTTCTGGTCAGCTCGGCGGCGCGGATGAGGAATTCGTGGGGAGTCTTGTTCCAGACGCGCACCGAGAAGGAGGGCGCCGGGAGCAGAACGTGCATTGTGGCGTCGATGCACATAAACGAAAGATCGTTGGTGGCATCCTCGCCGTCGGGAGTCTGACCGCCCGCAATGAGGTTCTGGAAGAGCGAATATCCCGCAAAGCCCTCGGCCGAGGCGGCGTCGCGGCATTTGTTCAGATCGTTGAACTTGATCCAGATGCAGTCCATCAGCTCCTGCGCGAAGTCGCGGGTGATGGCGCCGCTCTCGATGTCGGCCTTATAATAAGGATACATATATTGGTCAAAGCGACCGGGCGAGATGGAGTGACCGCTGGACTCTACCTGCAGGAGCATCTGCACGAACCAGAAGCTCTGGCAAGCCTCGTAGAAGCTCTGCGCTCCGTTTGCAGGCACGCGGCGGCAGTTATCGGCAATGCGGAAAAGCTCCTCGCGGCGAGTGGCGTTGCTCTCGTTCTTGGCCATTCTCTCGGCGAGAGTTGCGTAACGCTCGGCGTAATTGATGACAGCCTCACAGCTCATAATGATGCCGTCGAGCAGGGCCTTCTTGGAGCAGTAGTTGCTGTCGCCCACGTTCATTTTGGCGAGCTCGGACTTGACCTCGGCAATGATTCCGAGATATCCCACGGCCAGCACCTTGTCGTAGCGAACCGTGACGTGACCGACGCCGTTGTAGAAATAGTTGCCGGGGGTGAAGACGTTGTGCTCCATTGCCCTCTGCGCCTCGGGGGCGATCATGGACGTGGCAAGCTCGGAGGTCGTTCTTCCCTTCCAATACTTATATACAGAGCGGAGGGTCTTCTTGGTCTGCTCGGATATGTAGAAGGGGTCGGCCGAGCGCTTGGCAACGGTGTCAAACTCAGCCTCCAGCCATTCGTAGGAAAACTCGGGAAAAACCTGACAGCCGCGGCTTGCCACGGTTGCCGAGCCGACCACCAGCTCGTCGGGGCGAATGGTTATGGGAATATTATCAAGAATATTTTTGAAAGCCTTGGCGCGTCGGGTGACAATGGGCTCGCCCTCGGTCTCCATATAGCTCTGTGTGAGCAGAACGGCGCGATCGGCCTCAATTTCGGGACGGCTGTGAAGGAGCGCGTCCTTTAATCTGTTAATTCTTTCGCTTTTCTTGCATTTTGCGCTGTTATAAGTCGCCAACGAAGATCACATCCTTTGTAGGTTTTAAGAAAACAAATCTTATCAAGGTACATTATACAATCAAACCCAACATTTGTCAAGAGAAAACCACAATATTTTTTGGCTTTTTCTGCGTTTTGGGTTCAAAATTTGCTTGCTTTGTGTTGTTTTGGCAAATGAAAGCCAACAAAAAGCAAAAAAGCGATGCCGCAGGGGACGGCTCTCCCCGATGGCGAAGCAAGCGACAAATCGGAATTTGAAGGGTTCAAACAGACTTCACCGCAACCAACCTTAGAAGCGGTTAGGACAATGCCTTCCTCCGGGAGGAAGGGGGACCGCTTGCGGTGGAAGGAGCCCGCGTCATAATGAAGTTGGGCAGAATTTTGATGAGGTCTGTTGGCGAAAAATACTTGTTTTACAATCGTTTCGGCGATACTGTTCGTTACGCAGGCTCCTTCCACCGCAAGCGGTCCCCCTCCCTCCCGGAGGGAGGCATTTTCGCGCGGCCCGTTTCGATTATTTAGCGGTCTAAATTTTTCAAACTCTTTCAAATAAACTCTAATTTATCTATCAGATCGATCAAACGGGGCTGCGGTTTTCTGCGCAAAAAAGCCCCGCGAGGATCGCGGGGCTTGGTGATTCAATAAACCTTTATTCCGTGTGATGCAACGGCCGCTCGGGCGGCGGTGACGTCCTCTTTTTCGGGGATCCACGCGGCGTTACCGTTATCGGGCAGACCGAGCAAGGTGGCCTTGGAGCCGCCGTAGGCGTGGTACGGTATAAACTCCACGCCCTCGCATCCCGCAAGAGATACGGCAAGCTCGGCCAGCGCGCGGTAATGCGCCGCGTCGGTGTTCACACCCTTGACGAGTATACAGCGAAGCCGCGTTTTCGCGCCGAGGCTGTCGGCGCGGCGCAGATTTTCGATTATCCTCGCGCACGACACGCCCGTATAACGCTTATGGCGAACGTCATCGGTATCCTTCACATCCCAAAGGAAGAGATCGACGTGCGGTACGGCCGCCTCAATGACCGAAGGATCGGCAAAGCCGCAGGTCTCAACGGCGGTCGGGATGCCGCGCTCGCGGCACTCGCGCAGAAGCGCGAGTGTTCCCTCCCCCTGCAAAAGCGGCTCGCCGCCCGAAAGCGTCACTCCGCCGCGCTCGCCGTAAAAGGCGCGGTCACGTTCGATCACGTCGGCAAGCTCGTCTGCCGTGTACTCCCGACCGCAGATCTCAAGGGCGGCGGTTGGGCAGGCCTCGGAGCACGCGCCGCAGGCGCGGCAAGTGTCGCGGTCAACGGTACGGACGGGCGCGAAAGCCTGCGCTCCGCTCGGGCAGACCGATACACAGACCAAGCATCCTATGCAACGGGCGGCGTTCAGCAAAAGCTCGGGCTCGGCCATTTGGGCTTCGGGATTATGGCACCACGCGCAACGCAAAGGACAGCCCTTCAAAAACACCGTCGTTCTCACGCCCGGTCCGTCGTGCATACAGAATCTTTGTATTTCGGTGACCCGAAGCTTTGTTTCAATGCTCATTTTGCTCAATTATCATGTCCTGCCACCGACGGTCGAGGGTGACGAATCTGGCATTCCAGCCCGAGACCCGAACCGACAGAGTGGTGTAATTTTCGGGATGCTCCTGCGCTTCGCGGAGAAGCGAGGCATCGGCCACGTCGGGCTGCATAAAGAAGCCTCCGAGCTCAACGAAGCCGCGTATGAGCGCAATCAGCGCCTCAAGTCCGTCCTCGCCCTCAACGCTTGAGGGAAGCAGACGGATATCCAGCGCCGCACCGCTTAAAAGCTTGGTGTGATCGGCGCGGCAGTAAGAACGGATGATGGCGGTGGCGCCCGCACGGTCGCTGCCCGGTGTGGGTGAGCAGTTTGCGGCCAAGACCTCCCCTACCCTTCGTCCGCTCGGGGTGGCCGCGCGCTTCGACGACCACTCAAGCTGACGTCCGAAGGTGCTGACGCCCGCGGGAAAGGTATATCCGCATTTTCCGTTGAAGGATGCGCAGGAATCGGCGAAATCCGAAAGCAGGCGCGCCGCCAGAAGGTCGACCTCGTCGCTGTCGTTGCCGTAATAGGTGTATCTGTTGAGGACGTACTGCCGCCAGGGCTCCGCGCCCCCCCAATTATTTTTCAAAATCTCAAGGAGCTCGCCGAGGGTGAGCTTTTTCTCATCAAAGACCAGCCGCTTGATGGCGTAAAGGCTGTTTACGGTATCGGCAAGGCCGCCGATGTGTGGCGAATGGAGATTGTAGATTGGGCCGCCCTCAAGGTATGACAGTCCCTTCTCAATACAGCCCTGCTCAAAGAGCGAGACCACCGTACACGGGGTCTGTGCCTTCCATTTCCACCCGTTTGCCGACGCGCCCTCCTCAAATTGGCTCAGCCTGCGGAGAAATATCTTCTCTACGGTGGCGTGCAGATCCGACACGTACTTTTGGTAAAGCTCCTCAAAATCGGCAAAGCTGACCGTACCGTCATACCCTTGAAGCGTCTTTTCCTGCAGGATGTGCAGAGAATCAAAGGGTGAGTAGATAAAGAAGGTCTTGCCGGGGATCTGAACCTCCCAGCAGCCGTCGTTGGCAAATTTTCGCGCCTCCCTAAGCGGATATCCCGACTTGACCAACGCATCAAGCACCGTATCCTCGCCGTAGACCGCCAGAATACCGCCACCGTAGCGCATGACCTCGGCCACGCGGCGAAGCAGACGCTCATCGGTGCACCGATTGACCCTGACGGTGGTGGGGAAATCGCTGATCCCCAGCTCCTCCAGAATATCGAGAACGAGATAGGTCACCTCGTTGGTGATCTCCTCGCCGTTTTCGTCCACGCCCGCAAGCACGATATTCTGATAATGCTGTGCGTCACCGCTACCGACCACCGTGCCGTTGATCCATTCACAGCCCTTGATGAAGAAGTGAGCTAAGATCTCTCGAGCCTCGTCGAGGGTCAGCCTGCCGTCGGACAGATCATTTTTCAGATAGTCGCCCAGCAGACAGTCGATGCGCCCAATTCCCGGCCAGTTGCCGCAAAGGCGTATGAAGGCGAAGGTGAACCACAGACTTTGCACCGCCTCGTAAAAATTCCTCGGCGGCTCAAAGGGCACGCGGCAAAGATTTTCGTAATTTTTCGCGTACTCGGGGCGACCGCGCAGAGCATCAAGATACCGCCCGTGCCAGATCCCGAAGGATTCAAGGCAGGAGACGCAGCTCCGCGCGAAGGCCTCGCGCTCGGTGCCGCGGTGGAGCTCAAGCGCCTCAAGGGCACGCCGCTTGATATCATTGACTCCGAAGCGCAAAACGCTCTCAAAATCGGTGGTCAGATGGCTGATGCTGCCAAAGACCGCCTCGCCTCCGAAGTCCGCGGGAACCACGTGGCTGATGGCACGCCCAAGAGTGGCCGCGCCGCTGATGCGCTCACCCTCACATATACGGATGGGTGCGCGCTCGGCAATAGCGCGAATACAGAGATCGTATTTTTCGAGCGGGGACAGCGACTCAAAGTTCTTTTCGCCGTCCATATCAACGCACATGACCTCTAACGTGTCAAGCCCGTACCTGCGATTCAGCGAATCGTAGGCAAACCGACGGGTGTCCTCGCAGAGCCGCACGGGTCTGACCCCGCCGTTCGGTGCGTAAAAATCAAAAGAGCTTTTCATAATTTGTCCTATATATGGCAAAGAGACCCACCGAAAACGGGGATCTCTTTGTTATTTTCAGAAATTAAAGACCGAGGGTCTTGAGGTAATCGCGGCTGAGCTTTGCGTTCTCAAGTGCGGGGGTCTCGTAGGACTGATCCTGCTCGACGATGACCCAGCCTGCGCCCGCATCCTCGGAAGCCTTGAGGATGGAGGGAACGTCCTGAACGCCGTAGCCCACGGGACGGAAGCGGAACTGCTCGACCTTTGCGGTGGCAACGGTCTTATCGTCGCCGATAAGCTCGTACATACCCTCGCTCTTGGAGCCGGTGAAGTCCTTGATGTGGACGAGAGGTGCGCGGCCGGTGTACTTTCTGACGAAGTCTGCGGGGTTCTCGCCGCCGACG
This sequence comes from Clostridia bacterium, assembly GCA_017451545.1. Taxonomy (GTDB): domain Bacteria; phylum Bacillota; class Clostridia; order Oscillospirales; family CAG-272; genus RGIG3994. The sequence goes on along the minus strand of JAFTOB010000141.1, from coordinate 7,985 downwards.
TTTACCCAGCAGGTGTCAAGCTGAGTCTGAAGAGCGTCTGCGGGAACGACTCTGTAGAGCTTGTCGAGGATGTACTCGCCGTCGACCTTATCGAACTCGAAATCGTGGTTATGGTAAAGCATGGTCAGACCTGCCTCGGTAGCCATCTTACCGAGTCTTGCGATCTCGGCGATGGTGGCGTCAAGGTTCTCGTCGGAGATCTCCTTCTTTCTTGCCAGCCAAGGAATAACGATGAACTTGCAGCCTGCGGCGAGGCAATCGTTGAATGCCTTCTCGGGGTTCTCAACGATCTTTGCGTAGGGGTAGTGGCAGGAAATGGGCTCCATACCGAGCTCGCGAGCCTTAGCGCCCATCTCTGCGGGGTCGGCCAGGAAGCCTGCGAACTCAACGCCCTGATAACCCATCTCGGCAACCGCCTCAAGGGTCTTGACGTAATCCTTTGCCATATCGTCTCTGACAGAATAAAGCTGAAGTGCTACTTTAAGTGCCATTTTTTCTTTCCTCCGGAAAAATAAATTTTATTTATTTAATTATACCCTCTCTGCCCTTTTCTGTCAAGGGTTTTGAGATTTTTATGCTCAAAAACATTTAAAACTTTAAAAAGCCGACGAATCCTGTGCGATACGTCGGCTTGAAATTAACTGTCGGAACGCAAAAACGCCCTTGTCTTTTCGCTCTTCGGCGAGCCGAATACCTCCTCGGGTGTTCCCTGCTCCTCGATCATTCCCTCGGAAATAAAGATGACCTTGTCGGCCACGTTGCGTGCAAACTCCATCTCGTGGGTGACGATGATCATGGTGCGCTCCGAGTTCTTCAGCGAGCGGATAACGCGGAGGACCTCGCCCGTCAGCTCGGGGTCGAGAGCCGAGGTGGGCTCGTCGAAGCAGAGGATATCGGGAGAGAGCATAAGCGCACGGGCAATAGCTACGCGCTGCTGCTGTCCGCCCGAAAGCTGGCAGGGGTAGGCGTCGGCCTTTTCGGTGAGTCCCACGGTGGCAAGGAGCTCGTCGGCTCTCTTGCCGATCAGCTCGAGAGCTTCCTTGTATGGTACGGCACTGTCCTTGCGCTTTGCGCGGAGTCTCGGCGCCAGCATAAGGTTTTCCTTGACGCTGTACTGTGGGAAAAGATTGAACTGCTGGAACACGAGCCCGAAGGAGAGCTGCGCCGAGGGCAGGATCTCGGGCTCCTTGCCCGAAACCGCTCGGTAGACCGTGTTGCCGTTGACTACGATCTCGCCGCTGTCGGCCTTCTCAAGGAAGTTGAGGCAGCGCAAAAAGGTGGTCTTTCCACCGCCCGAGGAGCCGATGACGGCAAGCACCTCGCCCTTTTCCAGGGTGAGGTCGATGCCCTTGAGCACCTCGTTATTTCCAAAGCGCTTGCGGAGATCTTTAACTTCAAGTATACTCATATCGAAACCTCCGTTACGCCTTGAAATAGTCGAGCTTCTTTTCGATCTTATTGAAGGCGATGGTCAGCACTCCCACGAAGATCAGATAGAAGGCACCCGCGATGAAAAGGGGCCAGATAAGTCCGTCGAGAACCATAAAGTCCTTGGCCTCCCAAATAAGCTCGAGAACGCCGATGGTGTTGGCGAGGGAGGTGTCCTTGATAAGAGTGATTATCTCGTTGGACATGGGCGGGATTATCCTCTTTATGACCTGCAGAAGCACGATCTTGAAGAAGACCTCGCGCCGTGTGAGTCCGAGCACCTGACCCGCCTCGTACTGTCCTTGAGAAATGGACTGTATGCCGCCTCGGAAGATCTCGGAGAAATAGGCCGCGTAATTTATTACGAAGGCCACGAGTGCCGCTATAAATCGGGTGGTGAAGGTGGTATCGAACCACACCCATCCCGTATTCATAGTGGGCCAAACGAACCATTTAAGCAAGCCCGGCAGGTAGAATATCGCGAATATCTGAAGCATCAGCGGCGTGCCGCGAAGCACCCACACGATGATCTTGAATAACACACGCAATGGGGCAAACTTTGACATCGTGCAAAACGACATAAGCAGCCCCAAAGGTAATGAAAATATTAGCGTTAACAGAAACAGCAGAAATGCCGTTACGAATCCACCTGCGAGCTGGGAACAAACCTCTAAAAACAGAGCCATACTCGCAAATCCTTAAAAATTATTTGAGAGCGTCCACGTTAAGGGAGACGTTGTACTTTTCGGCGAGCTTCTTCAGGGTGCCGTCCTCGTACTTCTCCTTGAGGAATGCGTCGAGCTTCTCCTTCAGGTCACTGTCCTTGCGCAGACCGACCGCGAAGACCTCTTCGCCGTAGACCGCGCCGTCAAGTATCTGAAGATCGCCGTACTCGCCCTTGCCGACGATGTTCTCGGCCATGGTGACGTCAACGATAGCAACGTCGGAGGTGCCTGCGATTACCTCGGTCAGAGCATCGACCTGTGCGGTGACCTTCTGAACGTTGGTAGCCTTGATGTCCTTCTCGGCAACGGATGCGCCGGCGGAACCGTTCTCAACGGCGATCTTTGCGGTCTTGACGTCGTCCTTGGTCAGGGTGCTGCCCTTCTTGACTACGGCGACCTGCGCGTTCTTTGCGTAGGAGACCGAGAAATCGATCTGCTCGCCCAGCTCGTCGGAGGCGGTCATACCGTTCCAGACAAGATCGATGGCGTTGGAATTGAGCTCGGCAACCTTGTTGCTCCAGGTGATGATAACGATCTGGCACTTTACACCGAGGGACTCGGCGAACATCTGAGCCAGCTCTGCGTCAAAGCCGGTCCACTCGCCGTTTTCGTCGAGATAGTCCATGGGGGGATATACGGTAACACCGACAACCAGCTTGCCGTTGTTCTGTACGGTTTCAAGGTCGCTTCCCACTCCGCAGGATGCGAGGGTCGCGCACAGCATAAGCGCGACGAGAAGAATTGCAATAAGTTTTTTCATTTTTTTGTCTCCTTAAAATTGTTTTATTGCTTTAATTTGCTAAAGTGCTAACATAATACCACACATTTCCCGTTTTGTCAAGCCCTTTTGGCAAAAAATAAAATATTTTCAAGGGATTTTTGACGTTTTTAGTAAAAGATGGCTGCGAAGCCCTATCGGCCGCGGCGAAGCCGCTATATTAAAAAAGAAAAAATCCTTCTCGCGGGGGGCGGCGGAGCCGAAAGGGGCGCGCTCGCGCGCCTGCCCTACCCTCCCCTGAACTGACCTGACCTATCCTATCCTATCCTTACCTAACCTGGGTATACCGTTGGTTGCCATTTGGTATACCGTTGGTTGCCACTTGGTATGTCATCTGTAAACCTTTGTGGGTTGACAGATATTTTGGGAACACAGCGAACCGTCCCACGTATTTTAAAAAAAGAAAAAAGCTTTTTCGAGGGTGGGGGCGGCGGAGCCCTCCGTGCCTACCCTCCCCTCCCCTGAACTGAACTGACCTGACCTATCCTATCCTATCCTTACCTAACCTGTGGTTCCGTTTGGGTTCCGTTTGGGTTCCGTTTGGGTTCCGACAGTCAACAATTCACAGGATCTTCTTTCTTTCGCCGTCGACCGTTCGCCGTGCCGTTTTTGTAAAAAAGTTTACAAAAAAATTTTAAAATACGTATATTGACAAAATACTCGCAAAGTGATATAATTCCCCGTATCACATTCATTCAGGAGGAAAAGCTATGAATTGGCAAGCAATTCTTGACAGCATCGTAAGCTGGGCCACGAACACGGGTATCAAGATCATCATTTCCTTGATAGTTATGCTCATCGCCTTCCGCGTCATCACCATCGTTTCCCGCAAGCTCGAGAAAAAGCTGCTTGTAAGCAAACAGCATCTCGACAAAACTCTCGTATCCACACTTCTTTACATTGGAAGGGTGGTTCTCAAAATAATCGTAGTGATCTGCCTTATCGGCTACCTCGGAATCGATACAAGCAGCCTTACCGCTCTTGTCGCTTCCCTCGGTGTCTGCTTCGGCCTCGCCGTTAACGGTGCCGTCTCCAATATCGCGGGCGGAATACTTATTCTCATTACACGCCCCTTCCGAATCGATGATTTCATCGAGACCTCGGGATACAGCGGTGTTGTTGAGGACATCCACATCACCCACACAAGGATCCGCACGGGTGACAACAAGGTCGTATACATTCCCAACGGCTCGCTCTCCGCAAGCTCGGTCGTTAACTATTCCATAAAGGATATTCGCCGTGTTGACCTTACCTTCTCCATCGGTTATAATAACGATTTCGACAAGGCAAAGCAGATCATAACCGATATTTGCAATGCTCACGAGCTCACTCTCAAGGACCACGAGCCCTTTGTGCGCGTATCCGAGCACGGTGCAAGCAGCATCAATATCGTGACCCGAGTTTGGGTCAAGAGCGATGATTTCTGGACCGTTCACTTCGATCTTCTTGAGTCTGTCAAGAAGGCATTCGATGAAAACGGAATCGAGATCCCCTACAATCAGCTCGACGTTCACGTCAAAAACGATTGACTTTACCGATTTAAAAAAAGATCCGCCGAATTTCGGCGGATCTTTTTGTTTCAAATCACTTCAAAAGCTCCTCGTAAAGCTCAAGCTGCTTTTCTGTGGGGCTGTAATCGGTCCTCGTGCAGCAGGGCAAGGTCGGCTCGCTTCCGTCTGTGCCGTAGAATGGCGAAAGGCGGTCGTTTTCGTATGTCCTGCGCCATTCCTCATGGTGAAAATCGGGAATATCGTAGGGCTTGCCTCCCTCAAGAGCCGAGCGGTGGGCGAGGATCGCCACCGAAGACATATTAACAGCCGAGTAAATATCAAAGGGGTGCTCGGGCTGGCGTCGCTCTCGGATACACTCGACAAACATCCGCGCGGTCAGATAATCACCGCCGCCGTGTCCGCTCCGTTGGATCAGCTCCTCGTCCTTATCGTTCCATGCAGGCTCGTAAAATTGGCGGTTCTCTTCCCCGTCGGGTGTGCTCCATGAATTATAGCGGAGCATAATTTTGCCGTTCATTCCGCGCAAATTCTCCACCGAGCCATTGACTCCACACACGCGGTAGGCGTTGTGGTGCGCGCCGAAGGCGGCACAGCCCGTGAAGCGGAAGACCGAGCCGTCATCGTTCTGCGTCATCATAAGCGACACGCGGTCGCCGACGCGACGGGCGCTTGGGTCTTCCCCGTCCATGGGCGAAAAGACCGAAAAGGCGGTGACTTTTTTCGGCGTTGCCCCCGTCGCCCACATAATGGGGCCCAGCGAGTGGGTCACGTAGTAGGTGCGTGGCAGATAGTTGCGCCAATGGTCGGCGCGATAGATACAATCCTTGAAAAAGGAGGTGTCCTTCGAGTCGATGGGGTGATTGTACTCGCCCTCGGCGTAGAGAAGCTGCCCCAGCTTGCCGCTGTCGCAGATCCGCTTGATCTCGCGGTTGAACTTCATCTGGGGATAATTCTCGGCCAGCATATAGACGGAATTTCTCTTCTCAAAGGCGCGGATCAGCTCCACGCCCTCGGCCATGGTGCCGTTGCTGATGCACTCCGAAAAAACGTGCAGACCGCGCTCAAAGCACTTTATGGCAAGGGGAGCGTGCTCGTGAAAATAATTGGCGAGAACAACGGCATCCATACCGTGATTCAAAAATTCATCAAAATCGCTGTACACCTTGATAGACGGATCAAGCCTATTTCTTTCGCTTAATCTTTGCAATCTTTTGGGATCAAACTCGCAAAGAGCGACAATATCGCAGTTCAGCATAATAAAGTTGGTGGCTAAGTCCATTCCTCGGCCTGCGCCGACGATGCCTATTCTGATCTTTTTCATAAAATCCTCCCCAAATTAATAGTTGGTATGATTCAGTATATCATCTATTTGGCAAAAAAACAATGGATTTTTTCCATGTATGTATGGAAAAAAGTTTGTTTTTCCTCAAAAAATCATTTCCTTGATTGACTTTTTTGTCGGTTGTGATATCATTAATCCAACGCTTAAAAAAAGGGGGGATCGCCATGATTTCAGCCAAGACAAAATCAATTGATATGACAAGCGGAACTATCACCAAAAAAATGATATTCTTCGTGCTTCCGCTGATGGCTACAAATCTTTTGCAATTTATGTACAATGCGGCTGACGTTATGATTGCGGGGCTTTCCTCCGACCCCAACGCCATCGGTGCCGTCGGCTCGAGCGGAGCTCGCAAAAAGCCACCACCTCGCAGTTGAGCAGCATAAAGTTTTTAGCAAGGTCGATTCCGCGCACACCTGCGCCGAACACTCCTATCTTCAGCTTTTTCATAGCCTCACATCTCGGATATTTTCTTGATCCTCTCGTAGCAGGTGGCAAGGAAGGCCTCGGGCGACATTGCCTGATAATCGGGTCTGTTCTGACCGACCTCCAGGGTGAGCGGGCCTGCGTAGCCGTACTCGTCGAGCTTTCTCATCATCTGCTCATAGTCATAGGTGCCGTCGAAGGGCAGCATATGGCTGTCGTAATCGTTGGTCTTATCGTCGAAGGGGCGACCCATATTATCGTGAATGTGGGTGCAGCAGACCTTATTTGTGAAAATATCCAGCCACTTGACGGTCTTGGTATAGCAATGCTCGTGTCCGCAATCGAAGCAGAAGCGGACGTTGTCCATATGCTCGTAGCGATCAACAAGCACGGCGAGATTGCCGAGAAGGCGAAGATTCTCAAAGGCCACGGTAACGCCGCGATCCTTTGCGTAAAGCACGATATCATCGTAACGTGACAGTCCCAGATCGTTGACCTGCGGAGGAGTCCAGCCGCTGGAAACGTGGGTTATAACGGCGGGCACTCCGTGCTCTGCCGCGTGATCGATACTCTGCTTCATGGCATCGAACATAGTGAGGTATCCGAGTCCGGGCATCCACATCTCGTTGATGCCGTTGAAGGGCGCGTGGATAAATTCGTAGACGAGACCAAGCTCGTCGGCCTTCTTCTTTATGGCACCGACCTCCTCGCTGCTTTCAAAATGGCCGGTGAAGAATGTATCAAAGCCTGCCGCCTTGATCATGCTAAGGGCATCGAGCTGGCTGATACCGCGCAGGCAGCTTGCGTTTATTCCGAGTTTTCTTTTCATGGTTTTCACCTCTGAATTTATTTGGTACAATTATACCACCTCGCCGTGAATTTGTCAATTATTTAACCCAAAATCTTGCGCTCGACGAACGTTTGTGATATAATAAATACAACAAATTTCAGGGAGACGAAAATGAAGACCTATCTTTTTGACTTTGACGGCACTCTGGTGGATTCCATGCCCACCTACGGAGCCCTTATGCTTCGCATCCTCGACGAAAACGGCATCGCCTACGGGGATGACATAATCAAGATCATCACGCCCCTCGGCTTTGTGGGCACCGCCGATTATTTTATCGGAATGGGGCTCGACAAGCCCCGAGACGAGATCGTTGCCAAAATGCGCGAGTACGCCACCGAGGAGTACACCTACAATATCCCCGCCAAGGATGGCGTTATCGAGACCCTTCGTCTGCTCAAGGCGCGGGGTGCCGACCTCAACGTGCTGACCGCCAGCCCACACACAAGCCTTGACCCCTGCCTCAAGCGGCTCGGGATCTTCGACATCTTTACCAACGTGTGGTCCTGCGAGGATTTCGGCACCACAAAGGCTGATCCGGACATCTACGTTGCGGCCGCAGAGCGTATGGGCGTTGCCGTTGGCGACGTCCTCTTCGTTGACGATAATCTGGGTGCCGACAAGACCGCCAAGTCCGCCGGCATGAAGGTCTGCGGCATCTACGACGATTCCTCTCGCGAATACGTGGAGGAAATGAAGGTCGAAACCGATTTCTACGTCTTCAATTTCGCCGACATCGCGGAGATATAAGGGACGGATAAATCGGAGTTTGTTTGAATGCGTTTGCGAAATTTAGACCGCTAAATAATCGAACCGCGACTCACTCAAAGCCTCCCCCATTGGGGGAGGTGGCGCGGCTTGCCGTGCCGGAGAGGGCTTTTTTACCCTCTCAGTCGCTTCGCGCCAGCTCTCCCAAAGGGAGAGCCAT
>JAFTOB010000140.1 GCA_017451545.1 Clostridia bacterium | reverse complement strand
CTGATCATCAGCGGTCAGAGTCTCGTTGTTTACGTTGTAAACGATGGTCTTCAGATCGTTGCCTGCGGGAGCGGAGATAACGACCTTCTTTGCGCCTGCGTTGATGTGAGCCATAGACTTCTCGGTGGAGCAGTAGAAACCGGTGCACTCGAGAACAACGTCAACACCAAGCTCAGCCCAAGGGCAGTTAGCGGCGTCCTTCTCAGCGTAGATCTTGAGAACCTTACCGTCTACGGTGATGGTGTTAGCCTCATCGTCAGCAACAACGGTGTGACCGTCGTAACGACCCTGAGCGGTGTCGTACTTGAGAAGATGAGCGAGCATGGAAGCCTTGGTAAGGTCGTTGATAGCAACGATCTCGTAACCCTCAGCGCCGAACATCTGACGGAATGCAAGACGTCCGATACGGCCAAAGCCGTTAATAGCAACTTTAACTGACATTTTTTTAATCCTCCGATTAATAAATATTTTATTTTTTTATTTTTAACAGTTCTATCCAAATACATATTTTACCCTATTTTTGCAAAATATACAATAGGTTTGAGGAAATTTTATCAATTTTGTATGATTGCACTTTTTTGACTGGCAAAAAAAGCCGCAAAATGGTCAAAATGACAAAAAGCGAGTCCTCGTTCTGTGCAAATATACTATTTATTTTATTTTTCCTTCCTATTTCTATTGCGCAAAACCGAAAAATGTTGTATAATATAAAGAGTTATTATTTTATTTATCAAGGTGACTTTGATGAACAATACTTTGAATGAAATATTTGCCCGCATATCGGGCGGTCGGTGCGAGGTCCTCGGACTCGGCGTTTCCAATATACCGCTCTGCCGTTGGCTGAGAGAACGGGGAGCTACCGTTATAGGGCGCGATATGAAGCCCGAAGCGCAGCTTGATGCCGCCGCAGAGCTTCGCACTCTCGGTGTGACCCTCATAACCGGTGAGGATTATCTTGAGGACATCGGCGGCGACGTGCCCGAGAGGACTCTGATCTTCCGTGCGCCCGGCCTTCGCCACGATCTGCCGCAGATCGCCTCCGCCGTGTCTCGGGGTGCTGTTTTGACCTCCGAGATGGAGCTTTTCCTTGAGCTGACGCCCGCCACGGTCATCGGCATTACGGGAAGCGACGGCAAGACTACCACGACCACCATTACGGGAAAGCTGCTTGAAGCACAGTTTGCCCTCGACGGCTCGGGCCGTCGGGTCTACGTCGGCGGCAACATCGGTCGTCCGCTTCTGCCCCTTGTTGACGAAATGACAGACCGCGATTTCGCGGTGGTGGAGCTCTCCAGCTTCCAGCTTATGACAGCCCGCCGCTCGGCTCACCGCGCGGCCATAACCAATATAACGCCCAATCACCTGAATTGGCACACGGGTATGGACGAGTACATTCTGGCCAAGCAGAACATATACCTCTATGAGCCCTGCGAGTACGTTGTCTTCAACGCAGAGAACAAGGCCACGGCCTGTCTCGCACGAGAGGCGTTCCTTGACGTGACCCTCTTTTCTTCAAAGCGTAAGCTCGACCGTGGCGTGTATCTTGATGGCGGAGCTATCTGCCTTGACGGCGAGAGGATCCTTGACACGTCGAGAATAATTCTGCCGGGAATGCACAATATCGAAAATTATATGACGGCCATTGCGCTGACGCGCGGTATCGTTTCCCGCGAGGCGATAATTACCGTGGCCGAGAGCTTCACGGGCGTGGAGCACCGCTGTGAGCTCGTCCGCGAGAAGGACGGCGTGAAATTCTACAACAGCTCCATAGATTCAAGCCCCACGAGAACGGCGGCGGCTCTCTCGAACTTCAAGGTCAAGCCCATCGTTATCTGCGGTGGCTACGATAAGAATATCCCCTTTGAGCCCTTGGCCGTATCTCTCTGCGAGAGGGCGAAGGCTGTGGTTCTGACGGGGGACACGGCTGAGAAGATCAAAAGCGCGATCATCGCTTGCCCGAGCTTTGCGGGAAGCGAGCTTGCCGTATATGAGGATCAGGATTTTGAGGGCGCGGTGAAAAAGGCCGCCGACCTTGCCGATGACGGGGACTGCGTTCTGCTTTCTCCCGCCTGCGCCTCCTTCGACCGCTTCAAGAATTTTGAAGAGCGGGGCAGGGTATTTAAAAGCATAGTAAATAATTTGTAAAGATAAAGGACAGAAAAAATGGAACTTGAAAAGCTTATTAACTCGCTGTCGGCGCTGATGTCGGTAACGGGTCACGAGGGCAACGGAAAGGCCGAGCTCGAGAGCCTTATCGGCGCGGGCTTTGACGAGAGCTTCACCGATGCCGTGGGCAACCGCTTCTTCGTCAAGCGTTGCGGACGTGAAGGCGCGCCCAAAATACTTATCGACGCCCACATGGACGAGATCGGACTTATCGTTTCCGATATCAAGGACGACGGATTTCTCACCGTTGCACCCATAGGCGGAGTGGATCTCCGCACCCTGCAGGCAGGGGACGTGGTCATCTACGGCAAAGAAAAAATTTTCGGTGTCGTAGGCTCGACACCGCCCCATCTGCGCCGCCCCGATGAGGGCAACAGTCTCAAGGAGGCCACCGAGCTTCTCATTGATACGGGATATTCTAAGGAAAAGCTCTCCGAGCTTGTGCGCATCGGCACACCCGTGGGCTTCAAGCCCGTGTACCGTCATCTGTTCGGCTCGCGCATTGCGGGCAAGGGCTTTGACGATAAGTCCTGCGCCGCCTGCGCCGTCATGGGTATCTCCCGCGTGGCACGCGAGGAGTTGGCGGGCGACGTTTATCTGATGCTCTCCTCCCGTGAGGAGACGGGAATGTTCGGCGGCGCCGCGCCCGGTGCGTATTCCATCGCCCCCGATTATGCAATGGTCATCGACGTAAATCTCGGCAAGACCCCCGACACCTCAAAGAGCGAGACGGTGGCGGTTGGCGGCGGTGCGTCGCTGACGCTTTGCCCCGTGACCGATCGGACGATGAACAAAAAGCTCATCGCTCTCGCGAAAGAGAAGGAAATAAAGACGCAGGTTTGCGTTACCGGCGGCAGTACGGGAACAAACGCCTCGGCAGTAAATCTTGCGGGCGCAGGCATCCCTTGCGTTGACGTGGGTCTGCCCCTGAAGGGTATGCACACGGCCACCGAGGTGCTGGATCTTGAGGACGCCGAGTCCGTGGCCGCGCTGGTCGCGCTCTTCGTTTCCACCAAAGATTTGACGGAGGTGACGGCATAATGACAAGAGAAGAAAAGCTGCAGCTCCTCTCCGAGCTCTGCCTTGAGTTCGGCCCCACGGGCAGCGAGAGGTACGTTGCAAAGGTTATAAAGGAAAAGCTGGGCGACATCGAGTACACGGTGGATCGTCTCGGCAATATTATCGTTCATATCCCCGGCGAGGGCGCGCCCAAGCTGATGGTTTCGGCACACATGGACGAGGTTGGATTTATCATCAATGAGATCACCGATGACGGATATCTGAAGTTCGATACCCTCGGCGGCATCGATCCCCGAGTTATGTGCGGCAAGTACGTAACCGTAGAGGGTAAGGAGGGCTTCATTCCCGGCGTTATCGCCGCCAAGGCCATCCACCATCAGAATGCAGACGAGCGCAAAAAGGTCACGCCACACAAGAGTATGTACATCGATATCGGTGCTACGAGCCGCGAGGAGGCCGAGAGCCTGACCGAGCCGGGCAACAGCGCAACCTTTGATTCCGAGTTCGTGATCTTCGGCGAGGACGGCGCGTTTATCAAGAGCAAGGCCATCGACGATCGCATCGGCTGTGCCGTTCTGCTCGATCTGCTGGGTCGTCTGCCCAAGAATTGTCCCTTCGATCTTTATTTCTGCTTTACGGTGCGTGAGGAGATCGGTCTTTCGGGCGCGAGAACTGTTGCTCACGCCATAGACCCCGATTTCTGCATCGTGCTTGAGTCCACCGCCGTGGCAGACCTGCCCGACGTTCCCGAGTCCCGCCGCGTAGCCAAGCTCGGCGACGGATGCGCCATCTCTCTGCGCGATAACGCCACAATTTACGACCGCGATTTCGTCAATTTTGCCCTTGAAGCGGCAAAGAAGAAGGGCGTGGCCGCACAGATCAAGAAGTACGTTTCGGGCGGCAACGACGCAGGCTCCATTCACCGCTCGGTGGACGGCGTGCGAGCCCTTGCCATATCCGTGCCCTCGCGCTACATCCATTCCCCCGCCAACGTCATTTCGACGGCCGACTATCTTTCCATGTCGGAGCTTGTGCTGGCGATCATCGAAAACGGAAAAGAGTTATAATTCAGAAAGGATCATCAAAAAATGCTTGATATATTTAAGAAAATTTCTGCCGCACACGGCGTTTCGGGAGCGGAGAGCGACACCGCCGGCGTTATTGCCGAGCTTATGACCGAGTATACCGACGATATCCGCATCGACAATCTCGGCAACCTCATTGCCTGCCGTCACGGTGTCGGCGAGAACAGAAAAAAGATAATGCTCTGCGCCCATATGGACGAGATCGGCTTTATGGCCACCTTCATTGAGAAGAACGGATTTATCCGTATCGCTCCCATCGGCGGCATCAATTACACCGCCGTGGCCTTAACACGCGTTCGCTCCGAGCGCGGCGTGCGCGGCATCATCGCCCCCGAGGCCAAGACCAAGCCCGCTGATTTCCGAGCCGAAAACTTCCTCATCGATATCGGCGCAAAGGACGAAAAGGAGGCCTCCCGCCGCGTGAAGATCGGCGATTGCTTCCGCTTTGACAACGATCAGATCAAGCTCCTCGGCAGCCGCGTTTGCGGCCACCCCGCCGATGACAGGATCGGCTGTGCCGTGCTTGTTGACATTGCCCGTCAGCTCCACGGTGAGGATATAAAGGACGACGTTTACTTCGTATTCTCGGTTCAGGAGGAGGTCGGCTGCCGCGGCTCCAAGACCGCCGCGTTTGCCGTCGAGCCCGATATTTCGCTGGCCTTCGACGTGACCGCAACGGGCGACACACCCTCGGCAACTCCCATGGCCTGCGAGCTCGGCCGTGGCGCGGCCATTAAGATCAAGGACTCCTCGGTTATTTGCGATCCCACCCTCGTGGACGAGCTTATCGAGGTGGCCAAGGACAAAAAGATCAAGTATCAGCTTGAGGTTCTGCTCTACGGCGGCACTGATACCAGCTCCATGCAGATGACGGGCGCGGGAAGCCGCGCGGGTGCGCTGTCCATTCCCACCCGTTACATTCACTCGGCCAACGAGATGATCGATATGGCAGACGCACAGGCCTGCGCAGACCTTGCCGCCGAGTACATCAGGAGAGGCGAGTAATATGAGATTTCCCGAGTATCTTATGAACATAGCGGCCGATGCCGACCGTGCGCTGGCCGACATTTTCGCCGAGATCGACGAGATTTCGTTCTATAACACCGACCGCATAATCGACGCCTTCCGTGAGCACCGCGTCAGCGATGCTATGTTCGGGGCGACAAGCGGTTACGGCTACGACGATAAGGGACGCGACACCCTCGACCTCATATGGGCCGACGTTTTCGGCTGTGAGGCCGCGCTGGTGAGACAGAGCATAGTCAGCGGCACCCACGCCCTGGCCATCGGTCTTTACGGTCTGCTTCGCCCCGGTGACACAATGGTTTCGGTGGCGGGCAAGCCCTACGATACCCTTGACGAGGTCATCGGCATCTGCGGCACGCCGGGCAACGGCTCGCTTTCTGATTTTGGTGTCAAATACAAGCAAATAGAAATGAAGGACGGCAGACTCGATCTGCCCGCAGTCCGCGAGCTTCTCACAAAAGAGAAGATCAAGGTGGTCTTCGTTCAGCGCTCCAAGGGCTATCTCAACCGCCGTACCCTGACAGTTGCCGAGATCGGCGAGCTCGTCAAGGTGGTCAAGGAGGTCTCGCCCGAGAGCTTCGTTTACGTTGATAACTGCTACGGCGAGTTTGTCGATAAGCTGGAGCCTACCGCTCTCGGCGCAGACCTTGCCGCAGGCTCTCTTATAAAGAACGCGGGCGGTGGAATGGCTGAAACGGGCGGATATCTCGCAGGTAGCCGCCGCGCCGTCGAGCTTGCCTCCTACCGCCTCACTTCGGTGGGTGTCGGCGGCGAGGTCGGATGTACACTCGGCCTAAACAAGAGCCTCTATAAGGGTCTTTTCTACGCCCCCCACACCACGGCGCAGGCACTCAAGACCGCCCACTTCGCCGCCTACGTCTTCTCGGCACTCGGTTATGAGACCGAGCCCGCGTGGAACGAAAAGCGATCCGATATAATACAGACTGTTTTGACCAAGAGCCCCGAGGGACTTTGCGCCCTCTGCCGCGGTATTCAGTACGGCTCGCCCGTTGACTCCTACGTCACCCCCGAGCCTTGGGATATGCCGGGCTACAACGATCAGGTCATTATGGCTGCGGGTAACTTCACCCAGGGCTCGTCCATCGAGCTGTCGGCAGACGGACCTCTCCACGCTCCCTATACCGCGTTTTTGCAGGGCGGACTGACATACGAGGCCGGAAAGATCGGAATTCTGTCGGCCGCAAGAGAATTAACAAAAAATTGATAAAATCCCGCGTTTTTTGTGATATACTGAAAAAAGCACAAAAAGAAAGGTTTTGAGAAAATGAAAAGAATAATATCCGTTCTGCTCGTAGCCGTAATGGTCTGCGGTATCCTCGCATCCTGCGGCGGCTCGGGCGACGTGTCCGTTCCCGCAGGAATGAAGCTCATTTCGGGCGAGGACGATGCGTACAGACTCTTCGTTCCCGAGAAATGGATCGACATCAGCAAAGAGGGCATTACCGCCGCTTGCCGTAATGAGGCCGATACCTCCAACGTAAGTGTAACCACCTTCCTTGTTCTTGAGAAGAATCCCGAGGGCACCACCGAGGCTCCCTCGACTACCGAAACACCCGATACCTCGGCGACACCCGATACCTCGGCGATCCCCGAAACTTCGGTAGTTCCCGACACCTCTGCCCCCGAGACCACCGCTCCCGCAAAGCGCTCGGAGAGAGAGGTCTACATCGACCGCTATTGGGCGAAGTGCGTTATTTCTTATACCAACGAGCTCAATGGCTTTAAGATCATCGAGCAGGGCGAAAAGACCAAGCTCGGCGGCCTTGATGCTAAAAAGTACGTTTATACGGCCGTTTACAATGACGTTGAGTACAAAAACATGAAGATCGTCACCGAGTTCGGCGGTCTTATGTACGTTTTTGAATACACCGCTACCGCCGAGAGATATGACAGCAACCTCGAGGAGGTCAACCGGATCATCTCCGAGTTCAAGTTTATCGATGGTATATCTTGATAACAGCGCAACGACAGCTCCGAGCGAGACAGTGAAGCGGGCGGTGACCGAGGCTCTCGAGTGCTTCGGCAACCCTTCGTCCCTGCATAGCCTCGGCTTTGAGGCGCAAAAGAAGCTCGATGCCGCACGCGCCGCGGTCATGACCGCGCTGGGCGCAAAAAGCGGTCGGCTTGTCTTCACCTCATGCGGAAGCGAGGCCAATAATATGGCCATCATCGGCTCGGCTATTGCCAAGTCGCGCAGGACCGCAACGAGAGTGCTGACCACCGATTGCGAGCATCCGTCTGTGGATAACGCCATCCGTGAGCTCGAAAAAATGGGCTTTGAGACGGTTCGCATCCCCACACGCGGAGGCGCGCTTGATATGGCGGCTCTCGATCGGGCTCTCGAAAGACCCATCTTCCTCGCAAGCTTTATGCTGGTCAATAACGAGGTGGGCTCGTATTTCGACGTAAAAGAGGCCTTTTCCATGATAAAGGCCGCGTATCCCGACGCAATCTGCCATTGCGATGCCGTTCAGGGCTTTTTGAAGGTCAAGTTTACTCCCGCATCCATAGGCGCGGATCTCGTCAGCATCAGCGGACATAAGATCCACGCGCTGAAGGGAATCGGCGCACTTTGGGTGTCGGATGCTATGATAAGGGCGAAAAAGATCGTTCCCATCATCGTCGGCGGCGGTCAGGAGGGCGGATACCGCTCGGGTACCGAGAACACCGTTGGCATCGCGGCGCTTGCCGCCGCGGCGAAGGAGGGTGGCGAGAGCTTTGCCGCCGATGCTGAGAAAATGCGGGGACTGCGCGAGTATGCCATCTCGCTGATCGGTGAAAAATGCCCCGAGATCACGCTCAATCTGCCGCGCCGCGCCGCGCCACACGTTCTGAGCATTACTTTGCCGAGCATCAAGAGCGAAACTATGCTCCACTATCTGTCGTCAAAGGGCATCTGCGTGTCGTCGGGCTCGGCCTGCTCCTCACATTCGCAAAAGACGAGCGCAACGCTCTTGGCCTTCGGCCTCGACCCCAAGGCCGCAGATTGCACCCTGCGCGTCAGCCTTTGCCGTTATAACGAAAAAGAGGATATCGAAGCCCTCGCCGCCGCACTGCAAAGCGGCCTCTCCGAGCTTATAAGGATCAAATAATTTTTCAATAAAACACAGAGCCGCCGACACCATAATGTGTCGGCGGTTACGTTTTCGTTATACTTTCAGGTGTAAATGTTTCCGATATATTTTGTAAACGGTACTTATTTTCGGTTTTTCCTTGCGGTTCGATTTACCGTCTACAACCCCAGCAGAAGGCGGGCGGTGCCGAAATAGACGAGAAGCGAGACGATGTCGACTACCGTGGTGACGGCAGGGCCTGCGGCGAGGGCGGGGTCAAAGCCCAAACGAGCGGCGAGCAGGGGCAGGGATGCGCCCGTCAGCTTGGCACAGACGACGGTGACGAGCAGAGTCAGGGAGACTGTCAGCGCAACTCCGACAGTCACCCCCGCGCTTTTCAGTATCATCATATCGAAAACACAGATCTTGACGAAATTCGCCGCCGCCAGCCCGAGCCCGCAGAGCAGGGAAACGCAAAGCTCCTTTCGCAGAACGCGGAGCACGTCGCGAGGGGCAAGCTCTCCGAGGGAGAGGGCTCGGGTCACGGTGACCGACACCTGCGCTCCCGCATTGCCTCCCGTTCCCATAAGCATTGGGATGAAGGCGGTCAGTATGACAAGCGACGCCAGCGCCGACTCGAAGGCCGTGATGATGACTCCCGTGAAGGTGGAGGAGAGCATCAGAAGCAGAAGCCAGGGCAGACGCTCCGCGGCGGCGCGCGTCGCGGAGACCTTGAGGTAGGGCTCGTCGGCCATGCCCTCGCGTATCTCCAAGCGAACGTCGGCATCAAGCGACGGAAGCAGAGCCGCGGCCGTTTCCTTTTTTAGCAATCGGAAAGCAAAAATGAGCTGATCGCGGTCAAGCTCGCCGAGGAAATCCGCCACCTCGGCCGATGGCAGGGAATCCGCAAGGGTCGCAAATTCCGAATATTTTCTGTCTTCAAGGAGGGCAAAAAGCCGCTCCGCACTATAATTTTGCAAATCCCCACCTCTTTTCTCAATTAGTCTTTGCAAAATCGTTGATTTTTTGCGCCGCTTGTGATAAAATAAAAGAAAAAAGGGGGGGATCGCCGTGTTTTGCATAAAAATTGCCGAGCTCACCGTGGGGATCGATAACCGATACCGCCACGCAGAGCACCTTTGCCGCGACTATATCTGCCACGGCGAGCCGAGCTTTTGCGTTCGCGTCACCGATGACGAGATAAGTGCCGAAATGGCGGCGGCAAGCAGTGAGGTCACACCCGATTATGCAGAGAGCATCTGCATCTATCGCACCATTTGCAAGACCTTGCCCGAATACGGCGCATTTTTGCTCCACGCCTCGGTGGTGGAGTGCGACGGCCTGTCCTACGCCTTCGCGGCGGCCAGCGGAACGGGCAAGTCCACCCATACCGCCCTTTGGCTGCGGCATTTCGGCGAGCGGGCGCGGATAATCAACGGCGACAAGCCCATCCTTCGCTTTGACGGCGACCGCGTGCTGGTCTGCGGCACCCCGTGGTGCGGCAAGGAGGGCTACAACGTCAACGCCGAGTCGCCCCTGCACGCCCTTTGCTTCCTCGAGCGAGGGGATAAAAACGAGATCGCGCCCATCGACAGCGGCGAGGCCGTAATGCGGATATTTCCGCAGATCCTTCTGCCCACCGACGAGGCGGCGGTCGATCGTCTTTTTGCCCTGATTGATCGGATGCTGAGGCAGATACCCTGCTATCTTTTGCGTTGTACCGTGTCGGACGAGGCGGTGCGGGTGGCATATAACGGAATGAAAGGAAATTGATATGAAAAGAAAAGACGGATTTATAGTCAGACAGATCGCCGATCAGAACGTGGCGGTGGCCGTGGGCGAGGCCTCGCGCACCTTCCGCGGAATGATCAAGCTCAACGATACGGGACTGATGATCTGGAATCTGCTTGAGGACGATATAACCGAAAACGGTATCGTGGCCGCCCTGACCGAGCGCTACGAGGTTGACGACGAGACGGCCCGCGCCGACGTGCGTCGCTTTATTGCCGTGCTTGCGGAGGCGGGGATCGTTGAATAATTCCTTTAAGATCGAGGACGTGATGCCGATCCTTTCGGAGGTCATCGGAAGCGGCGGCGAGTTTGAGCTCTATCCCCGTGGCACGAGTATGCTTCCGCTGATCCGCGAGGGCAGGGACTCGGTGATACTTATAAGCCCCGATTCTCCCGACGTAGGGGATATCGTGCTTTACCGCCGCGCGGGCGGGCAGTACGTCCTGCACCGCATCGTCGGGTGCGAGGGCGAGCTTTTTACTATGTGCGGCGACAACCAGACGAAGGTCGAGCGCGGCATTGCCGTCGGGCAGATCATCGCGAAGGTCAAGCTCCTGAAGCGCGACGGTCGGACTGTGGACTGCGAGTCGGCAGAATACCGAAAATGGGTCAAAAAGTGGCTGAATATGACCTATCGCAGAGTCGGACTCTTGCGTTACCGAGTGTCGAAAAAGCTGGGTCTGCGGGGGCACGACGAATGAAATACGAAAACGTGATCGCGGCAAAATTTTTGAGCCGCCCCAACAGATTTATCGCCCACGTGGAGATTGACGGCCGCGCCGAGGTGGCCCACGTCAAGAACACGGGGCGTTGCCGCGAGCTTCTGGTGGCGGGAGCCACCGTCTATCTTGCCGTTTCGGATAACCCCGAGCGCAAAACAAAATACGATCTGATCGCGGTGGAAAAGGCTCGTGAGGGCAAGCCGCCGCTGATGATAAATATGGACTCACAGATCCCCAACGGCGTCGCCTGCGAGTGGGCACGGTCCTGCGGACTTTTCTCGCCCGAGGCGAAGATACGCCGCGAGGTGACATACGGCCGCTCGCGGTTCGATCTTTACGTTGAGGACGGCGCGCGCCGCGCCTTTATTGAGGTCAAGGGCGTGACCCTTGAGCGCGACGGAGTCGCGCTCTTTCCCGACGCGCCCACCGAGCGAGGAGTGAAGCACGTGGACGAGCTCGCCGCCTGCATCG